>JANNSX010000462.1:0-16425 GCA_031403155.1 Hyphomicrobiaceae bacterium
CTCCCGCATGCCGATCCCTCCGAATCAGAGTTTGATCGACACCAACAGAATCACACGCAAGTGTAGCCATGCAACCGCCTTTCACCAGCCGAAAGCTAAGCGACTCCAGCGACTCAAAAAAATCCGTGTATGCCGTAGCCCCATGGGAGAGGGCGATTGAACCGACAAGGCGCGGAATTTAGCCTGTGATTCACTGGCAGTGATCTTCCCCTCCTAGCGGTTTCGTGTAACCCTTCCGGCCAACAAAAGGTCCAGGGAGGACACGATGCTCAACGGCCTCATGATGGAGCGGCCGCTCCTCATCTCCGATATCATCCGCTATGCCGCCGACGTTCATCCAATCGCGGAGGTGGTCTCGGCGGCCGTCGAAGGCGGCATCCATCGCACCACCTATCGGGACTCGCTCGCGCGCATCTCCCAGCTCGCCCACGCGCTCCGCGCCCAGGGCATCGGCCCCGGCGACCGGGTGGCGACGCTCGCCTGGAACGGCTACCGCCATTTCGAGCTCTACTATGCGATCTCCGGCATCGGCGCCGTCTGCCACACCATCAATCCGCGCCTTTTCCCCGAGCAGGTCATTTACATCACCCATCACGCGAAGGATAAGCTCCTCTTCTGCGATCTGACCTTCCTGCCACTGATCGAGAAACTTCGCGACAAGCTGCCGGCCGACATGCGCACCGCCGTCATGACGGATCGCGCGCATATGCCGGAGAGCGCCGTCGATCTACTCTGCTACGAGGACATGATCGAAGGCGCGCCCACCGCCTACGACTGGCCGGTCTTCGACGAGCGCACCGCCTCGAGCCTCTGCTACACCTCGGGCACCACGGGCGAGCCCAAGGGCGCGCTCTACACGCATCGGTCGAGCTTCCTGCACTCCTTTTCCGTCCTGGTCCCCAACCGCACGAGCTTCGGACCCGGCGTCAAGGTGTTGCCGGTCGTGCCACTGTTCCACGTCAACGCCTGGGGCCTGCCCTATTCCGCGCCGATGTCGGGAACATCGCTCGTGTTCCCGGGCGCCAAGCTCGATGGCGCGAGCCTCTTCGATCTCATGGACACCGAGAGTGTCGATGCCTCCTGGGGCGTGCCGACGGTCTGGCAGGGGTTGCTCGCCGAGATGACGAAACGCGGACGCGGGCCGAAGGGCCTCAAGCAAGTCCTCGTCGGCGGCTCGGCGGCGGCGCCCTCCTTGATCCAGGCCTTCGAACGCGACTTTGGCGTCGAGATGACCCACGGCTGGGGCATGACGGAGATGAGCCCGGTCGGGACCTGCTCGCAGCTCTCGCCGGCCGAGAAGACGCTAGCCCCCGAGGAGCGGTGGACGATCAAGCAATCGCAAGGACGCCGGCTTTACGGCGTCGACCTCAAGATCAGCGACGACAACGGCAATCCCTTAGCCCACGACGGCAAGGCCTCGGGCGAGCTGCATGTGCGCGGCAACACGGTGATCTCGGGCTACTTCGACAACGAGAAGGCGACGCGGGAAGCCTTCGACAAGGACGGCTGGTTCCGCACCGGGGACGTCGCGACCATCTCACCCTCCGGCGTGCTCACCATCGTCGACCGCTCGAAGGATCTCATCAAGTCCGGTGGCGAATGGATCTCATCCATCGACGTCGAGAACTCGGCCATGGCCTGTCCGGGGGTCGCGACCTGCGCGGTCATCGGCATTCCGCATCCCAAATGGGACGAGCGGCCGCTGCTCGTGGTCGTCGCGAAAGAAGGTGGCGGCGCGACGAAAGACTCCGTGCTCGATTTCCTTCGCCCGAAAGTCGCGAAGTGGCAGGTGCCGGACGACGTCGTGTTCGTGCCGACGCTGCCGATGACGGCGACCGGCAAGGTGTCGAAGAAAGACCTCCGCGCGCAATTCGTGGATTTCAAGTGGAAGGACGGATAGAACACAAATATCGGGGATGCCGGTGGGTGGCCAAGGTTCTGAAGTCCCAAGCAACCGTCCATATTCACAGAGTTCGATCCAATATTGATGACCGTCACCCCTCTCCGTCATGCCCGCGAAGGCGGGCACCCAGGCAGGTCTCGGTTCGATATGTGCCTCACCACGAGTTCAGACAAAAGCGACTTTGTTCTACCGGCTTTGCGCGAGCAGCGTCGGCCGCGCCCGGTCAAGCATGGCTGGGCGGCCGCCTGCGCGGCCGTGACGGTCGGGTAAGTTTGGTGTTACGGCGGTGATGTCGGAAGATTGCCGCCGACCCGTCCGCCGCCCTGCGTGGCCGCTATGCAACTCAGAAGTCATAGAGAATGACAAAATTCGAAACTTCCGCCCCCGACCTCATCCTCATCAATGGCGACATCCGCACGATGGATGTGCTCAACCCCCGTGCCGAGGCATTGGCGGTCAGCAACGGGCGGATCGCCGCGCTCGGCACCACCGAGGACATCCGTTCCCTCGCGGACAAGAAAACCAAAGTGATCGATGCCGGCGGACGGCTCGTGCTGCCGGGCTTCCAGGACACCCATATCCATCTCCAGGACAGCGGCACCGACCGCGCGATGTCGGCCGATCTCGAAGGCCTGACGACGGTGGCCGAGTTCCAGGCGGCGCTCGCGGCCTTCGGCAAGACCAGTCCGGGGAACGCCTGGGTCAACGGCGTCGGCTGGTACTCCGGCATCTTCGGCGAGCACAACCTTAACCGCCAAGCGCTCGACAAGGCCGTGCCCGGCCGGCCGGTCTTCACCCTTGCCTCCGACGCGCACAGCGCCTGCATCAATACGAAAGCCTGTAAGGCCATCGGCCTCACGCGCGATACGCCGGACCCCGAGAATGGCCATTTCGTCAAGGATGCCAAGGGCGAGCCGACGGGCATGCTCTATGAGCACGCGATCTACTGGGCCCGGTCGCGCATGCCGGAGCGCACGGACGCCGATTACGCCAAGGGCGTCAAGTTCGGCCAGGCGCTCTGCAACCGGCACGGCATCACCGGCGTGCTCGACGCGCTGGTGCAGGAGCGGCACATGCGCGTCTACGGTGCGCTCGACAAAGCCGGCGAGCTCAGCGTCCGCGTCGCCGCGACTGGTCTCGTCAATTCCGAGGACACCGTCGACGGCGCGCTCGAGCGCTTGACCATGCTCCGCCGCGACTACGCCTCGCCGATGGTCCGCATGCACTCCGCCAAATTCTTCTTCGACGGCGTGTTCGAGAACCGCACGGCGGCGATGCTCGAGGACTATTCCGACGAGAAGGGCGGCAACGCGCCGGTGATGTTCGGCGAGAACCATTTCCGCGAGCTGTTCATCGCCGTCGATGCCGCGCGCTTCCAGATCCACGTGCACGTCATCGGCGACAAGGCGGCGCGTGCGGCGCTCGATGGCATACAGGCGGCGCGCGAGGTCAACGGGGCTTGGCCGGCCTGGCATCAGCTCGCCCACATCCAGGCGATCGATCCGGCCGATATCCCGCGCTTTCACGAGCTCGGCGCCGTCGCCAACATCCAGACGCTCTGGGCCCGCCACGAACCCTCGGTCGACGACGTGGCGCTGCCGATGATGGGGCCCGAGCGCGGCAAATGGATGTACGCTTTCCGCTCGCTGATCGATGCAGGTGCCGAGTATGCCGTTTCGAGCGACTGGGGCGTCTCGACGCTCAATCCCTTCGCGATCATGCAGACGGCGGTGACGCGGCTGCCGGAGAAGCTGCGCTCGCCCGATCATCCCGTCTTCCTGCCCGAGCAATGCATGAGCGTCGACGAGGTGGTGAAGGGCTATACGTTGAACGCTGCTCGCACCGCCTGGCGCGAGGCCGACACCGGCTCGCTCGCGAAGGGAAAATACGCCGACATCATCGTGCTCGATCGCGATGTCTTTGCGATCAACCCGCGTGAGCTTGGCGGCACCGAGGTGCTGCTGACGCTCCTCGCCGGCCGCGAGGTGCACCGGGCGAAGGGGTTTGGGGGGTGATCGACGTTGGCCCCAGGACTTCGGTGGGACTCGCACCCGCACCGGCTGCGGGTTCGACATCGTGTGATGTTTGATGAAGCCTCCCCACATCGGCCCAATCCCATGGGGAAAGAGTGCTGTCAGGCGGGAGTGGGGGTATCGGCTATCGAGCGGAAAAAGGTCTGCCTGCTGGACCGTGTTGTCAGACAGTTTTCCATAAGATACATCGTACCCCCTCATCCGGCGCTGTCATGGCGAAGCCATGCTCCGCATGGACCGCGCCGCCTTCTCCCCTTGGGAGAAGGCGATTGAGCCGAGAGACGTTCCGCGAGACTGCTCCGGCGAGCTCCGTGCGATGTCGCGTTGGCACCTGCCACGTCGCACAATCCATCGCCTCTTTCCGCCCTCTCCCGTCGTGCCGAAGGCGCGCCTCCGGCACAACGGGGGAGGGTGCCGACAGCGGGAGAGTTGGTAAGTACTCACGAAAGGAAGAAGGTCGGTCGGTCCGGCCGTGTGGGCGGACTTTTTCCAACGGGGAGACCGTACCCCCTCAACCGGTGGTTCGCGCCACCTTCTCCCCTTGGGAGAAGGCAGATCATCGCGGTCGGGAGCGCATACAACGAGCCTGCGGCAAAATATTGGCACCGCAAGACTGAGTGCTGCGCCTCTATCTGCCCTCTCCCATGGGGAGAGGGTGCCGTCAGGCGGGAGAGGGGGTAAGGGCTATCGGAAGGAAAAAGGTCTGTCGGCTGGGTCGTAGTGTTGGACCTTTTTCCATAAGAGACATCGTACCCCCTCATCCGGCGCTGTCATGGCGAAGCCATGCTCCGCATGGACCGCGCCACCATTTCCCCTTGGGAAAAGGCGAAACATTGCAGCCGCTCCTGGGTGGAGAATAGCGTGCGCCGGCCGAGTGGCCGCGCCGCTAACGGCCTCACCCCAACTTCCCGTGACAATGCTTGAACTTCTTGGCCGAGCCGCACGGACAAGCGGCGTTCCGCGAAACCTTGCCCCAAGTGGAGGGATCGCGCGGGTTGACGCCGTCGGCGCCCTTGCGGCTCTTGACCGGTTCGTCCTTGAGCTCGCGGCCGAGGGCTGCCATGGCGCCGCCTTGTGCCACGGGCTTGCGCTGCGCACCCGATGAGGGACGTTGCGCCTCCGCCAGCTCGAACTCGTCCTCGCCCGTGAAGGGATCGATCTTGTGGCCTTCCATTGGCGGCAGCGGCTCGGCCTCCGGCGGCGGCTGGTCGCGGCGGAGCACCAGATGCATGAGCTGACCGGTCACCGCCGTCCGCAGCTGATTGAGGAGACTCTGGAACATCTCGAAGCTTTCGGACTTGTACTCATTCAGCGGATCGCGCTGCGCATAGCCGCGCAAACCGATGACCTCGCGCAAGTGTTCGAGATTGACGATGTGATCGCGCCAGAGATGGTCGAGCGTATGCAGCAGCACCATCTTTTCGAGATGCCGCATCGGCTCGTTGCCGACCTCGGCGACCCTGCGGGCATAGGCCTCGTCGGAGATTTTCGTCAGCCGCTCGCGGATCTCGCTGTCGGCGATGCCTTCCTCGGCCGCCCAGTCGGCCGCCGGCACTTCGACGTCGAAGATGTTGAAGACGTCTGTCTTCAGCTCCTCGGTTTTCCACTGCTCGGCATAAGCGCTCTCGGGGATGTGCTTGGCGACGAGCTCGTCGACCACCTCGTGCCGCATCTCGGCAATCGTCTCGGCGACATCCACCTCGCTCATCAGCTCGATGCGCTGCTCGAAGATGACCTTGCGCTGGTCATTCATGACGTCGTCGTATTTGAGGACGTATTTGCGCGCCTCGTAATTGCGCGCCTCGACCTTCTGCTGCGCGCGCTCCAGCGCCTTGTTGATCCAGCGATGCGTAATCGCCTCGTTCTCTTCCATGCCGAGCTTCTGCAGCACGCCATCGATGCGGTCCGAGGCGAAGATCTTCATCAGATCGTCCTCGAGGGAGAGAAAGAATTTCGAATGGCCAGGATCGCCCTGACGGCCCGAGCGGCCGCGCAGCTGATTGTCGATGCGCCGGCTCTCGTGGCGCTCGGTGCCGAGCACGTAGAGGCCGCCGGCGTCGAGCGCTTTCCGCTTCTTCCCGGCGACTTCGCCGGAGATCCGCTCGCGCTCGCGGCGGATATCGCTCTCCGGGATCTCGCCGCTGCCGTTGGCTTGGCTCTTCTCGGCGAGCCAGGCCTTGAGTTGGAAATCGATGTTGCCGCCGAGCTGAATGTCGGTGCCGCGGCCGGCCATATTGGTGGCGATGGTGACGCCGCCCGGCACGCCGGCCTGGGCGACGATGAAGGCCTCCTGCTCGTGGTAGCGGGCGTTCAAGACGTGGTGCGGGATGAGCTGCTCGTTGCTGCCCCGCCCCTTGGCGCCCAGGTCTTCAAGAAACCTACCGGCATCCTCGAGGTAGGTTTTCTGCGCGACATCGCGCTTGTCGGTAATCCCGCTCGCCTGAGTGAGCAGCGTCGCGCCGAGCTCCTTGATGAAGGCGCGGTCCTTCAGCATGCCCGACAGCAATTCCGACTTCTCGATCGAGGTCGTGCCAACGAGCACGGGCTGGCCGCGCCGGTGGCAATCGGCAATGAGCGCGACAATGGCGCGGTACTTCTCTTTGGCGGTGCGATAAACCTCATCGTCCTCGTCGGCACGCGCGATGTTCATGTTGGTCGGGATCTCGGCGACGTCCAGGCCATAGATGTCGAGGAATTCCTGCGCTTCCGTCGACGCCGTGCCAGTCATGCCGGCGAGCTTCCCGTAAAGACGGAAGTAGTTCTGGAAGGTGATCGAGGCGAGCGTCCGGTTCTCCGGCTGGATCTTGGCGCCTTCCTTGGCTTCGAGCGCCTGATGCAATCCATCCGAGTAGCGCCGGCCCTGCATCATGCGGCCGGTGAACTCGTCGATGATGACGACCTCGTTGTTGCGGACGATGTAATCCTTGTCGCGCTGGAAGAGGGTGTGCGCGCGCAACGCCTGATTGACGTGGTGGACGATGCGCACATTTTCGAGATCGTAGAGCGAAGCGCCCTTCAGCATGCCGGCGGCCTTCAGCATGTCCTCGATATGCTCGTTGCCGATCTCGGTCAGCGACACTTGCCGCTGCTTCAGGTCGACCTCGAAGTCCTCAGGCGCGAGCTTCGGCATGAAGTCGTCGATGGCGTTGTAGAGATCGGAGCGATCCTCGACGGGCCCTGAGATGATGAGCGGCGTGCGCGCTTCGTCGATCAGGATCGAATCCACCTCGTCGACGATGGCGAAGGCATGCCCGCGCTGCACCATGGACTCGACCGAGTGCTCCATGTTGTCGCGCAGATAGTCGAAGCCGTACTCGTTGTTGGTGCCGTAGGTGACGTCGCAGCCGTAGGCCTCGCGCCGCTGGTCCTGGTTGAGGTCATGCACGATGCAGCCGACGGAGAGCCCCAGGAACTTGTAGATCTGGCCCATCCATTCGGCGTCGCGTTGGGCGAGATAGTCGTTGACGGTGACGACGTGGACGCCCTTGCCGGCGAGTGCGTTGAGATAGACGGGGAGGGTTGCGACCAGCGTCTTGCCCTCGCCGGTCTTCATCTCGGAGATCATGCCGTCGTGCAGCACCATGCCGCCAACCAGCTGCACGTCGAAATGCCGCTGGCCGAGCGTGCGCTTGGCGGCTTCACGGACGGTGGCGAAGGCCGGCGCCAGGAGGTCGTCCACGTCTTTGCCTTCGGCAACCTCCTTGCGGAACTGATCGGTGCGTGCCCGCAAGTCCGCGTCGGAGAGCTTCTCGAGCTCCGGCTCCAGCGCGTTGATGGCGGCGACGAGCGGCTGATGCTTCTTCAGCTTGCGATCATTCGACGAGCCGAACAGTTTGTTGGCGATGGTGCCGAGAGAGAGCATCTAGGTTGATCCTCAGAGGTGGGAAAGCCCAGGGGAGCGCCGGTTTCGCATCGTTCTTAAAATCCGCGTCCAACTCGAGCGAGCGGACCGAGGCATGAACCAGCGGCAGGCGCCGGGTCCGGCAGGGGCAGGATGTGCCCAGGCCAATCCACAGCGCCCGTCGGGGGCGGGCCCGGACAGGTCTCGGGGAGAGATAGGATCGGCACCCCGGCATGTCAACGCGGCGGGCAGGCGCGATCCCTCTCCTGGCTGACTGGAATTCGCCCCGTTCTATCGCTATGTCTCTCGATTGAGACGCCTTTCGGCCCCCATCCCAATCGAAGGAACGCCCCCTTGAATTTATCGCGATTTACCCTCGCCGCGGCGAGCATCGCCGCCGCGCTCTCGCTCAGCGCCACAACCGCCCTGGCCGAGGACAAGGTGCTCGTCAAGGTCGACGGGGTCGACATTACCGAGGGTCAGATCAAGCTCGCCGAGTCCGAGATCGGGCCGGAGCTCGCCGGGATGCCCGAGGCGCAGCGCCGGCGCGTGCTCGTCGAATATCTGCTGGATAACACGCTGATGGCCTCGGCAAGCGTGAAAGCCAATCTCGGCCAAGGCCCCGAGTTCGACGCGCGCCTCGCCTACTACAAAGGCCGGGCGCTCAGGGATGCCTATTTCGACAAGACCGTGACGGCGGCGGTCACCGACGCGGAGGCCCAGAAGATCTACGACCAGGAGGTCGGCAAGTCGCCCCAGCAGGAGGAAATTCGCGCCCGGCACATTCTGGTCAAGACCAAGGAAGAGGCCGACAAGATTGCCGAAGGCCTGAAGCAGGGCGACGATTTCGCCAAGGTCGCGAGTGAGCTGTCGATCGACAAGGGCTCCGGCGCCCAGGGCGGCGATCTCGGCTTTTTCGAGCGCGGACAGATGGTGAAGCCGTTCGAGGATGCGGCCTATGCCCTCAAGCCCGGCGAGGTCTCGGCCCCGGTCGAGAGCCAGTTCGGCTGGCACATCATTAAGCTGGAAGAAGTGCGCAAGAAGCCGCTCCCGACCTTCGAAAGCCTCAAGGACAAGATCATCGCTTTCCTGCTGAAGAAAAAAGCGCAGGAAGCGGTCATCGACTTGCGGGGCCAGGCCAAGATCGAGATCGTCGACAAGACCTTCGAGGGTGTCGGCAAGGTGCCGGCGCAAGGTGGCGGCGAGGCGCAGCAGTAGGCCTCATACCAGCCTGCGCAGACCTCGACTCACCAGCGGCGGAGCGCAGGCTGGTATTCTCTCTTGTTTGCGCGAGGCGACTCTCGTTCCGAGAGCCGGCCGCCACGCGCCGATACCAGCCTTCATGGGTCAGTTCCCACGAAGGCTGGTATCAGTAGGTCTGAACGGCTTGGAGCAAGCGCGATGCACATCTCTCCCTTTGCCCCGAAGACACTTCCGGAAATGCCGGCCGTCGAGGGCGTCCGGTTCGCGACCGCCGAGGCCGGCATCAAATACAAGAACCGGACCGACCTGCTGCTTGGTGTCTTCGCGCCGGGCACGACGGTCGCCGGAGTGCTGACGCAGTCGAAAACCCGCTCGGCCCCGGTCGATTGGTGCCGGACCAGTTTGAAGGGTGGCAAGGCACGCGCGCTGGTCGTCAATTCGGGCAACTCGAACGCCTTCACCGGCCAGCGCGGCGTGGCAACGGTCACAGCGACGGCGGAAGCCGCCGCAAAGGCGGCCGGTTGCGATCGGAGCGAAGTGTTCATCGCCTCGACCGGCGTCATCGGCCAGCCTTTTGATCCGAGCCCCATCGTCAAGCAGCTGCCTGGGCTCGCCGAAAGAACGTCCGCCAATTCCTGGGAAGCGGCCGCCCGCGCCATCATGACGACCGACACCTTCCCCAAGCTCGCCACCCGCACGGTGCGGCTGGGCGAAACGGATGTCGTCATCAACGGCATCGCCAAGGGCGCCGGCATGATCGCCCCCGACATGGCGACCATGCTCTCCTTCGTCGCGACGGACGCGGCCGTATCGGCGCCCGTGTTGCAAGAGCTCCTGACAGAAGGCGCGGCCAAGACCTTCAACTGCATCACCATCGACGGCGACACCTCGACGAGCGATACGCTGCTGGTTTTCGCGACAGGGGCCGCTACCAGGCGCGGCGCGCCCACGATCACGAAGGCTTCCGATCCAGACCTCCCGGCATTCAAGGCCACGCTCTTCGAGGTGTTGCATGACCTCGCCCTGATGGTCGCCAAAGACGGCGAAGGGCTGACGAAGTTCGTGACCATCGAGATCTCCGGGGCCGAAAGCCCGGCAGCCGCGCGCCAGATCGGCCTCTCGGTCGCCAACTCGCCGCTCGTCAAGACGGCGATCGCCGGCAACGACCCCAACTGGGGCCGTATCGTCATGGCCGTCGGCAAATCGGGCGAGGCGGCCGACCGCGACAAGCTCGCCATCTGGTTCGGCGATATCCCGGTCGCGCGTGACGGCGAGGTGCATCCGGACTACGCCGAGACACTCGGCGCCGGCTACTTCAAGCAAACCGAGCTCACGATTCGCGTCGATGCCGGCGTCGGCTCTGGCCGCGCAACCGTGTGGACCTGCGACCTCACCTCGGACTACGTCGCGATCAATGCGGACTACAGAAGCTAATGCGCCACAGCTATCGCCAATCGTTAGTCTTTAGACAAATTAATCCTCCCTTGGCGATATCTCGTTAACCATTCTCTGCAAACTTGACGGCGAGCAAGACGATGGACGTTGTGCTGGTTGCTGCCTGCGCGCTGGTCGATCCCGACGGGCGCGTGCTGCTTGCGAGACGGCCACCTGGCAAATCGATGGCGGGACTCTGGGAGTTCCCCGGCGGCAAGGTGGAGAAGGGTGAGTTGCCCGAGGCGGCCCTGATCCGCGAGCTCCGCGAGGAGCTCGGCATCGAGGTCTCCGTGCGGTGCCTCGCGCCTTTCACCTTCGCGAGCCACACCTACGAGGCGTTCCACCTGCTGATGCCTCTCTACATCTGTAGAAAGTGGCAGGGCGAGGTAGAGGCTTTGGAGGGGCAGGAACTGGCCTGGGTCAGGTCAAAGCGCATGGGCGACTATGCGATGCCGCCTGCCGACGAGCCCCTTCGCGCCATGCTCAGGGATTTGCTGTGACCGACAACGGTCCAGGCTTGGAGAACGGACATGGGATGGCTCTGGAAGGGTTCGGCGTCGACGAGTAAGCAGCGCGAGCTGCTGAGGGATTTCGGCGCGGATGAGATCGCGGCAACATCGATCGAGTACGCCCTCATCGCGGTCGTGCTCGCCGGCTGCCTGTTCATTGCCCTGCCGCTCATGACGCTCGAGCTCGCCGAAACCATCGGGGCCGTCACCGGCTGGTTCCAGGCGATCCTCGCCGGGTAGTCTTCCTCACTGTGTTGCGCTGCCTTTGACCGGACCGGCCTGCTCGCCGGCCGGCAGCTCTGCCGTGCCTAAAGCGTCGGCAAGGCGCGCGCGGGCACTACCCGGCCGGAGCGGTTGTTGCTGATTTGGTCCCGGCGACCAGGCGGTAGCGGTCAGGATCTCAATGGTTGCGGCGGTCCGCCCTTCGGGGCCGCTCGATTCCCGGCGATAGGCGCTTTCCAGCGCGGCAAGGACGCTCCGGCGCATCGGCCGCCGCGACCTCGCCTCGAGCGTATTGCCCAAGCCGAGGCCTCTCAACTCACGCATGAGTGCCAGGGGTGAGGCATAGGAGAGTTTCAAGCGGTCGAGGTCGGCGACCGGCAAAGCAAAACCGGCGCGCTGAAGCAGTTGTCCAAGATCGCGCACATCGACCATCGGAGCGACATGGGGACTGACGCCACCAAGCGCCTCGCTTTCGGCAATGGCGAAGGCGCGCGCGAGCTCGCCAAGGCTCGCCCCGCCGATGAAACTCGCCAGCAGCAGACCATCGGGCTTCAGGATTTGCCTCAGTTGCACGAGCGCGCCGGGAAGGTCGTTCACCTGCTGGAGATCGAGCAGCGACACGACGAGATCGAAGCTCTGGCTCGCGAAGGGTAAAGCCTCGCCATCGAGCACGACGGTTGAGGACGAACTGCCCTGGGCCAATTCCAGAACAGACTCGCCAATAGTAAGCCGGTCGATCTTGCCTGATTGCGCGAGGATCGGCGCCGCGGCCGTCGCCCCCGCCCCGATCAAGAGGCCATGCTCGAACCGGCGGGCGACGACGGACAACCGATCGGCCAGATCCTCAGCGACCTGCCGGCGCAGAAAATCGCCGGCCCCGATCACCGCACGGTGGCGCGCAAACCAGCGGCGCTGCAGCCGCCGATCGAAAATCTCAGCCGCTTGGCTCACGAGCGCTCTATCCAGTGATCGACGCCGAGGCGCCGCATGTTAGCGTGTATCCGTGCTCAGGTTGAATCACCTCAACGCCTCAACACCTTAGTTGGTTGCGGCTCTTTTCGGAAAACCGCGGTCGTTTCTCCATTTGAGTTTCCGCTTGGGCCCACGACCGGACGTTAAAGCGAGGTCATTCCGGTAGCCCCGCCCCGGCGAGGCCGTCGAGGTAAGGGCCGAGGTCGCCGGGCGGCTTGGTGGGCAGGGTTTCCCTGATATAGGCGAGCGACAGGCCTGGCCTTTCACTCAAGGCTTGCGCGAGTGCGGCCCGCGCCTCGTCCAGGCGTCCCAGATTAGCGAGCGCGGCGGCCAGGACGGCGTGTGGCCAGTAACCGCTGTTGCGCGCCGAAGCCTGCAGCGTCTTGCGCGCCCAATTGGCGGCATTCGCGGCATCGCCAGTGAGCAAACAGGCCAAAGCGTGCACGACGCGGCTCGCCCAAATGATGGGGTCGCGCGGGCTCAGGCGCTCGGCCATCTCGAGGTTCTCGATTGCCTCGCCGCAGCGGCCCACCAGGGTCAGGCTCATGCCGAGCCCATGGTACGACTGGGCGAAGGACGGGTTGAGCCGGATCGAGGCCTCGAGCAACTCGATTGAATCGTCGAGCTCGCCCCGCATCATGTGAATGCGGGCCAAGGCGAAGTAAGCGATGGCGTCCTTTGGATCGAGCTCCAATGCTTTCCTGGCGGCGGCGAATCCCGCGGCCAGCGACTCGTCGGGTCCCGCCGCCCAGCCCATGATGACCGTCTGATAATGCGCGTAGGCAAGATATGCATACGCCGAGGCGAAGGCAGGGTCTATCCTAGTCGCGCGCGATAGAAGGCGGATAGCGTCCGGACTATCCGCCTCGTCGTAGTGCCACATGTGCCAGAGGCCGCGCTGATAGGTTTCCCACGCGTCCAGGCTATCCGTCGGCTTGCGCACGACGTGCTCGCGCTGGTGGGCGGCGAGCTCGGGCTCGACCGCGGCGACGATCGTGCGCGTGATCTCGTCCTGGACCTCGAAGATGTCCTCGAGCACACGGTCGTAACGCTCCGCCCACAAGTGGCTGCCCGTTGCCGCTTCCACGAGCTGGGCGGTGACGCGCACCCGATTGCCCGCCTTGCGGACGCTGCCTTCGACCACGTACTGGACCCCCAGCTCGAGCCCGACGTTCTGCACCTTGACCGCCTGCCCCTTGTACGTGAACGACGAGTTGCGCGCGATGATGAACAGCGAGGTGAAGCGGCTGAGCTCGGTGATGATGTCTTCGGCGATGCCGTCGGCGAAATGCTCCTGCTCGGCATCCCCCGACATGTTCGTGAAGGGGAGCACAGCGATCGAGGGCTTGCTCGGCAGCGAGAGACCGGGTTCGGTCGCTTGTACCGGTGCTGGAGGCCGATCGAGGAAAGGGGGAGTCACGACCCGGTAAGCGTGAACCGGCTCGGCGATGTTCTTAAATCTCTGCTCGCCGAGATAGGTGAATTCGAGCGCGAGCTTGCCTTTGACCTGGTCGAACACTGCTTGGGCGATCGCGACGCTGCCAGTTTCGGCCAGCTTCTCCAGGCGGGCGGCGACGTTGACACCATCGCCATGGATGGTCTCGCCGTCGGCGATCACATCGCTGAGGTTGATGCCCATTCTCAGGGCGATGCGCCGATCCTCGGGTTCGTCAGCGTTGCGTTCGGCGATGCGTGTTTGCAGCTCGACCGCGCATTGGACGGCGTCTACGGCGCTCGAAAACTCGACGAGCAGACTGTCGCCCGCCGAGCCGACGACCGCGCCGCCATACTGGGCGATCTTGGGCTCGATGATCTCGGTCTTGAGCGCGTTGAAGCGGGCGAGCGTGCCCGCCTCGTCCACCGACATCAGGCGCGAGTATCCCGTCACGTCGGCGGCCAGGATAGCGGCAAGGCGGCGTTTCGACCGCTGCTCGGTCATAGAAATATTGCTGCTGATGAGGATCCCAACTGGCGGAACTATATGGACGGCCTGATCGGGAGTCCATCGAGACCGATGGCTGCTGGGGGTCACCGGCTGAAATTCGAACCGAGACATTACCAAAACCGCTTCGCACCATCCCGAGAGCACTCTGGAGCGGGCTGCGTTTGGTCGGAAGCACCGGCCCGCTCTAGATTCTTGATTGGTCGCATGCTTTCGCGATTAACCGGATTCCACTTTATCGCAGCTTGCTCTAGGATCGATCGCAGTCGTAACTCTTGCGAGCATCCCTGTCATGGCGTTGCCGCCGCCCGTCAAGCAAGCCGCCTCGGTGCTATGGGCCCGCAGCCTTCGTGCCGGCCTCTCGACGGCCGACCTGCTCGTGCCGCCGGTCTGCGCTTCGTGCCGGACGCTTGTTGCCGATCATGACACTCTGTGTCCCGATTGCTGGCGGTCGATCGACTTCATCCGGCCGCCGCTGTGCGATGTGCTCGGCATTCCGCTGCCCTACTCTTCGGGCGGGCGGATGGTATCGGCGGCAGCGCTCGCCCATCCACCCTCCTATCGCCGTGCCCGGGCGGTCGCCCACTACAATGACAGGCTCCGCGACCTCGTGCATGGGCTCAAATACGCCGATCAGCAGCATGGCGGGCGGCTGTTTGGCCGCTGGCTCGCGGTCGCCGGCCAAGACCTCATCGCGGATGCCGACGTGATCGTGCCGGTGCCGCTCGCTCGCTTCCGGCTGTGGCGGCGGCGCTTTAACCAAGCGGCCGTGCTTTCCCAGCGATTGTCTATGGTTACGGGGATAACCTACGCGCCGATGGCGCTCAAACGCACCAAGGCCACCACGAGCCAGGTCGGATTGACCTCCGAACAGCGGCGGAGGAACGTCCAGGGCGCCTTCCAGGTGCCGGATAGGGCTAGGAGCCACATAGAAGGCCGCCAGGTGCTGTTGGTCGATGACGTGGTGACAACCGGCTCAACCGTCGACTCGGCCTCCAGGGCCCTCCTAGAGGCCGGGGCGGCGGCCGTGGATATCTTGACCCTTGCCCTGGTCACCGGGGAGATCCCCGCGTCGGCCTAAATCCCTCAGCGGTTGCCGAAGCACCTGGCAGTCCTTACATTTACCCCCGGTGCTCGTCGATGGTCGTTGGTCGTTAACGGCAAACGGCCAAGTCTTCGTCATGGAAACGGAGGCGCGTACGACTAACGACCAATTGGTTCGCCGAGCGGGACTAGATCAGCCTATGCCAAACATCACGATCTACACGACCTCCTCCTGCCCCTATTGCATTGCCGCCAAGGCGCTGCTCCGGAAGAAGGGCGCGCCGTTCCACGAGATCGACGTGAACACCGCGCCCGGCATCCGCGCCGGGATGCGCGAGAAGGCGGGCGGGATCAATACCGTGCCGCAGATCTGGATCGGCGAGACCCATGTCGGCGGCTGCGACGTTCTCCACGTGTTGGACCGGGCCGGAAATCTCGACCCTATGCTAACCTCTTAACCCGGCGTTAACGACTCGAAGAGCGAGCATCACACCATGAGCGAAACCGGAAAATTCCGCGCTGCGCTCGTCACGCTCACCTCGGGCCGGGACGCGGATAAGAATGCGTCCGCTTCCGCCGAGCTGATCCGGGCGGGGGCGGCGCAAGGCGCCCACTACATCCAGACGCCGGAGAACACCGGCCTCATCGAGCCCGATATCGAGCGCTTACGGGCGATCGCGGAGCCGGAAGCGAGACATCGCGTGCTGGCGGCGCTCGTCGCGGTGGCGCGTGATCTTCGGGTTTGGCTGCACATCGGCTCGCTGGCCGTGAAGCGCGCCGACGGCACGCTCGCCAACCGTTCCTATCTGTTGGCACCCGACGGGAAAGTCCGCGCGCGCTACGACAAGATCCACATGTTCGACGTGAACTTGGCCAACGGCGAGAACTTCCGGGAATCCGAGCGGTTCAAGCCGGGCGAAGAGGCTGTCGTCGCCGATCTCCCCTGGGCACGGCTCGGGCTCACGATCTGCTACGACCTCCGCTTTCCCCAGCTCTATCGGGAGCTGGCGCAAGCGGGCGCCGAAATCCTGACCGTGCCCTCCGCTTTCACGCAGCTAACGGGCGAGGCGCATTGGCATGTGCTGCTGCGCGCTCGCGCCATCGAGACTGGCAGCTACGTGCTCGCCGCCGCCCAGGCCGGGCGCCACGACAGCGGCCGGACGACCTATGGCCATAGTCTTGGCATATCGCCCTGGGGCGAGATTATCGCCGAGGGTGGCGTCGAGCCGGGTGTCGTCATCGCTGACATCGAACTCGCCGCGGTGCATTCGGCGCGCCGTCGTATTCCGGCGTTGGACGGAGACAGACCCTTTGCATTGGCC
>JANNSX010000463.1:0-15250 GCA_031403155.1 Hyphomicrobiaceae bacterium
TGAAGCGGGCTGCGCTCTGGCTCGTCGATCACGCAGGGCCCGGGGAGAAGCGGCAGGTGCGCCGGGAGGCCGCAGTCGAGCTGCGGATCAGGACGGTACGTCTGCTCCGCAGGTTCACTCCCTCGCAGCGGCGCCTGCGCGGCGAGCGGCTCGCGATCATCGCCGCATTGGAGGCGGGGGCTGAGCTGCCGGCTGCGGTGAGCATGCCGGCTGCGGCTCGACCGTCCGGCGTGCGAGGCCGGCGCATCGCGGTGTTCATCCCGGGCTTCCTCAGCGGGTTCGGGGGCGCGGAGAAAGTGGCGGGGCAGGTCGCGGGCCTGCTTGCCCGATCTGGTGCCGTGGTTGATCTCGTCTGCATCCGCCCGCCTGACTCGGTCCGCCCCTATCAATTGGAGAGCGGCATCGAGCTGCAGGTGCTCGAGCGCTATGGCGAGGAGGCCCGGCTCAAACATCGCCACTACGAGCTGATGATCGGCTTCGGCATGCCGGGTTTCTATCGCCGCATACCGGCGATCGCCGAGGCGTTGGAGGTGCCGTTCGTCATTCAGGAGTGCACCAATCCCGAGGCGATGCAGGCGGCATTGGCCAGCAGCCTCAGCCTCGAGAGCGCCGAGGAGGCGCATTGGTTACGACAGGCCGTTCTGGCGCACGCCGCCGCGGCCCGCTTCACGACGCCCCTTTACGCCGCCTCCGTGCACGGTGGCATCGCGCCCTTTGCCTACGGATTCTACAACGCCTTCGCCCGGTCCACGGGCCGTGCGCCGATCACTCCGGCCAGGAAGATCATCTGCGTCGGCGCGCTCAAGAATAGGAACAAGAATGGCCTCGCCGCCGCGGAGGCCTTTACCGGCTTCGCGCGGCGCCATCCGGGGTGGTCGCTACACTTCTATGGTGAGAACAATTTTTCCGCAGGCCTCGAGCGGATAAGGGCCGCCGCGCCTGGGATCGCAATTGTTGACGAGGGGCGCGTGAAGAACATCGATGAGATCTACGCCGACGCCTGGATGCTCGTCAT
Organism: Hyphomicrobiaceae bacterium; assembly: GCA_031403155.1. GTDB lineage: Bacteria > Pseudomonadota > Alphaproteobacteria > Rhizobiales > Hyphomicrobiaceae > JANNSX01. The sequence continues at coordinate 1,016 of JANNSX010000463.1, forward strand.
TCCGTCCCGCGAGGAGGGTCTGCCTAACGTCGTCGTGGAGGCACTCACCTATGGCGTTCCGTGCATCGGGTTCGAAGACTGTCCCGGTGTCAACCATCTGATAAAAAATGATAAAACAGGATTTTTGGTGGGCCGGGACGAGCCCGACGGGCTTTTCGCCGCGATGTCGCGGCTGTCGGCCCCCGACACGCGGACCAGGCTGTCGGCCGATGCCGTGGCCTTTGCCACTTCCCAGCTCGGCATCGAGTCCTGGGAGAAAAACTGGCTACACTTGGTGTCCAATGCGCTGACCGGGGTCGATCGGGAGGGCCGGCCAGCTCTGCCGGTGACCGGCCCGCCTGGTAGCGCGAATGGATGGCGATCGCTGCTGTCGACCTATCCGATGCGCGGCTAGAGTGCTTCCGGAAAAGTGCGAAGCGGTTTTCCGATGAGAAGCACGACAAACCAAGGAACTAGGGTGTTGGAGTGAGTCCAAGAGAAACGGAAACACCCTACGCCCGTTCTTTCATCCTTGCGGGTAGGAACACCCGCCTTGATTGCCGGCTTCGAGCATTTTCCTGAGACCGGCCGGTTGCCACTCCGTTGGAAAGCGCTCGGGCCGTGGCAATGCGTCACTCGAAGGACAATTGCTTTCGGGGCCATGACCATTCATGGCATTGCGACGAGCCGCTACCGGTCACGGTCGAGGAGAGCAAGTCATGTCGAAGTTTAGGGGTAAGCGCGTGGCGGTGACGGGCGCGGCCGGAACCGTCGGTCAGGAGCTCGTGCGCCAGCTGATTGCCGCCGAGGCCGGCGAGATTCGCGCCCTCGACCACTCGGAAACGAGCCTTTTCGCGCTCGAATCGCGGTTCAACAACCCGACGCTCCGCTGCCTGCTCGCCGACATTCAGAACCTCAATCATCTGCAACGCTTCTTCGAGGGCGTCGATCTCGTCTTCCACGTGGCCGCCTACAAGCATGTCGCTTTGTGCGAGATGCATCCGCGCGCCGCCGTCGAGACCAATATCATGGGCGTTCAGAACGTCGTCACCGCGGCCAAGGATGCCAAAGTCTCGCGCGTGCTGTTCACGAGCTCCGACAAGGCCGTCAATCCGACGAACGTCATGGGCACGTCAAAGCTGATGGGTGAGCGGCTGATGACGGCCGCCAATGCGCTGGGTGGTGGCGAAACCATTTTCGCGTCGACCCGTTTCGGCAACGTCGCGGGTTCGAGCGGCTCGGTCATCCAGATCTTCGCCGAGCAGATCCGCGAAGGCCGGGCGATCTCGCTGACGGACCCGGAAATGACCCGGTTCATGATGACGCTCGAGGACTCGGTGCGGCTCGTCATCGAGTCGATGTTCCTGGCCCATGGCGGCGAGGTGTTCGTGACCAAGATGCCGGTCGTGCGCATCGCCGATTTGGCCGAAGTCATGATCGAGGAGCTGGCGCCCAAGCACGGCCGCACCGCGAAGTCGATCGAAATCAAGATAACGGGCGCACGCCCAGGCGAGAAGCTCTACGAGGAGTTGACGACCGACGAGGAGATCAAGCGCACGCTCGAGGTCGATGACCGGTTCATCGTCCTGCCGGCGTGGCGCGGCATCTACCGGTCGATCGATTTCAGCGCCCACGAGAAGATCAGCAAGCCCGCGACCCGCGTCTACACCTCCCTGGTCGAAACGGCCTTGACCAAGGCCGAGATCGCCAAGTTCCTGGGCGACTCCGGTCTTCTCGGCTGAGGAACTGGCCCGACTGCGACCAACTTGGGCGTGTTCTTGCGGATATCCGCGCTCGGGCCTTGAATTCAGAACGCAAAACGGTTTCTTCGGCAGTCACACCGCGACGCCGAATGGCTTAAGGGGAAGCACATGAGAATTCTCATACTGGGTGGCGACGGCTATCTCGGCTGGCCCACCTCCATGATGTTCGCGGCCCAGGGCCACAAGGTTCTGACGGTCGACAACTACCTGCGCCGGACCATGGCGCTCGAGACCGACAGCCTGCCGCTGTTCCACACACCGGTGCTGGACGAGCGGGGCCGGCTCGCGAAGGAGAAAGGCGGAATCGATTTCGAGGTCGAGATCGCCGATTGTGCCGAGGCCGGGGTCCTAAATCGCATTGTCGAGCGCTTCAAGCCGGAAGCCATCATCCACTATGCCGAGCAACCGTCCGCGCCTTATTCGATGCGCAACGAGTCTGCCGCGCGGCTGACGCTTTTGAACAATCTGGGCGTCACCTTCAACACGATTTTCGCCGTCATCAATCACGCCCCGGACTGTCACATCGTCAAGCTCGGCACCATGGGCGAGTACGGTACGCCCAACATCGACATCGAGGAAGGCTGGATCGAGATCGATCACAAAGGCCGCAAGGACAAGTTCCTCTATCCGCGCGCGGCAGGCTCGCTCTATCACACCACCAAGGTGCTCGATACCGACCTGCTGTGGTTCTATGTCCGCACCTACGGCATCCGTGTCACCGACCTCATGCAGGGGCCGGTCTACGGCATCCAGACGAAGGAATCCGATCTCGACGATCTGCTGATGCCGAATTTCCACTACGATGACATCTTCGGCACCGTCGTAAACCGCTTCCTCGTGCAGGCGGTTGCCGGCGTGCCGCTGACGGTCTACGGCCAGGGCGGCCAGACGCGTGGCTATCTCAATCTTCTCGACACGCTCCAGTGCGTGAAGCTCGCGACGGAAAACCCGGTGAACAGAGGCGAACTCCGGATCATGAACCAGTTCACGGAACTCTTCACCGTCAACGAGATCGCCGAGAAGGTGAAGCGCGTCGGCGACCGCATGGGGCTCGACGTCAAGGTCAAGAACATCCCCAATCCGCGCATGGAGAAAGAAAAGCACTACTACAACGCCCACTACACGGCGTTGCTGAAGCTCGGCCTCCAGCCGCACTACATGACCGACGACGTGCTCGCCTCGATGCTCGAGAAGGTCATCAAGTACAAGGGGCAGATCGAGGCGCGGAAAATTATGCCGCGAGTCTCCTGGAACAAGGCGGCGAAGGCCTGATCGCAGTTCAAAAAAATACCGCGGCCAAGTGGGCCGCGGTGTCATCATCATCGAAAAATTGCCTGGCGCTCAAATCGCTTGACGATCGCCCATCTCATCGAGCATGGCGACGAGGCTTGGAGCGGGGCGCCGATCCGTCTCGAACTGCACCACGGGCGCGGCCGGACCCGCCATGGGGTGCACCTCGCTGCGCTGCGCCCAGCCCTCGGAGATCGCTCGGCGCTCCACCGCCGTCAACCCGGCGGCGACCGGCCGGGCCTCGCTGGCGCTGTCCGGCAGGACGAAACCCGTGACGCCGTCGACATACTCGCGCGACGAGAAGAGCACCAGGATCATGCTCGATAGGATGTGCACGTTGTTGCGCACGATTCCGGAGATATCGTCGATGAGCCCGGCCAGATCCTCAGGCCGGCGGCCGCCGTTCTTGAGCTTGTGCGCCATCAGCTTCTCGATCGAGATGAGCGTCAGCGTCAGCCCGGTTTCCCGCCGCGAGCCGTCCGCGAGCTCGACCATTTTGATTTCGATGCGCGAGTCGCGGAGCATGTTGACGCATTGCTGATCGACGCTCGCGACCACACCGTTCAGGTGTTGGACGAGGTGCGACACCATCCGGTGCACCTTGCCGTGATCGAGATACTCTCCACCGGCGAGCACGGCAGCGATCTGTCCGCGGGCCTCGATGAGCTTCTTCTCGATGCCGTCGAGCGCGCTGACCGCGGCGGCCAGCGTATAGATATTGCTCTCCATCCGCTTGACGCTCTCGTCATATTGGCGCTGCAGGGCCGGAGCGCGCTCGAAACGGCGCGGCGCGGGCTTCGCTGCCTGGCCATAGGTCATGACAGGCGACGGCGGCGGGGGCGGAGCCAACGCGCGGCCCCGCGAGGCGGCCTCGACGTCGCAAATCCTCAGATGTTCCGGTGCCTCGACACGCGTGGCACCTTGCCCCCAGAACGCAAAACGATGGAAATCGAAACGCACGCTACCCTCCCGACGCGAAACAAACGGATCCGGAACTGAATTCACATTGGGAATCAGGCTTCTTTGCGATGCGCGCCGCAATTGTATTAGTCCAAAAAAGTGTAAACGAACGCGCCATATCCGCGCCATGTGCGTCCGGCAATTCTGTTAACGATCGGGGGATCACGCACGAGATTTTTCTCTGCGGTATCGCGTAAGAGTACGAGCTGCCAAGAGCCGTCGGCCGAGGTATAACCTCGCGGCCGGTTCCGAGGTGGGTCGTGGCTGCCCATGTAACCGAGTAGGGGCCGTAGCGATATGAGTGACGAGGAGCTCGACAGACAAGCCGCCATGCTGATGGCTTCGGTGGTCGAAGCGTCCGAGGATGCCGAGCCGGCGCTCGAGCTGACGGACGAGGCTGCCGCAGACGGCTACGCCGGACCCACAGATGCGGCCCTCGAGGAGCTCAAGACGGAGGTTTTGAGCGCGGTGCGTGGCGCCATCACGGACGTCATGAGCCGGCACCAGCCGGCACTGCCGGAGCCTGATCTCGATCTCGACTTCAGCCTGCGGGAGCCGCCGGAGGCGCCGCGGCCCGATTTCGAGCCCGAGTCCAGCATGCAGGCGCCGCTGGCGCCTGATCTCGAGGCCGGCTTGAGCCTGCGAACGCCGGCGGAGCTGCAGACGACCGATCTCGAGGCGGGATGGGGCCCCGAATTGCTGTTGGCGGAATTGCCTGCGGCACCGCTGGAGCCCGCCGATCCCGAACAGTTCGTCCTGCCTATACCGTCCAACCCGGCGATGGTTCCTGTCCTGGCGCCACTTGCGGTGCTTCCCGTTCCGGTGAAACTGCCGGACGCCGCCGCGAGGCGGCGGGTGCCTGGCTGGACGGCGGCGGCGCTGTTGTCGATGTCGGGTCTCGCGGTCGGGGCGGGGGCCGCCATTCTGCTCGTCGACCCGAACGCGACGGCCCAGTTCCGCGAGAGTTTTCATGAGAAGTTCAGCTCGGCACTTGCTGTCCTCGGTGAGCAAACCGAAGCCGCTTCTGAAGCCTCGCTGAATGATGGCCCGCCCGGGGAAGTCCTTGCCGCCGAGCCGGCAACGACCGGAAGCGAGGTGGCATCGACTGCGCCGGAAGCGGCGTCGCCGCCGTCCGAGGTGGCATCGACGGGAACCGAGGTGACCTTGCCGGAAGCGACGTCGACCGAGGCCGAAGCACCCGCGAGCGGGACTGAGTTCGCCAATCTGACGCTCGACGGCCTGCCTTCGGTGCTCGATCCAGCAGCGCCGCTGCCCTACAGCATCGAGCCCCCGCCGGTCGAGGTGAGGGCCCCGATCGGCGCAAAATATACGGGTGCGCCGGTGATCGCCTTGGCGCCCATTGCGCTTGTGCCGATACCGGTCGAAGCACCGGCCGTGTCGAACCCAATCGCCCTATCGCGCGCCGTACGGGTCGCCACGGCGTCCGACACCGCGGCCTTCGCGCGCGCTTTCGAGCTGCCGGTCGACGTGAGCATCGCCTTCAACGCAGCGCGCCACGTCACCAGCCTCGATACACTCGCTGCTCTGCCGGCCCCAGTTGCCGTTATGGCTGCGGAGGAGAGTGGCACCGCCACTGGCAGCATCGCCGTCAAGCTGCCGGCAGTCGTCGAGCCAGCGCAAGCCGGGCAGGCTGCGGTGGCCGAGCCCGTCCAGGCGGAGCCGACGATTGCGACCAAGCCAGCACAGCCCGAGGCCGAGCCTGTCCAGGCGGAAGTCGTGGTGGCAGCCGATTCAGCACAGCTCGAAGCCGAGCCGCCGACGGGCGCCGAGTCATCCGAGCCGGCAACGATCTTGTCGGCCATGGCCCGAGCCAACGAGGCACTGCGCAACGGCGATGTCGACAAGGCGCGAATGCTTCTTCAGTCGGAAAGCGAAGCGGGTCAGGCCGAGGCGATGCTGGTGCTCGCCCGCAGCTTCGACCCGAGCTATCTCATGGAGCTCGGCATAGCGTCCAGCAAGGGCAATGCCGAAACCGCCGAGAAGCTCTACCGGGCCTGGTATGATCAGTCCGTGAAACTCGGGCTGGTGTCGGAAGGGATCAATATCAACCGGCTGATCCGGGCGATGGCGCGAGCCAAGCCCTAAAACCAAGGTGGCTCCCGATCATGCGATCGGAAGCCACACTCTCCTCAAACTTCCAAGAGTCTACTGCGCCGTCGTTGCTGTCGCGGTGTCAGCGGCAGCATCGCCCGTGCTGCTCGTCGCGTCAGCCGGCGGCTCCTCGGCGGCGGGCGCCGGCTCGACCTTCGGCTTGTCGGCCGTCTGGCTGTCCCAGAACAGCGTCAGATGCTTCTCGACGATCTCGTCGAAACGGCCATCCACCTTGAGCTTAGCGAGCGCGCTGTTGAAGTAATGCAGCATGATGCGCGCATTGGGATGCGACTTGGCGATCACGACGTGATCGTCAAGGACCGCCAGCGGCCGGTCGATCACGCGAACTTTGTCTGTGAGGTTTGCCTTCAGTATGGCAGCACGGCCGGTGAGGTCAGTGATGGCCACCGCGTCGGCTGAGCCGTCCATGAGCAGCTCGAAGCACTCTTGGATGGTTTGCGGTTGCAGCAGCGTGATCTTTTTCTCCTTGAGCCACCGCCGACCCTTGTAATCGAAATCGAAGGTCCAGTTGCCCGCCGGCCGGCACAACGATCGGCCGATGATCTCCTGATCGGTCTCGAACTTGATCGGCGAGTCCTTCTTGACGAACAGCAGGCTCAGCTCCTCGTAGACCGTGTCCGAGAAAAAGTACTTCTGGCAGCGAAACTTGCCGTTTTCGTCGAGATCGTCAAAGTTCTCGCAATCCGGCTTGTACCAGGGAAATCCCATGTCGAACGCATGCGTGATGAGCAGCGGATTGAGATGCGCTGACCAATCGTTCACCCAGTTGACCTCGAAGTCGACTTTTCCGTTCGACTCGGATTTCAGAAGCTCCATTGCGGTGCTGATGATATCGGTCGACAGTCCGCCATTGGGGAGCGAACGTCCGGTGAAGGGCGCGAAGTCGTCGGCAGTCAGGAACTGAATTTTCTTCCGGAGAGCCGTCACCTCGATCTTCGGCGCCGGCGCTGGCACCGCGGCCTCGGTGGTTGCTGCGGCCGGCAGCGCGGGTTCGCTGCCACCGATACAGGGAATGCGCACCGCAAGCCCCGGTACGATGAGCGAGGAGCCGCCGCCGAGACGATCCTGGTTGGCGTAGAAAATCACCGTCCATTGCGAGGTCTTGCCATAGACCTGACCGGCGATCTTGGCGAGGCTATCGCCTTCCTGGATGACGTAGTCGGCGCCGCATGTCTGGGCGGCGGCCGGTGCGGCGGCGAGCGCCGGCAGCACGAACGCTGCGGCGAGGAGCAGAAGAGATCTCAAAGCGCGACCCATGTTACCCAATCCTTCTCGAGGCCCTTTGACGGCTCGGAAAATGCGAGCCATGACGCGATTGGCGAGACGGGACGGCCCCGACGGCGGCACTCGCGTGCGACCATCTCAGCAAATGCTCCGGTAAGAACGTATCAGGTGCGGAGCCATTCCCCCTCGCCCTTCCCCCGGCGATCATGGCACGCTCTTGCGAGCGGTGTTGGACAGGCATTCAGCGCGCGAGTCCCGCCTCGCACGCCCGCATCATTGACTCCGAATTTGGGTGAGTGTGTGACTGAATCGCATGCTCTCACGGAGCATTACGAAATACAGTAAACACGCCACGGAGTTAATCGATTGCCGTCAAGTTGCCTAAGAGTCCATTTAGCCGTTGCACCGTGCCGGTCCGCTCGGCATTGAGATCGGCAGCTCGGGGGAGCTGTCCTTCCCCGGAATGACCGCTCTCCCCGCGAGTACACGAGGTCTTCATGCGTCTCTCTCTTCTCAGAGCCATTGCATCGTGCCTGATCTGCATCGCCTGGATGGCCACTACGACCATTCCCGCCAGAGCTCAGAGCGAAGAAGACGCCTCGGTGCTCAAGATCGCGAAACCGAAGAAGAAAGCCAAGAAAAGGGCTAGCGAGCCCGGATCGATCAACGCCCGCGTGAACCGCGGCATGGTTTCCATCGTGACTTCGGACGACGACGCCGAAACCGTGAACGATATCGCCCGCGCGCTTAACGAGGAAGGCAAGATGCGCGTCGTGCCGATCCTCGGTGAAAGCGCGGTCGCCAATGTGCGCGACCTGCTTTACCTGCGCGGGGTCGATGCCGGCATCCTCAATGCCGACGTGCTCGCCTATCTGCGGATCACCGGCGAGATGCCGGCTGCTCAGAGCCGCCTGCGCTATGTCACCAAGCTCTACGACAAGACGGTATTTCTGATCGCAGCCCCTTCGATCGCTGCGTTCGGCGACCTGGCCGGAAAGAAGATCGGCACCGCCGGCGAGACCAGCGACAGCGGTGTCACCGCGCGGACCATCCTCTCGCTCGCCAAGATCGAGGCTGAGCTCATATCTTCGACCTTGCCGAAGGCCGTCGACGGCGTGCTCAGAGGCGAGCTCGCCGGACTGATCGCCGTGGAGCGCGACGCGACGAGCCTCCTCCGCTTCATTCCCGAAGGCAGCGGGCTGAGGATCTTGCCGCTGCCGCCCTCGGCCGAGCTTTCCGCCATCTATGCCTCGCGCCACGTCGACCCGCTCGAGGCGCCCTCGCTGCTTCCGGCGGAAGGCGTCGACACCCTGACCGTCCCGGCCCTCCTCACGGTCTACGATTGGAAGCAGGGTGGGACGCGCTATCCGGCTGTTGCCGATTTCGCCGGCAAGTTGATTGGGCGAACCGCCGACGCGGCCTCCTTCGCCGACGGGCGCGCGTGGCGGCAAGTTACGCCCGATGTCGAGATCGCCGGATGGGACCGCTTTGCCGCCGCCAGCGAGACCATCGCGGCGACCGTGGAGCAGCGCAAAGCGCTACCGCGGCCGGCCGACGACAGCGCGGTCGGCATTGCAATGACCCAGGCCCCGGCTGCTGCCGATGGCGCCACGACCACGACCACGCTCGTCGCGGTGCCTTCGCAGCCCATTGCCGCGGCAGCGCCCGCAGCAACAGGGACAGCCGCGCCCCAACCTGGCCTCCTTCGCCTCGTCGCTTTCCGCCGCGAACCGCTCGTGGACGACACGCAGCAGGGCGGAGGCGTCGTGACCGAGATTCTCACATCGGGTTTGGCAGCCGATGGCGCGGCAGGCGTCCAGCTCACCTGGTCGTCCGATCCCAACATGGAGCTGGCTGGTCTCTCCGAAGGCAAGAGCTTCGACGCCGGCCTCGCCTGGGCGATGAGCGATTGCGACAACGTTTCCGAACTCTCGGAACAGTCGGCGCTCTTGTGCGATCAATTCCTGTTCTCGGAGCCGATCCTGCAGGTGCTGACGGTGCTCTTCTCGCGCTCGGACGCAGGTTTCAAATTCGCCGAAGACAGCGAGATCGCCGGCAAGAGCATCTGCTTGCCCGAAGGTGCTGACGAGGCGGAGCTCAACCGGCAGGGACGCGGCTGGCTCAAACAGCAGACGGTGACGCTCGTGCGCGCGCCGAACTTACAGGACTGCTTCAAGATGGTGTCGGCTCGCGATGCCGATATCGTCATGGCGAGCGAGATCGAGGGCCGCACTGTGTTGGCCGCATCGGGCCTTTCGGCCGAGATTGAGATGGCTGAGAGGCCGCTCGCAACCGAATCGCTCGCCGCCGTCGTCGCCAGGACTCACCCGATGGCCGATGCCATCATCGCCCGCATCAACGATGCGCTCGCCAAGGTCAAGGCGAACGGCGGTTACTACTCACTGGTCGACAAGCATCTGGTGGCGTTGTGGGGCAAGGCTCCGGCGACGCCGTAGGCGCTAGTGTTCTGACGCATTCATTTGGTACCCCAAATGAATGGCCATCCCACTAGCCAACTCTTTGTTTGTGTTCCGTCTTTCCATTCATAATTCCAGCTTCGCCGGAATCATATGAATGGGCCGGAACAATAGCTCGGGAAAACTGACAATCGGTAGGCGGCAAGAGTGGGCTCAAACGCTCACCGCCCCCATCAACATCGTCCGCAGACAGACCGGCAATGCCAGCACCGCCCGTTTCGCGAGCGGCCTGAGCCACCCGGTCCAGAGCCTGGCGGTGAGGCGCCCGCGCAAAGTGAGCGGCAGGACGATGTCGTAGACGGGCGTGGCCTCGTCGGCCCAGGTGAGCTTGTAGCGGGCGGCCGGCATCAGGAAGTCGGCGATTTCGACACCACGCGCATGGCAGGCGCGCAGCACCTCCTCCATGATGAGCTTGCCGGGGCTCGCCTCTTCGTAGCCGGGGTCCCACGAGGCGACATAGGCGTAGTAGCGGCCCTTGTGCACGAAGCCCCATTGCTCGGCGATCGGCGTGTCGCCGTGCCGGAGTGCCACGGCGAGCACTTCGATGCCGGTGTCCCCGGCATCGGCAAAGCGCGCGACGAAGCGGCCGAAATCGGGATCGCGGAAAGCGCGGGAGGAAAGGCCCTCGCGCTCGAGCCACTCGACGCGCCCCTCGAAGGAGGAGCGGATCAAGTTGCCGATCTCGGCGGGCGTCGTGTAGACGTGAGCCGTCAGCGGCGCGTCACGCATGAGCCGGTTGCGCTGGTTGCGCATGTTCTTGCGCGACTTGGCGTTGACGGTCTGGTGGTAGCTCGCGAAGTCGGGGTGGGTACGCAGATCGACGAAGGGCGCGGCATCGACCGGCTGAAGGGTTTTCGTCCTGTCGCCGAGGGCCGCGAACAATGTGCTGTCGCCGCGGACCTTCCGGAGCTCGATGGCGTCCGTGTCGCGGCCGATGGCCTTGGATCGCAGCATGGCGGCGAGCACCTTCCTCGCGTCGGCGCCGGGAGCCACGATCAGGTCGGTGTATTGCTGGAACGGCTCACCGAGGCCCGTGAGGACCGATGCGGCCGCCGTGCGCATGCGCTTCAGTGGGAGGAGGCCGACGATACGGCCCGCTTCGCTCGCGACCAGAACAAGAGGCAACAGCTGCGGCGCGGCGCGCGACGCCTCGAGATCGAAGAAGAGCCGGCACCAATCTAAACTTTGGAAGAAGGTTGGCGCAGGCGTTGCGCCCTCGATGGCTTGCCACGCCGCAGCGAGACGCTCGAAGCCCCCACGATCGGCGACAGCACTGACCTCGATCGGCTCGTCTGCCGCGCGCGCATGCGCCAAGGGCGATCGCAAGGCGGTCGCACCGGCGATGGGCTGCACATCGAGCAGCGTCATATCCATTGTCCTACTTGCGCAAACCGTAGGCCGCGATATCGCGGAAGCCTCCGGGCACGCGGGGGTCGACGGCGAAGTCGATCTTGAAGGCCATCTCTCGCTTCTTCTGCAACCCCGCGGCCTTGACGGCGCCGGCGAGCGCAAGCTTACCGAGGAAAGCCGGCCCGCTCGTCGCGCGCGAGAGTTTCTTCAGACCAAGGGTCTTACGGAGCATGCCGTTGGCGAAGTTGACCGCATAGGTGTTGCGCAGCTCGTCGGTCCAATGCTCGGTCGTGAACGAGACATTCAGGCAATCGGCGTTGACGACGCGGTGCGGTGAGTTGAGCGGCCAGTGCAGCATCTCGCCTGGCTTCAGATCGATCGCCTGCGCGTAGTTGTCGAACCAGGGCTCGTAGGGCATGCCGGTCTCGTGCGCTTCGTTGAGCACGATCTTCTCCATGGCCTGCTGGGTCAGGAACGGCCCGGTGTTCGGGTAAACGTAAACCCGCTTCTCGCCGCGCACCTGCCAGAGCGTCTGCCCCGGCACATCGCAGTGGTAGTAGACGGTGACCTTCGGCGAGGAGATGAGGATCGTCATCTTTTGTTTGTAGGTTTTGAGGCCCGGCACGCGGTCCTCGAACTCGGCATAGAGGCCGTCGAGCAGCTCCTGGTAGGTCGGATCGGTCTCGCCTGGCCGCTGGATGTTGATCCACAGATTGCCGGTGCGGACGGCGTCGAGTGCGTCCTTGCCGGAGAGGCCCTGGATCTCGCCCTCGCGACGCGAGCGCGGGTTGTGCGCCCGGTTGTCCATGGTGTTGACGTGGTAGGCCGCGCGCGGCGAGCGCTCGATCAGGCGGGCGAGCGCAGCATCGGTGAAGAGGCCCGAGGCGTTGGCCCGGTGCTGCAATTGAAGCGTGTGCTGACCGAAGAGCGCCGCATGGCGGGGCTCCCAGTTGGTGATGATCTCTGTCATGCGAATCCCGCATCGTTGGCGCCAGCTTGGAGCGGCGCACTCAAGGTCTTGTCCCGGCGTCAGGTGCAGTCCCTGTGCCAGCCCGTATCGACCGGCTCCGGCTCGGGACCCTGGCATCCACGGTTCGAAAGCCCCATATTGGGGCGGTAGCGTCCAGATTCGATGCTTTCAGGCAGGCACATGACTATTCCGGTTCTCAAGATGAACGGTCTCGGCAACGAGATCCTGGTGGTCGATGTGCGCGGCAAGCCGACGGCTGTGCGCGGGACCGGGGCGGCCCGGGTCGCCGCGATGCCGGGCCTTCGCTTCGACCAGATGATGGTTTTGCGCGATCCGAAATCGGCGGGCACGCTTTCCTACATGACGATCTTCAACACCGACGGCAGCGAGGCGGAAGCCTGCGGCAACGGCACGCGCTGTGTGGCGGTCTATCTCAAGGGGCTGACGGGTAAATCGCAGATGACGCTGGAGACGGTGGCGGGCATCCTCAATTGCACTGTCGAGCCCGATGGCCGGGTGACCGTCGACATGGGGAAACCCCGGTTCGCCTGGCAGGACATCCCGCTCGTCGAGGCCTTCCACGACACGAAGCAGATCGAGCTGCAGGTCGGGCCGATCGACAAGCCGCTGCTGCATTCGCCGTCCGTCGTCAATGTCGGCAATCCGCACTGCATCTTCTGGGTCGACCGGCTCGACATCGTCGACCTCGGCAAAGTCGGGCCGATGCTGGAGTATCATCGACTGTTTCCGGAGCGGGCGAACATCTCGCTCGCCAAGGTCACCTCGACCGAGTCGCTCGACCTCAAGGTCTGGGAGCGCGGCGCCGGGCTCACCAAAGCCTGTGGCTCGGCCGCTTGCGCGGCGGCTGTCGCAGCGGCCCGCAAGGGCCTGACCGGCCGGAAAGTTCGCGTCACGCTGCCGGGCGGGCCGCTCGATATCGACTGGCGCGCGGACGACCACATCCTTATGACCGGGCCCACTGAGCTCGAGGCCACGCACGAGTTCGATGCGGCCATTCTCGAAGCCGCCTAGATTCCGGTGTAGCTCACCAGCAAGAGGACGGATCGGAGATCGTCATGCGTGCGTTGCGGGTACTCGTGTTGGCGTCGGCTCTCGCCATTTGGCATGGGAGCACCGCGTCTGCTGTCGAGCCGGATGGCTTCTTCGGTGAAACGGAGATCCGCGATCTCGTGTCCGGAACCACTTTCGAAGGCGAGTTCGTCGACGGCGTCAAATGGCGCGAAGCCTATCACACCGATGGTTCGCTCGATTACGACGCGCACAACGCGCACTGGGTGGGCGATTGGCACGCCGACGGCGAACTCTTTTGCACCTTCTATCGCGGCGTTATCGAGGGCGGCTGCTACCTCGTCCGGCAGATGTCGGCCAACTGCTACTATTTCTATGTGGCCGGCGTCGGTATCGACCAGCCGAGGATGTCGCGCGGCATCGAGGATCGGCAGAACTGGTATGCGCGCGGCTGGCGCAAAAATGCGGTTTCGACTTGCCCGGATCAGGCGGTGAGTTGAGCGAAAGCCCGTGTCGGCCGCGCCGGCCCATGAAAAATATCTGAAAATCGATAAATGGAATACACTCAAAATTCAGGTCATAGATGATCAGGTGACCACTTGGCTCAATGGCAAAATGATGGTGGACCTGAAAGACGAAAAAATCGGGCAGGGAGCCGGATTCATCGCCCTACAGATACACGATGGAGGTGGTATAAAAGTAAGATGGCGTAAGTTTAAAATTGAGGAGTTGTAGTGATTGATTTCATTTAGTTAAGGGTTGCATGATTTTTCAATGCTAGTACAATCGTTGTATACCGTTTATTGTGAACCCTTCTATAAGACAAGATTTGTAACTTTGATTACCATAAAATGAATCAAGAATTATCTTTAAGAGTTATTTTGGAAAGTCCTCCCACAGGGGTTGATTTTGGAATTCAAAAAGGTACCGGAAATAAGTATGAAACAATCCTAAAACAAAGATCAAGTGAGAATGATTTATGCTTTGAATTTAGAATTTCAGTAAAGGAAAGTAAAATCTCTTTTTATAATTTTACTGGACCTTATGTTCAAGGACCATC
>JANNSX010000464.1:0-24134 GCA_031403155.1 Hyphomicrobiaceae bacterium
GCCGGAGGGCCAACGCAGGCTCGAAGGCAGGGTGCACCTTGGTCCGGTAAGGGTGAGACGCCTTACCCCGAAGCAGCTCGGCTTTTGAGGTGACCAAGGCCAGCTCCGAAAACGCCGGCGGGGCGATCGAGAGGTCGCTCATCTGTTATCTTCCTCGGCCCGCGGCTTTGAGATCGCCCCGCGCCCCTCAACTGATTCATCCCGGCGCGGACGCGCTGCCGGAAGTGGGCGGAGCGTTGGCTTGAGACGAGGCAGTAGGCAGTGAGGCAGTAGGGGGGCGGAGATCGGACTTCAGGGATCGGGTTCTAGGCACTATGCCGAAGCTCTGATCCGTTCATCTACTGCCTTACTGCCTTACTGCCTCACTGCCCCGATACCCGATCACCGATGCCCGCCTTTGACCCCACCTTCCAACCAGAGTATAGAACTGTTCTAAACAGCGGCCACGGCAGCAGGAGGCCCCCATGTTCATCCAGACCGAGGCGACGCCCAATCCGGCGACGCTCAAGTTCATCCCCGGCAAGACCGTGCTCGCCACGGGCACGCTCGACTTCCGCTCGGCCGAGGAGGCGCGGCAGTCGCCGCTGGCCCAGCGGCTGTTCGGCATCGATGGCGTTGCCGGCGTGTTCCTCGGCCCCGATTTCATCTCGGTGACGAAGGGCACGGCCGAGTGGCAGCACATCAAGCCGGCCGTGCTCGGCGTCATCATGGAGCACTATCTATCGGGCGCCCCGGTTATCGGCGACGGCGAGCAGTCGGACGCGAATGGTGATCAGGCCGAGGATTTCGCGCCCGAGGACCAGGAGATCGTCGACACCATCAAGGAGCTGATCGAGACGCGCGTGCGTCCGGCCGTCGCCCAGGACGGCGGCGACATCGTGTTCCACGGCTTCCGCGAGGGCATCGTGAGCCTGCACATGCGCGGCGCCTGTGCCGGCTGCCCGAGCTCGACGGCAACGCTGCGCCACGGCATCGAGAATCTCCTCAAGCACTTCGTTCCCGAGGTCGTGGAAGTCCGGCCGGTGTGACGCGAGCGGATCAGTCGTTGCGTCTCCTCGCCATCGATACCTGTCTTGGGGCCTGCTCGGCGGCGGTGGCGGTCGAGGGCGGTGTGCCGGCGGCGAGCTACGAGGAGCGGCGCACGGGCCATGCCGAGGCCATCGTGCCGATGATCGAGGCCGTGTTGGCGCACGCTGGCGTGCCCCCGAATTCGCTCGAGCGGATCGCGGTGACGATCGGACCCGGCACCTTCGCCGGGATGCGCATCGGGCTTGCGGCGGCCGAGGGCCTTAAGCTTGCAACCGGCGCGGCGCTCATTCCGGTGTCGAGTCTTTGGGCGATCGGACAGCGCGTGCTGGCGGCGCAAGGTCCATTTCACCAGCCGCTCGCCATTGCCGTCGATGCGGGCCGGGGTCAGGTCTATCTCGAGTTGATGGATGGGAGCGGCGAGCCGATGGACGGTCCTGTGCTGATCGACGTTGGCGCGGCGATTGCGCTGGTCGCCGGCAAAGAGGTTTTGCTCGCCGGATCGGGGGCGCTGCAGATCGCCGGCAGTGCACCGGAGCGTGTCGTTGCGGGCGCATTCGAGCCCAGGGCAGGGGATTTCGCCGTTGCAGCGGGCTGCTTGCCCATTGTGACCGGGCCTGTGCGCCCGCTCTACTTCCGTCCGGCCGACGCGGTCGTGCAATCGGCGCCGGGGCTGCGCGCGTGATGCCGGACGCTCGTGTGATCCGGCCGGCGAGGAGCGATGATGCGGAGGCTCTCGCCCACATCCATGCGGCATGCTTCACGGAAGCCTGGAGCGTAGCGGAGATGGCCAGATGGCTCGCGATGCCATCGGTCGTGACCGTCGCCGCTTTCGACAGCAGCGCGGTGACGGGTTTCGTTCTGGCGCAGGCGGTCGCCGATCAGGCGGAGTTTCTCACCTTCGGCGTCGATCCCGCGTGGCGGCGGCGGGGCATCGGCCGGGCGCTGCTCGGCGCGCTCGAAGCCGAATTGGCGCGGCGAGGCACGCGTGCGCTCTATCTCGATGTCGCCGAAGACAACACCGCCGCGCTGGCGCTCTATCGCATCGCCGGATTTACTGAAACCACCCGGCGCCGTGGCTACTATGCGCGCCAGTTCGGATCGACGGATGCGATCGTGATGGTGAAATCAGTGGGAATTGATTGAGCGGCGCCGCGCAAGACTGGTACTGTCGGAGATCAGCCAGCTCAGCGAGGCGGATCATGCACATGCTGAAACGACTGCGTGCCAGCCTCGCGACCTGGGGCCTCGCCGCCGCCATGCTCGGCCTCCCGACGGCGGCGACCGGCCAATCCGGCGCCGATGTCGACATGACTCTCGTGCTCGCCGTCGACTGCTCCTACAGCGTCGACGACAGTGAGTTCGACTTGCAGATGCAGGGCCTCGCCCGGGCCTTCGTCAGTCCCGAGGTGGCGGCCGCCATTGCCAGCGGCCCGAGGGGCCGCATCGCGGTGACGCTGGTGCAGTGGGCAGGCTTCGGCGAGCAGCAGATCGCGGTGCCGTGGACGGTGATCGCGGGCGACGGGTCGGCCGAGCAGTTCGCGCTCGCCATTCACGGCACGCCGCGCCTCATCGGGCCGGGCTCGACGGCATTGGGGTCGGCGCTCGACCATGCGACGCGGCTGACGCTGACGTCGCCCTATCGCGGCGACCGCGCGGTGATCGACATCTCCTCGGACGGCACGAACAACAATGGCCCGCCGGCCGATCCGCTGCGGGATCGAGCGGTGCTCGCCGGCATCACCGTCAACGGCCTCGTGATCCTCTCCGAGATGTACTTTCTCGACATCTACTTCAAAAACCACATCGTGGGCGGCCCGGATCATTTCGTCGAGAAAGCGAACACCTATGCCGACTACGGCGAGGCGATCTTGCGAAAACTCTTCAAGGAAATCTCGCGGCCGACGACTTGACGGATGGCGATGGTATCGGGCGGGATGGTGCGGATAGTGCAAGGTCGCGGGGGCTTTCGATGATCGGGTTGCGGGCGGGCGTGGTGCTCGGGCTGTTTTTTCTCCTGACGTTTCCACTGATGCCGGTGCAGCTCCTGCTGATCAAGAGCGGCTCGCGCTGGGCGAGGACTTTCCCGCATTGGTTCCACAAACAGGTCTGCCGTTTGCTCGGCATCCGCATCCGGGTCGAGGGCGTCCTCGCGCCGGGCCGGCCGGTGCTGCTCGTCGCCAATCATGTCTCCTGGCTCGACATTCCGGTGCTCAGCGCCGTCGCGCCGCTCTCTTTCATCGCCAAGCAGGAAGTGGCGCGCTGGCCGTTCGTGGGCTGGCTCGCCAAGCTCCAGCGGTCGGTTTTCGTCGATCGCGACCGGCGGGCGGCCGTCGCCAACCAGGCCACCGAGATAGCCGAGCGGCTCGAAGCCGGCGAGACCATCGTTCTGTTCGCGGAAGGCACGACGGGCGACGGCTTTCGTGTGCTTCCCTTCAAGAGTTCGCTCCTCGGTGCAGCACTACCCACACGTTTGCGACCGCATCGGCCGGACATCGCCGTGCAGACGCTCTCCATCGCCTATCCACGCCTCGCCGGCTTGCCGATGGGCCGCGAGAACATGCCGCTCGTCGCCTGGTATGGCGATATGGATGTACCGGGCCATGCCTGGGGCCTGTTGAAGGCCGGTGTGGTCGATGCCGTGGTCGCCATCGGCCCGCCGCTCGATTATGAGCGGATCGGCAATCGCAAGGCCGTCGCGCGCCATGCCGAGGTCGAGGTCCGCGCCGCTATGCGACGTGCGCTCCGGCCGGTCCGTGAGCACCAGACGGCGGCGCCCGTGCTGGACGCCATGAAGACGAGCGGTTAAGGGACGGCCATGAGCGAAGAGCACGAAACTGCTGCAGAGGCTGAGGTGGTGGAGCAGCCAGCCGACTTGGCACCCGCGCCGCGCAAGCTGTTTGTGAAGACTTACGGCTGCCAGATGAATGTCTACGACAGCGACCGGATCGCCGAGGCGCTGGCGCCGCATGGCTATGTCGCGGTCACTAGTGCGGAAGCCGCCGATGTCGTCGTGATCAACACCTGCCACATCCGCGAGAAGGCGGCGGAGAAGGTCTATTCCGAGATCGGCCGGCTCGCCAAGATGAAACGGGTGCGCCAGCGCAACGGAGGTTCGCTCGAGATCGCGGTGGCCGGTTGCGTCGCGCAGGCAGAAGGCGCGGAGATCATGGCACGGGCGCCGGGTGTCGATATCGTCGTCGGCCCGCAGAGCTATCACCGGCTGCCGGACATGCTGTCGGCGCTGCGGCGCTCAGGTCATCCCCAGCTCGATACCGAATTTCCGGAGGAGGACAAGTTCCGTCATCTGCCGCCGCGCGCCAAACCCCGCGCGCCATCGGCGTTTCTGACGGTGCAGGAAGGTTGCGACAAGTTCTGCACCTTCTGCGTCGTGCCCTACACACGGGGCGCTGAGGTGTCGCGACCGGTCAGCGCGGTGCTCGATGAAGCGCGGCACCTCGCCGATGGCGGCGTCCGCGAGCTGACGCTGCTCGGGCAGAACGTCAACGCCTATCACGGCGCGGGAATGGACGCAGAGGTCTGGAGCCTCGCAAAGCTGCTGCGGGCTCTCGCCGAGTTGCCCGGCATCGAGCGGTTGCGCTACGTCACCAGCCATCCGCGCGACATGGGCGAAGACCTCATCCGGGCACATGCGGAGATCGGCAAGCTGATGCCTTATCTGCATCTGCCCATCCAGTCGGGCGCCGATCGCATCCTCGCCGCCATGAATCGCAAGCACACCGTGGATGACTATCGGCGGCTTGTGGATCGGCTGCGCCAGGCACGTCCCGATCTCGCGCTCTCGACCGATTGCATCGTCGGTTTCCCAAGCGAGACCGAGGCCGAATTCCGGGCGACCCTCGATCTCGTCGCCGAGGTCGGCTTCGTTCAAGCCTTCACCTTCAAATACAGCTCGCGGCCGGGAACGCCGGCCGCCGAGTTCGAGAGCCAAGTCGAGGAGGCCCTGAAGACCGAGCGGCTCAGCCGCCTCCAGGCCGTCATCGACGCGGGCCTTGTGGCCTTCAATCGGAGCTGCAAGGGGAGAGTATTGCCGGTCCTCTTCGAGAAAGCGGGCCGCCAGGCCGGCCAGGTCACCGGCCGATCGCCGTATCTGCAACCCGTGCATGTGCCGGGCGAGGCCGGGATGATTGGCAAGATTCTCGACATTGAGATAACATCCGTCGGGCCGGGCAGTCTCGGCGGCGTCATAGTTCAGGGCTAGTGTGCCCGCAGCGTCGCCCGCGGGCGACGCAGAGAAGGAGAGCCTGTTGGCAGGATTTCGCGATCCAGCCGAAACCAGCCCCGCCAAGGGCAGTAAGGCGCAGAAGACAGACCGCCGGTTGACCATCCCCTTCGAGGACAACCGCGTGGTTGCGTCCCTGTTCGGCGAGTACGACGCCAATCTCGCCGTGCTCGAGGACCGGCTGGGCATCAGCGCGGTGGCGCACGGCAATGTCGTGACGCTCAACGGCTCATCGACCAGCATTGAGCTCGCCCGGGAAGTGCTCGAGGAGCTTTACGCCCGCGCCCGTAAGGGCGAGACCATCCGGCCTGCCGACGTCGACGGTGCGCTCCGTCATGCGGTGGCGGAGGTCAGGCCGTCGAAATCGAGCGCACCCGCCTCGCCGGACCCGGGCAACGGCTCCGGCAAGGCCCAGATCCGGACGCGCAAGCGCCAGATCACGGCCAGGACCCGGATGCAGACCGCCTACATCCAGGCGCTGGAGCAGAAGGATCTGGTCATCGCGACGGGCCCTGCCGGAACGGGTAAGACCTATCTCGCGGTCGCTTACGCGGCGGCGCTGCTTGAGCGCGGCGCCATCGAGCGGATCATTCTTTCGCGACCGGCGGTCGAGGCCGGCGAGCGGTTGGGCTTCCTTCCCGGCGACCTGCGCGAGAAGGTCGATCCGTACTTGCGCCCACTCTACGACGCCCTCGACGACGTGCTACCGCCGGAAAAAGTCGAGCGCGGCCTGGAGACCGGCGAAATCGAGATCGCGCCGCTCGCCTTCATGCGCGGACGGACGCTGTCGCACGCCTTCGTCATCCTGGACGAAGCGCAGAACACGACGTCCATGCAGATGAAGATGTTCCTGACCCGGATCGGCGAGGGCTCGCACATGGTGGTGACGGGCGATCCGACGCAGATCGATCTGCCGAAGGGGCTGACGTCGGGATTGTCTGAAGCAATCCAGATCCTCGACGGCATCGAGGATATCGCCACGATCCGCTTCACGCAGCAGGACGTCGTGCGCCGCGCGCTGGTGGCCAAGATCGTCGCGGCCTACGAGAAAGCGTCGCGGTAATCCCATGGAGACGCGAAGTCCGGCAAAGCGACAGGCGGCGAGGCAGACGCCGAATGCGGCCGTCGATATCGATGTCGCCGATGATCGTTGGCTGAAGGATGTCGATCTCGAGCGGCTGTCGGCGTTGGCTCATTCGGCAGCAGGCCATTTGCCGGGCCAGATTGCGATCTCGCTGTCGGGCGACGCCGAGGTGAGGGTTCTCAATAAGCAGTATCGGGGTCTCGACAAGCCGACGAACGTGCTGTCGTTTCCGGCCGCGCGCCATGAGCAGGCGGCGCTCGCGCAGGCGCTCGGCGACCTCATCATCGCTTACGAAACCACCGAGCGTGAGGCGCGCGAGCTTGGCATCACGCTTGGCGATCACACCGCGCATCTCGTCGTCCATGGCGTGCTGCATCTCATTGGCCACGATCACGGCAGCGACTCCCAGGCCGACGCCATGGAGGCGGAGGAGCGCCGTATTCTCGCGGTGTTCGGCATTGCCGATCCCTATCAGCGCCTCGACGCTCTGGCCGATGAGCCTCTCCGTGGCTGAGGACACATCGAGGCTCGAAGCCCAAACCGCCGCCGCGGCCGCTCAGCCGGGCGTCTCGCCGATCGCCTGGCTCAACCGGTTGATGACGCGCCTGGGGTTCCAGGAAGCGCCGACCATGCGCGGCGTGCTCGAAAAGGCGCTCGACGAGGCGAGCCATGGCGGGCTGACGCTGGCGCCGCCGCAGCGCGACATGCTGCTCAGGACGATGCGTTTCGGCGAGCTGCGCGTCGACGACGTCATGGTGCCGCGCGCCGACATCATCGCCATTGACGAGGACGCGACATTGGGCGAGCTGCTGGCGGAGTTCCGCCGGGCCGAGCATTCGCGGCTTCCCGTCTATCACGAAACGCTCGATGACCTGCGCGGCATGGTCCACGTCAAGGATCTCGTCGCCTGGATCGTCGATACCGCGCAGGGCCGGCCAATCGGCGATACGCCGTCCTCGGCCGATGCGAACACCGTTCTCGCGAGCCTGACGAGCGAGCAGCTGGTGAAGGTCGATCTGTCGCTGCCCGTCAAATCCGTGAAATTCCGCCGCACGGCGCTGTTCGTCCCGCCATCGATGCCGGCGATCAATCTGCTGCTGCGGATGCAGTCGACGCGGGTGCATCTCGCCTTGGTGGTCGACGAGTATGGCGGCACCGATGGTCTCGTCTCGATCGAGGATCTGGTTGAGCAGATCGTCGGCTATATCGAGGACGAGCACGACGATGAAGTCGAAGGGCTGATCGTCGACGATCCAGTGGCGGGATTGATCGTTTCGGCGCGCGCGCCGATTGCCGATCTCGAAGCCAGGTTGAATGCCAAGCTCGTCGAGGAAGACATGATCGACGAGATCGATACATTGGGCGGCCTCATTGCCTCATTGGCCGGTCGCGTTCCGGTGCGGGGCGAGCTCATTCCCCATCCGGCGGGCCTCGAGTTCCAGGTGCTGGAAGCCGATCCGCGCCGTGTGCGCAAGGTCAAGGTGATCGACCGGCGCACGCCCGGAGCTACGCCGTTGGGCAGCAGCGCGGAGCATGGCTAGTACCCGCCATCAAAAATGGCTGGTACTAGCTCATTTGCTTAAGTACCCGATTCACGCGGCATTTTCGTGCCACGAAGTGTGGCACTCAATTCTGCGATCGGGTACTAGCGTCCTGCGACTATTTGATGTGATGGCTGAGGATGGCCGCCGTGCCGCATGGTTGCGTTGGGCGGTTTCGTTTTTGTTCGGTCTGCTGTCAGTGGCAGGTCTACCGCCGCTGTCGATCTGGCCCGTGTTCTTCGTGTCGCTGTCCGGTCTGGTGCTCGTCCTCGATGCGGCGGCTCGGCTTCACCCGCGCGGTGGATGGAGCCGCTTCAGGGCAGCGACGGCCTGTGGCTGGTGGTTCGGATTTGGCTATTTTCTCGCCGGCCTCTACTGGATTGGTTTCGCTTTCCTCGTCGAGGCCGACAAGTTCGCCTGGTTGTTGCCACTGGCCATCACCGCGCTGCCGGCGGGACTGGCGCTGTTCTTCGCGATCGGCACGGCCCTCGCCGTGCTGCTTTGGTCGCCGGGTGTTGGGCGCGTTCTGGCGCTCGCCGCGGCTCTCGGTGCGACCGAATGGTTGCGCGGCAACGTGCTGACGGGCTTGCCCTGGAATGCGCTGGGCACTTCCCTCGCCGGCAATGACTATCTGATGCAATCCGCGAGCCTTGTCGGCATGACAGGGTTGAGCTTTGTCGCGGTCCTGATCTTCGCGCTGCCTGCCGCGAGTGTGGATAGCGACGCTCGCGTAACTTGGCAGCGACGTTTGGTGCCGATCGCCGTCGCCGCGAGCCTCCTCATCGCCATGCTGGCTTTCGGCACGTGGCGGCTTTCGGGTCCGGAGCTGCCAACGCAATCGGCAACAAAGCTCCGCCTCGTGCAGCCGAACATCCCCCAGGCCGAGAAATGGGAAGGGGCGAACCGGCAACGCATCTTCCAGACCTTCCTCGAGCTCAGCCGGGGGAATGCGGCAGGCGCAGCGGTCGGATTCGACGGTGTTTCCCATGTCATATGGCCCGAATCCTCGCTGCCGTTTCTCATGCTGCAGTCGCCGGAAGCGCTGAAGGCTATCGGCGATCTGCTGCCTGATGGTGTAATGCTCGTGACCGGAAGTCTTCGAGCGGAGACGAACGCGGACGGCTCGCTCGTAAAGACCGACGGTCAGCTCACGATCTACAACGACATCGCCGTGCTTGATCACCACGGTGCGCTGGTCTCACGCTACGACAAGATGCATCTCGTACCGTTCGGTGAGTACCTGCCCGCACAGGCAGCGTTGGAAGCGGTGGGTCTGGAGCAGCTCACCCAGCTGAAGGGTGGCTTTGCCACTGGCTCAGGTCCGCGGGCCCTCAACATTCCAGGCCTCCCATCACCTGTGCCGCTCGTCTGCTACGAGATTATTTTCCCCGAAGAGATCGATCCGTCGACCGAGCAGACCTGGCTCCTCAATCTCACGAATGATGCCTGGTTCGGATCGAGCAGCGGGCCTTATCAGCATCTGCTGCAAGCCCGGCTCAGGGCGGTCGAATTTGGGCTGCCTGTCATAAGGGTCGCAAACACTGGCATAAGCGCTGTCATAGGCGCGCGCGGCGAGCTGATCGCGAGCTTGGCCCTGGAAACCCAGGGTATCATCGAGACCGAATTGCCGGGCGCTTTGCAGCAAACACTTTACCGGCGGCTGGGAGAGGCGGCGTCTCTTTTCCTGGCTCTCATTTTGGCGAGTGGGGCACAGGTGCTCCGCTTGCGGACCAAACGACGCGCCGGCGCGATGCGTTAACAACGCAGAAAACCCGGATCGCGCTCGAGTAGTCCGACTCCGAAAGCATTCGAGTTATTTCGCATCAAATGCGAAACCGAATATTCGTTTCGGCGACATGTCGCCGTTTACCTTCAATGCGAAGAAGAATCAATTTTCGGTTGCAGCCATGAGATTCATTGAGTATTGCCGCTGTGTGTCGTTTGGAGGCGCGGGATACAGCAATGCCGAAACTGTCGAGGCAGGTCAGCGCCAAGCGCTCCAAGCCAAAAGAGACTTCCAAGATTGACTTCGTTGTCGGGGACCGGATGCGCGACTTGAGAGTCTCGCGTGACCTCAGCCAGCGTTCGTTGGGCGAGCTCATCGGGGTGACCTTTCAGCAAGTCCAGAAATACGAGAAGGGCACCAACCGCGTCACCGTTGCCCGCCTGAACGACATCTGCAGTGCACTCAATGTCGGGTTCGACTATTTTCTAGGTAAGCCCTTCGCCGGGGTCGATGGCATGGCGGAGAACGAGACGCCGTCCTTGTCTCCCCAGTTGAGCGAGGACGAGAAGTCGTTGCTCAAGTCATTCCGAAACGTGTCCTCCGTGCGCCGGCGGAAAGCGATCCTCAGTCTGATCCAGGACATGATCGAGGAATGACCGTTCCTGCGCATTGCACGCAGAATTGGCAGTAGAGTTTCTCAGAAACGTTCAATTGCCAGTTCAAAAAATGCGCGCGGTTGGAAATTCAATTACAGATTGACGGCGGGAAATCATTCATCTACTTTAGATTGTGTAATCGGAATGCAGTGGATTAGGAGGCGTCACATGGCCGATCCCAACACATCTGAGGATGCTGATCGTCCGACGAGGCTTCAGAGTTGCCAACCGGGCGAGGCCAAGCGGCCCAATCCGAAAGCCGCAACCGGGCTCGACAAACTGATCGGGCATAGGCTGCGAGCGCTGCGGAAAGCGAAGGATAGAAGTCTCGCCAGCTTAGGGCGGGAGCTCGGCATCAGCGGTACCCAGCTCGGAAAGTACGAGCACGGCTTTGATCGCATTCCGGCGTCGCGATTGTTCGACGCTGCGCTTTTTCTCGGCAAGGGTTATGGCTACTTCCTGGGCAATGCGGCGCCGCACGGATTGAGCGAGCCGGCGCAAAGCGTGCTTGAACCAAAGCGCTGCGAGGACACCAAGAAGCTGGTTGCGGCATTTGCCCAAATCGATTCGCCCGAGCTGCGGCGTCTCGCCATCGACCTCGTGGCCGGGATCGCAAAGCCGAAGACCAAAAATCGCAACCCTCGCCCGTGACGTGTCAAACCGGCTGGGATTGCGCAATCGCCGCGCCTTGACCCCTTCCCAAATCCCTGCAAGGACTTGCCCGGTTTTTCAAGGTTAACCGAGGGAGGGGGGCGTGGCCCGCCGGTCTTATCTGTTCACAAGCGAGTCGGTCTCCGAGGGGCATCCAGACAAGGTCTGCGATCGCATCTACGATGAGGTGGTCGACGCCTTCTATCGCGAGGGCGCCAAGGAAGGCCTCGATCCCTGGAGTCTGAGGGCTGCGTGCGAGACGCTCGCCACCACCAATCGCGTCATCATCGCCGGTGAGTATCGGGGCCCGAGGGGCGTCACCACCGCGATGATCCAAGACCTCACGCGCCAGGCCATCCGCGACATCGGCTACGCGCAGGAGGGCTTCCATTGGGCCAACACCAACATCGAGGTCCTGCTGCACGCGCAGTCAGCCGATATCGCCCAGGGCGTCGATGCCAAGCAGCCGACGAACGCCGAGGAAGGCGCTGGCGACCAAGGCATCATGTTCGGCTATGCGTGCCGCGAGACACCCGAGCTGATGCCGGCCCCGATCCACTACAGCCACCGCATTCTCGAGGATCTAGCTAGGGCGCGGAAAGCCAAGCAGGGCGACGCCGCCATGCTCGGCCCCGATTCCAAGAGCCAGGTCACCATCCGCTACGAGAACGGCAAGCCGGTGGGCGTCGCAGCCATTGTCGTATCCCATCAGCATATCGTCGAGGATCTGACCTCGCGCCAGGTCCGCGAGATCGTCGAGCCGTTTGTCCGGAAGGCCATTCCGGACGGCTGGATCGGCAAGGACACGGTCTGGCACATCAATCCGACTGGAAAGTTCTACATCGGCGGCCCCGACGGCGATTGTGGCCTGACCGGCCGGAAGATCATCGTCGACACCTATGGCGGCGCCGCGCCCCACGGCGGCGGTGCCTTCTCGGGCAAGGACCCGACGAAGGTCGATCGCTCGGCAGCCTATGCGTGTCGATATCTCGCCAAGAACGTCGTGGCTGCCGGCCTCGCCGAGCGCTGCACGATCCAGATCTCCTATGCCATCGGCGTCGCGCGGCCGCTTTCGCTCTATGTCGATCTGCATGGCACCGGCGAGGTGGAGGAGGGCAAGCTCGGGGATGCGCTGTCGGAGGTCATGGACCTGACGCCGCGCGGCATCCGCAAGCACCTCGATCTCAACAAGCCGATCTATGCGCGGACATCGGCTTATGGCCACTTCGGCCGCAAGCCGGACAGCGACGGTGGCTTCTCCTGGGAGCGGACCGACCTCGCCGACGCGATCAAACGTGCCTGTGGATAGGGCTGGCGGCGAAGGCGATCGGCCGCCCGATGGGCGGCCCGACCGGAGTTTCTTCGGCCGCCAGCGAGGGCGGTCGCTCCGGCCGCACCAGGCCGAGCGCCAGGAGCGCCTGCTGCCGTCGCTGCGGATCGATCTAAAGCGACCCGCGCCGGAGCGGCTCGTCGACCTCTTCGATGTGCCCGTCGGCGAGGTTTGGCTCGAGATCGGCTTCGGCAGTGGCGAGCATCTGATCCACCGGGCGATCCGCAATCCAAACGTCGGCTTCATCGGCGTCGAGCCCTTCGTCAACGGGCATGCTGCGTTGGTGGAGAAGATCGAGGAGCAGGATGTGAAGAACATCCGCGTGCTCGATTTCGAGGTGGCGCCTCTGCTCGCCTGGCTACCGGCAAGCTCGCTCGCCCGGATCATCGTCCTCTATCCCGATCCGTGGCCAAAGCGGCGTCACCGGAAGCGCCGGCTGATATCGTCTAAGACTCTGGCAAAGCTCGCGAAACTCATGCCACCCGGCGCCGATCTATGGCTGGCGACGGACATTGCCGGCTATGCGGTGTCAAGCCTCGCCGCCATCCTTTTGTCGGATGATTTCGAGTGGATTGCCAACGGCCCGGACGATTGGCGGCGGCCATTTCCGGACTGGCCGGGCACCCGTTACGAAGCGAAGGCAACAGCCGCAGGCCGGCGTCCTGTTTACCTCGTGTTCCGGCGTGGGTTTGGGGCTTGAAACCAGGCAATACTGCGGCAGGAACGTTTTTCACTTGAACGTGGCGTTTTTGCCGCCTATATTGCGCGTGCTCATGATCATCTCAACTTCGAGAGCGAGCCTTCGGGTCCGCTCTTTTTGTTTTGGGCCATCGGTTTCCGGTGGCTGGCGGTGTCCCCATGCCGGAAGTAGATAGCTCGGCAGTTGAAAGTAGTGCGTCTGCGCCCGAGGGGCGATTCAGCCGCGAGACTGGCCTTGCCGGCCGCATTGCCGATCTTGCCGAGCCGGTGCTCGGCGAGTTGGGCTTCAGGCTCGTGCGTGTCGCGGTCTCCGGCCGTGACGGTCACACCGTCCAGATCATGGCCGAGCGCGAGGACGGCTATCTCAACGTCGACGAGTGCGCGATTATCTCGCGCGAGTTGTCGCCGGTGTTCGAAGCCTATGACCTCGTTGAGGGCAACTACCGGCTTGAGATTTCCTCGCCCGGTATCGATCGCCCGCTCGTCAGGCCCGTCGATATTGAGCGCTGGACTGGACAAGAGGCCAAGATCGAGCTCGCCGAGGCGATCGATGGCCGCAAGCGTTTGCGCGGAACGCTCGAGAGCTACAGCGATGGCGAGGTCCGCCTCGTTATCGATCTGCCGGACCTCGATGGGCCGCGCGTGATCGGGATCAAGCCGGAGCTCATCGCTTCGGCGAAGCTCGTGATGACCGACGAGTTGATGCGTGCCGCCGCCGAGCGGTGGTCTGGGATGCAAGGCTCCGCCGCCGGCGAGGGCCAGGAAATGGATTTGGAGCTGGAGAACGAAGATGGCGCAGGCAGGCGTGAGCGCAAACCGGCTGGAGCTGCTCCAGATCGCGGACGCGGTGGCGCGCGAGAAGTCGATCGATCGGCAGATCGTCATCGCCGCCATGGAGGACGCCATCCAAAAAGCGGCTAAGTCCCGCTACGGCGCCGAGAATGAGATCAGGGCCCAGATCGATCCGAAGACCGGCGAGATGCGTCTCGCGCGGCTTCTCCAAGTCGTCGAGGAGATCGAGAACGACGCCACCCAGATTGGGCTCGAAGACGCGCAGCGCCGAAATCCGGATGCCAAGGTCGGTGACTTTATCTCCGAAGGCCTGCCGCCCATCGAGTTCGGCCGGGTCGCGGCACAGAATGCCAAGCAAGTCATCGTCCAGAAGGTGCGAGACGCCGAGCGCGAGCGCCAACATGGCGAGTTCAAGGATCGCGTCGGCACGATCATCAGCGGTGTCGTCAAGCGCGAGGAGCACGGCCATGTCATCGTCGACTTGGGCCGCGCCGAAGGCATTGTCCGGCGCGAGGAGAAGCTGCCGCGCGAAGCCTTCAAATACGGCGATCGCATCCGCGCCTACATCTACGACGTGCGCCGCGAGATCCGCGGGCCCCAGATCTTCCTCTCGCGCACCCGCTCCGAATTCATGGCGAAGCTCTTCGCCCAAGAGGTGCCGGAAATCTACGACGGCATCGTTGAGATCAAGTCGGTGGCGCGCGATCCGGGCAGCCGCGCCAAAATCGCGGTTGTCTCCAAGGATTCCTCGATCGATCCGGTCGGCGCCTGCGTCGGCATGCGCGGCCAGCGCGTGCAGGCGGTGGTCGGCGAGCTGCAAGGCGAGAAGATCGACATCATCCAATGGTCGAACGACGCCCCGACATTCATCGTCAACGCGCTCGCGCCCGCCGAGGTCACGAAGGTCGTGCTCGACGACGAGAACCGGCGCATCGAGGTGGTCGTTCCGGACGAGCAACTCTCGCTCGCCATCGGCCGCCGGGGCCAGAACGTGCGGCTTGCCTCGCAACTCTCGGGCTGGGACATCGACATCCTGACCGAGCAGACCGAGCAGGACCGCCGGCAGAAGGAATCCGCCGAACGCACGCAGCTGTTCATGGAGGCACTCGACATCGACGACTTCATCGCCCAGCTGCTCGTCACCGAGGGCTTCGCGACGGTCGAGGAGATCGCCTATGTCGAGGAGGGCGAGGTCGCCTCGATCGAGGGTTTCGACGAGAACATGGCGAGCGAAATCCAGACCCGCGCCAAGGAGTATCTGGAGCGCAAGGAGGCCGAGCTCGACGAGCGCCGGCGCGAGTTGGGCGTCGAGGACGAGCTGCTGAGCGTTCCGGGCGTGACGACCGCGATCCTGGTGGCCTTCGGCGAGAACAACATCAAGACGATCGAGGACCTGGCCGACTGCGCGCGCGATGATCTCGAGGGCTGGTACGAAAAGACCGGCACCGAGACGAAGCATCATGTGGGCGTGCTCGAGAAATTCGAGTTGTCGCGGCAGGAGCTCGAGGATCTCATCATGTCGGCGCGCGTTGTGGCCGGCTGGGTCGCCGTCGAGGACATCGTACGTCCCGCCGCCGCCGATGCCGCGGGCGAGGAGGCGGCCACGCCACAGAGCGAGGCCGAGGCATTGTTCGCGAGCCGGGACGCAAAGGCGCCGTGATGCCCGCAGTGGCGTCATCGGTGGACGGGTCCGGCTTCAATCGAGGTGAATGTGACGGCAACGGCCGAGGTCGATTTGGGCGAGCGCGAGCGCAGCTGCGTGGTGACGCGCGTGGTGCGCGAGGAGGCGGAACTCATCCGCTTCGTCGCCGCGCCTGACGGCACGCTCGTCGCCGACCTCGCCCTGCGTTTGCCGGGCCGGGGCGTCTGGGTCACCTGCAGCCGGGCTTACGTCGAGGAGGCGGTCCAGAAGGGCGCCTTCTCGCGGGGCTTGAAACAGCAGGTCCGCCCGCCCGAGGCTCTCGCCGGGCAGGTCGAGGCCTTGTTGGGCAGGCGTGCCCTCGAGGCCCTTTCCATTGCCAACAAGGCGGGCGAGGTCGTAACGGGCTTCTTTAAGCTCGAGTCGGCTCTCGAGAAAGGGCAGATCGTGGCCCTTTTACACGCCCAGGAAGCAGCAAACGACGGCCGCGACAAGCTCGATCGCAGGTTCAGGGCCGCCAAGCCTGAGGCCCCTGCGCCGATTGGGCTCTTCTCGATCGAGGAATTGAGTTTGGCATTGGGCAGGCCAAATGTGGTACATGCTGGCCTGAAGGGCGGCGGCGCGAGCCGCAAGCTGTTGCGCGAGGTGCGGCGCTTGGGGCTCTACAAGGGGCTCGAAGCGGTCGCTGCCGCGCATTCAAACGTTAACCACGGCACGGAAAACGAATGACCGAAACGAAAGAGCCAGCGGACAAGACCGTAGCGGCCGGCCGTGGGGGCAAGCCCGGCACCACCTTGCGCATGCAAAAGACCGAGCAGGCTGGGCTCGTGAAGCAGAGCTTCAGCCACGGCCGCGTCAAGTCCGTGGTGGTCGAGAAAAAGACCCCGCGCAAGCTATCGATGCCTGGAAAGGCAGCGGCGCCGGTGGCGGCCGAGCCGGTGGTCGAGGCACCAAAGCCGAAGGCTCAGGTTGAGAAGAAGCCGGCCTCGCAGCCATCAGCGCAGCCCAACACCACCCGGCGTGCACCTCAGCGAGCTGATGCACAGGGTCTCAAGCTTTCCGACGACGAGCGGGAAGCGCGTATCCGCGCGCTCACTGCCGCTCGCGAGCGCGAGCAGATCGATCGCCGCCGGGCCGAGGAGGAGGCAAAGCTCCGCGCCGAGCGCGAAGCCGAGCAAAAGCGTGCCGACGAGGAAAACCGGCGCGTGGCGGAGATCGAAGCGCGCCGGAAGGCGACCGAGGAGGGCACCGCACCACCCGTCGCGCCCCGTCCCGAGCCGACGACACCGGCCAGAACCGCTCGCCCGCCGAGTTCCGGCGCTGGCCGTCCGGCCGCCGGCCGCCCTGTGGTCGCCGAGGTTCCGGTCGAGCCGCGCACTGGCGACGAGCTCAGGCGCAGCCCGGTCAAACGGGTCGCCGAGCGCGTCGAGGTGGATGAGAGCGAGGGGGCAGCCAGCAAGCGCGGTGGTCTCGGCGCCAAGAAAGGCGTCAAGCCCGAGCGCACACCCGTTAAACGCACGGAGGATCAGCGGCGCGGCCGCTTGACCATCACCAATGCCTTCGACGACGAGCAGCGCGAGCGCTCGCTCGCTTCCCTCCGCCGCAAGCGCGAGCGCGAGAAGATCAAACTGCTGGGCGCCTCGCAGAACCGTGAGAAAATCCAGCGCGATGTCGTGATCCCGGAAGCGATCACCATCCAGGAGCTGTCGAACCGCATGGCGGAGCGCGCCGTCGACATCATCAAATATCTGATGAAAGAAGACTCGATGCATCAGATCAACGATGTGATCGATGCCGACACCGCCGAGCTCATTGTCCGGGAGTTCGGCCATACGCCCAAGCGCGTTGCCGAGTCCGACGTCGAGGAAGGCCTGATCGGCGCCTCCGATGCCGACGACGACAAGGAATTTCGCGCGCCCATCGTCACCATCATGGGCCATGTCGATCACGGCAAGACCTCGCTGCTCGATGCGCTGAGAAAGACGAATGTCGTCGCCGGCGAGGCGGGCGGCATCACGCAGCACATCGGCGCCTATCAGGTCGTGACCGATAAGGGCCACAAGATCACCTTCATCGACACGCCCGGCCACGAGGCCTTCACGGCCATGCGCGCCCGCGGCGCCAAGGCGACGGACATCGTCGTGCTGGTGGTGGCGGCCGACGACGGCGTCATGCCGCAGACGATCGAGGCCATCAACCACGCGAAGGCGGCGGGCGTTCCGCTCATCGTCGCGATCAACAAGATCGACAAGCCGGCGGCGGACCCCAACCGGGTCCGCAACGAGCTGCTCCGCTACGAGGTGGTGGTGGAAAGCATGTCGGGCGAGGTGCTCGAGATCGAGGTGTCGGCTTTGAAGGGCACCAATCTCGACAAGCTGCTCGATGCGATCGCGCTACAGGCGGAGCTTCTGGAGTTGCGCGCCAATCCGAACCGTTCGGCCGAAGGCGTCGTCGTCGAGGCGAAGCTCGAAGCTGGCCGCGGTCCGGTCGGCACCGTGCTCATCCAGCGCGGCACGCTGCGTGTGGGTGACATCATCGTCGCGGGCGCGGCCTGGGGCCGGGTCCGCGCGCTGCTCGACGATCATGCCGCGCAGGTGAAGGAGGCAGGTCCTTCCGTGCCAGTCGAGGTGCTGGGGTTCTCCTCGGCGCCGGAAGCGGGCGATCAGCTTGCCGTTGTCGAGAACGAGGCGCGCGCGCGCGAGATCACCGATTACCGTATTCGCAAGCGGCGCGAGCGCTCATCGGCCGGCGCCGGTTCGTCGCGCACGCTCGAGCAGATGATGGCGAACCTCAAGGGCGAGGGCACGCGCGAGTTCATTCTGCTGGTCAAGGGCGACGTGCAGGGCTCAGTCGAGGCCATTACGGCGTCCCTCGAGAAGCTCGGCACGGACGAGGTTGCGGCGCGTGTGGTGCATGCCGGTGTCGGCGGCATTACCGAAAGCGATGTGTCGCTGGCGGCGGCATCCGGTGCCGTGATCGTTGGCTTCAACGTGCGCGCGAATGGACAGGCACGTCAGGCCGCCGAGCGCGAAGGCGTCGAGATCCGCTATTACGCCATCATCTACGACCTCGTGGATGAGGTGAAGAAGGCGATGTCGGGCCTCCTGGCGCCGACCGTGCGCGAAGTGTTCCTCGGCAATGCGGAGATCCTCGAGGTGTTCAATATCACCAAGGTCGGCAAGGTCGCCGGCTGCCGGATCACCGATGGCAAGGTCGAGCGCGGCGCCGAGGTTCGCCTCATCCGCGACAACGTCGTCATCCATCGCGGCAAGCTCTCGACCTTGAAGCGCTTCAAGGACGAGGTCCGCGAGGTGCCTGTCGGCCAGGAGTGCGGCATGGCCTTCGAGGCCTATCAGGACATGCGCCAGGGCGACACGATCGAGTGCTTCCGAGTCGAGAAGGTGGTGCGGACGCTGTAGGCGATCGGAGGTTGGGTTAGCGCGGGCGCGATTTCCGATTCTGGTCAATGCATTATCGCCGCGCGTAACCCAACTGGCTTGCTGGCGACTCACATGTTGGGTTACGCGCGGAACGACCCTGGTGGCAGACAATGATCGCCCGGTGGCCGCGCTAACCCAACCTACGGTTACGGAATTTTCTTGATGCCCGGTGATTTCATCAGAATGGAGCCACAAGTCACGCTGGAGGCGTTTCACGCCTTCCGCGACGACCGCCCATCCGAGGAAAAGTGGGAGCTGATCGCGGGAGTTCCGAACATGATGCCGCCCCCGACCCTCGTGCATCAGCGGATCGCCGGGAACATCGACAAGATGCTCGATGCTCGCCTGTCTGTAACGAAGCCGGAGTGGCGCGCGGATCGCGAGGTCGGCCTGCTGGTGCCGGACGATGACAAGTACAACCCCGAGCCCGACATCACGGTTATCGATACAAAAATCGAGATTGGTCAGCTCTACGCCGATCGGTTCTACTTTGTGGTCGAGGTGCTCTCCGCTAGCGACAAGCCGCAGATGCTCGACCTAAAACTCGACTGGTACCAGCGGCATGAGCACTGCTTGGGCGTTCTGTTCATCGCCCAGGAGCGGCATCATGCGGCCCTGCACGTAAAAACGGTTTCCGGCTGGAACACACAAGAGCTGAGTGATCCCGAGGCCAAAATCACGATCCCCGAAATCGGCACCATCGGTACACTCGGCGACGCCTATCGCAATACGCCGCTCGGTAATGCGACGAGTTCATGAACTATTCTGCGCGCTACACCTTCGATCGTTCCGACTACTTTCTTCTCCAGCGCGCGCTTTCACTGAGATCGGGCTGGGCCGGAATCAAGGGTCTGTTTTTCCGGGCTGCCCTGGCGGCATTTGGCATTGCAATTGGCTACTCGACAGCCGCAGTCATGCGAATGCGCTTGCCGGTACCGCGCTGGACGGATGCCCTTATTGTTCTTGTAGTGGTAGGCGTGATGTACGGCTGTCGTTGGATCGCAATCCATCGAGCCTATCCGAAGTTCCACGGTGCGGGCCAGACGATGTCGTTCGAGTTTACAGGATCTGGGATTGCGTCCGAGCTGCCGGGGATGAAGTCACAAATGGAGTGGCGATCCATCGAGGGAGTGATGGACATCAAGGACGCGATGGCGCTGTTTGTTTCCAGACAAAGTGCATTCTTGCTGCCCAGACGCGCATTCTCGTCCGCCGATGACTATTCGTCGGTCCGCAAGCTCGCCGAAGAAAACACCAAACATCTGGGTTCCTATCGATAGCCATGCCCCGCCGCTCGCCAAGCAAATCCTCCGCCCCCACCCAACGCCAGCTCCGCGTCGGCGAGCTCATCCGGCATTCGCTGGCCGAGATGCTCTCGCGCGGCGAGATCCACGACGATGTCATCGCCGCGCATGTCATCACCATTCCGGAAGTGCGGCTGAGCCCGGACTTGAAGCTTGCGACCGTCTATCTGATGCCGCTCGGTGGCAAGAATAGGCAGCCGGTGCTGGAAGCCTTCAATCGGCACAAGCGTTTCATCCGCGGCGAGATCGCCCACAAGATCAATCTCAAATTCGCACCCGACATCCGCTTCTCGATCGACGAGACCTACGACGAGGCGACGCGCATCGACAAGCTGCTCGCTTCGCCAGAGGTCAAGCGCGACCTTGGGCGGAAGTAGCGGCGTGGCCGTTCAAAACACACACAGAAACAATGTCTTTGACAGAGATAAATCGATCGACACGAGCGCTGGGCAATGTCAGCACACGGGAAGCTTACGCTTTAGCCGGCCTTCTCCCTTGGGGAGAAGGTGGCCGAAGGCCGGAAGAGGGGTTGAGTGGATTGCGGACACCACCTGTGCCGCAGGCAGTCTTTTCGATTGCAAGTTTTGCCGAGAAGTCTCGGTTAAGCTCAACCCCTCTCCCGCCTGTCGGCACCCTCCCCCCAAGGGGGAGGGCCGGATACGGCGAAGCATGTGCCGGGTTAATCGGGCGCTCTGACATCTCGCTGGGAGTCCAATAGCATGGCCCGCAAGAAGCGCGGCAATCCGGTGCATGGCTGGGTGGTACTCGACAAGCCGCCGGGGATGACCTCGACATCCGCCGTCGGTGCCATCAAGCGGCTTTATAATGCGCAGAAGGCCGGCCACGCCGGCACGCTCGATCCGCTGGCCACCGGCATCCTGCCGATCGCGCTCGGCGAGGCGACGAAGACCGTGCCCTACATTGTCGATGGCGCGAAGAGCTATTGCTTCACGGTGCGCTGGGGCATCGAGACGGATACCGACGACGGCGAGGGGCAGGCGACGTCGAGCGGCGGGCGTATCCCGTCGCCTGAAGAGATTGCCGAGGTTCTGCCGCGCTTCACCGGCGAGATCATGCAGACGCCGCCGCGCTACTCGGCCATCAAGATCGACGGCGAACGCGCTTATGATCTCGCCCGCGAGGGTGTCGAGGTCGAGCTCGAGGCGCGTCCCGTCATCATCGACCGGCTCGAGATCGCTGCCACCCGCGGCGAGGAGACCCAACTTGAGGCTGATTGCGGCAAAGGCACCTATGTCCGCTCGCTCGCCCGTGACATCGGGCGCTTGCTCGGCACCTGGGGTCACGTCACCCAGCTCCGCCGTATCCGTGTCGGCCCCTTCGCGGAGGAAAATTCGGTGACGCTCGAGGAGATCGCGGCGGCGGCCGAGGCGCCCGATCGAGACTCCCTTCTCACAGAGTTGCTCGCACCTATCGAATCCGCGCTGACCGATATGCTCGGTCTCCCCGTTTCCCGCGACGACGCCATGCGGTTGCGTCGCGGCAACAGTGTGTTGCTCCGGGGCCGCGATGCGCCGATCTTCGAGGGCCTAGCCTTTGTCACCTGCATGGGGGACCCTGTCGCCTTGGTCTCCGCGGAGCAAGGGCAGCTCGTGC
Source organism: Hyphomicrobiaceae bacterium (assembly GCA_031403155.1). Classification (GTDB taxonomy): domain Bacteria; phylum Pseudomonadota; class Alphaproteobacteria; order Rhizobiales; family Hyphomicrobiaceae; genus JANNSX01. Next base: position 21,746 of record JANNSX010000464.1, read on the forward strand.
CCAAGCGGGTGTTCATGCTCGGCTGAACCCAGAGCACGTTCAGGCGAAGTGGACACCGGTTCGCCGTAGAATGTGCTCGAACCAGAGATCGGGACTTTCCCCTCGCAATCCCCGGACTATCGTGTATGGTGCGCCGCGCTTCGGCCCGCTGGACGACATCCCGGCCGCTCGAAGCCTCACGAGCGTCGCCCCAGGGTTAGGCTCGTTTTCAATCCCATAAACCAGGAAGGACCACCCGATGTCGGTCACCGCCGAACGCAAATCCGAGATCATCAAGACCTATGCGACCAAAGAGGGCGATACCGGCTCTCCCGAGGTTCAGATCGCCGTTCTCACCGAGCGGATCACCAATCTGACCGAGCACTTCAAGTCGCACGTCAAAGACAACCACTCCCGTCGCGGCCTGCTCAAGATGGTGAGCCAGCGGCGCCGTCTGCTCGACTATGTGAAGTCGCGCGACGAGGCCCGCTATCAGTCCATCATCGGGCGCCTAGGCATCCGCCGCTAATACCAAAGACGAACCTGACGGCCCCGAAGGCGGGGCCGTTTGCCTATGGCCGCGCCTGGAATGCTTTACGGAAAAGTGCGAAGCGGTTTTCCGGTAAAAAGCATGACAAACCTAAGCGCGATCCCCGCGTGCCCGAGGTCGGGTCCGCGTTACATGCCCTGAAGGAGAATCCGCTCCCGGGCGTTCCGAAGACTAGGAAAACCAATGTTCGATAAACATGTCATCGAGATCGAGTGGGCCGGTAGGCCGCTGAGGCTCGAAACTGGGCGTATTGCCCGCCAGGCCGACGCCGCCGTCATGGCGCAGTACGGCGAGACCACGGTGCTGGCCACCGTCGTCGCCGCGCGCAGCGTGAAGCCCGGCATCGATTTCTTCCCGCTCACTGTCAATTACCAGGAGCGCACCTACGCCGCCGGCAAGATCCCGGGCGGCTACTTTAAGCGCGAGGGCCGTCCGACCGAGAAGGAGACGCTCACCTGCCGTCTCATCGATCGCCCGATCCGGCCGCTGTTCGCGCACGGCTTCAAGAACGAAACCCAAGTTGTCGCGACTGTCATGTCGCATGACCTCGAGAACGATCCCGACATCGTGGCCATGGTCGCGGTCTCGGCCGCTCTGACGCTCTCGGGCCTGCCTTTCCTGGGTCCGATCGGCGGTGCCCGCGTCGGCTTCATCAACGGCGAGCCGGTGCTCAATCCGATGATCGACGAGATGAAGGAGAGCCGTCTCGACCTCGTGGTCGCCGGCACGGCGGATGCCGTTCTGATGGTGGAGTCGGAGGCCAAGGAGCTCTCCGAGGAGCAAATGCTCGCCGCTGTCATGCTCGGCCATCGCGGCTTCCAGCCGGTGATCGATGCGATCATCAAGCTCGCCGAGCGTGCCGCCAAGGAACCGTGGGACATCAAGGCCGTCGACAACTCGGCCTACGAGTCGAGGGTCGAAACCATCGCCGGCGCGACGCTGCGCGAGGCCTACACGATCCGCGAGAAGCAGGTTCGCCAGAACAAGGTCGCCGAGGCCAAGGCCAAAGTCATGGCCGAGCTGATGCCGGCGGTGGATGACGGCACGCAGAAGGTCAAGATCGCCGATACCTTCAAGGACCTCGAGAAAGATATCGTTCGCGGTTCGATCCTCAAGACCGGCCGTCGCATCGACGGCCGCGATCTGAAGACGGTTCGTCCGATCCTCTCCGAGGTCCACGTTTTGCCGCGGGCCCACGGCTCGGCCGTGTTTACGCGCGGCGAGACGCAGGCGATCGTCGTCGCGACGCTCGGCACCGGCGAAGACGAGCAGTACATCGACGCGCTGGAGGGCACCTACAAGGAGACCTTCCTGCTGCACTACAACTTCCCGCCCTACTCGGTTGGCGAAGTGGGTCGCATGGGTTCGCCTGGCCGTCGCGAGATAGGTCACGGCAAGCTCGCCTGGCGCGCCATCCGGCCGATGTTGCCGAAGGCGGAGGAGTTCCCCTACACGATCCGCGTCGTTTCGGAGATCACCGAGAGCAACGGCTCATCCTCGATGGCAACCGTCTGCGGCACTTCGCTGGCGCTGATGGATGCCGGTGTGCCCTTGAAGGCGCCGGTCGCCGGCATTGCCATGGGCCTCATCAAGGATGGGACTGAGTTCGCCGTGCTCTCCGACATCCTGGGCGATGAAGATCATCTGGGCGACATGGACTTCAAGGTCTCCGGCACGAACGAAGGTGTCACCTCCCTGCAGATGGACATCAAGATCACCGGCATCACCGAGGAGATCATGCGGGTGGCGTTGGATCAGGCCAAGGCTGGGCGCATCCACATCCTGGGCGAGATGGCGAAGGCCATCGGCTCGGCCCGCTCCGAGCTCGGCGAGCATGCCCCGCGCATCGAGACGATCAAG
>JANNSX010000465.1:0-18138 GCA_031403155.1 Hyphomicrobiaceae bacterium
AGTGGGTACCGGTTGGTCGAGAGAAAGTGCTCAATCCAACAACCGAGACAGGTTTCCGATCCGCAAGGATCGGAAAACGGTCTAGAGGCGGTCGGCCGGCCATGTCGCAATCCCAGGGATCGCAGAACACGTTTCTGCTGGTGCCGATCCTGCTCATCGCGGTGCTGTTCGGCACCGCGGTGATCAGGTCGCCCCAGCTCGTGTCCTATTCCGGGATCGGCAGCGCCATCATCGTCGCCGCCCCGTTGATCCTTGCCACCTACACGCTGATGGTGCTGGCGATCGCGGGTCGCGGCACGGTGGATCTCGCCGTCGGCCCGCTGCTCGCCTTCATCAACGTGTCGATCGTCCAGCTCAACCAGCTGGGCGTCGTCACCTCACCGATCGGCGTCTTTATCGTGGCGCTCGGCATCGGTGTGATCTACCAGCTGTTGTTCGCGCTGATGATCATCGCCGTCCGGGTTCAGCCAATCATCGTGGCGCTGAGCGGATTCCTGGCACTGACGGGCATCAATCTCGTCATCATGAAACGGCCCGGAGGAGTCGCGCCCGAGTGGATGGGCAGCTGGGGCCTCGGCACGACCATCTACTCGCCGATCCTCCTGATCCTCGTCATCGCCACGGGCGGCTGGCTGCTGTTCACGCTGACGACCTTCTACAGCAACCTGCGCCTGATGGGCTATGACGAGCGCGCGGCCTATACGAGCGGCGTCCGCATCAGCCTTGCCCGCACCGGCGCCCATGTCATCGCCGGCCTTTTCATCGGCCTCGCCGCCATCTGCCACACGGCACTCATCTCCTCCGGCGATCCGACCCAATCGCAGGCGACGACGATGTCGCTGACGGCGGTGACGGCGGTTGTACTCGGCGGGGTGAGCCTCGCCGGCGGCCGGGGCGGCGCGATCGGCGCGCTCCTTGGTGCGCTCAATCTGTTCCTGATCGGCTACGTGCTCGCGACCTTCAACTTCGGCTCGATCCAGGCCTTCGTCACGCAGCTCTCCTACGGCGTGATCCTGATCCTGTCGTTGCTGCTGACCCTTCTGGTGCCGGTTCTCGGCAAGTATTTGCGCTTCATCTCGCCCTATGCGGCCTTCGTGGTGCTCGGCATCGTCGTCGCGGGCATCATGTTGCACGTCAGCGGGGCCGGCATGGTAGCGCCAGCAGCGGACGCCACGGCTGAGACGACAGGTGCGGAGGCGGTAGCCGCGAAGGCGGAGCAGGCAACCGATACCACTCCGGCAGCGGCTCCTGTTGCCGGCGACTACACGCGCTATCTGCTGCTCCCGGCCGCGAGTGCTGTGTCCGTCGAGCTCTATGCCCTGTCGCCAATCCAGACAGCAGCCTTCGGCATCGCCGCGCTGCTCCTGCTGCTCATCGCAACCATGCGCATGGCGGCCGTGGAGGCCGTCTCGCTTCGGCTCGGAGTCTTCCTCTACGTGGCGGGCTCCGGACTGATCGTCCTCCTGCTGCTCGCGGCCGGGAGCCTCGGCGCCAACGGAGGCGCGCCATGAGCGATTTACCGAACCCGCGCCAGAACGGCTGGCCCGTGCCGATGCCGTCGTCGCTGCCGCTCGTCGGGCTCAACCTCGTGCTGTCGCTCGTTGTCGGCGCGATCGGTTTCGGACTGGGCTTCGGCCAGGGCCTCGATGCCCAGGTGGTGATCCTCTACACGATCATCTCGGTCGCGGTGCTGTTCTGGGTGCTCAACTACGTCGTCGTGACGTTCGAGCAGCGGCGCGCGGCCACGGCGCCGGGAGCCGAGGCGGGCGAGACGTCCCGCTCGGGCGGCGTCTGGCGCAACAACCGGGCGCTCATCATCGCGATGGGCCTGCTGCTGCTGGCCTATCTCATCATCACGGCGACCGTTCCGCCCTTCCGCTCGGTTTTGAACCTCATCGCCTTCCTGATCCTCGAGGCGATCCTGCTGTTCGCCGTCAAGGCTTCCGGCTACTTCGCGCACAGCCGCAGCGCCTTCATCGGCCTCATCGTGCTCGCCGCGCTCATCATCATCTCGTCCTTCTCGATCGAGGGCTTCCTCACCTCCACCAACACCCGCGCGATCCTGCTGTTCGCGGCCTTCCTTGGTATTGCCTGCGTCGGGCAGACGCTGGTTGCGCTGATGGGCGGGCTCGATCTCTCGATCCCCTTCGTGATCGGCGCGGCCAACATCGGTCTCCTCTACATCATTGGCCTCGGCGTCCCGACCGGCGTCGCCTTCGGCATGGTGCTCGTCATTGGTGGATTGATCGGGCTCCTCAACGGCCTCCTCTCCTACAAGCTGCAGGGGCAGGCGCTCATCCTGACGCTCGGCATGGGCTTTGCGGTCTCGGGCCTCGTGCAGATCCTGACGAGCATCGGCTCGCAGTTCAGCGGCAACGTCTTCGGCACGGTGCCGGAGTGGCTCAAGAACCTCGCGGCCATGAACGGCGAGACCGTCGGCATGCCGGTGCCGCCGACGATCTTCCTGTGGATCATCATCGCCATCATCGTCATCATCGCGCTCCGCTACTCGGCCTATGGGCGCTACGTCTATGCGCTCGGCGGCAATCGCCGCTCGGCCAAGCTCACCGGTATCTCCGAGCTCAAGTACTGGACGCTCGCCTACGTCATCAGCGGCGTCTTCGCGGCGCTGACCGGTTGCCTCCTGCTCGGCTGGTCGGGTGGCGGCTTCATCGGTGTCGGCGACCCCTATCTATTCACGACGCTCGCCGCCGTCGTCATCGGTGGCACCTCGCTCGCCGGCGGCTATGGCGGCTATGGCTTCACCGTCATCGGCGTGCTCGTGCTGCAGGTGCTGAGCTCATTCCTCATCGGCATCGGCCTCAAATACGAGTGGCAGCAGTTCATCTTCGGCCTGCTCATCCTGCCGATGGTGGCGCTCTACGGCCGTGCTCCCCACATCCGCTCACAAGTCTAGGAACCGCGCATGCCCGGAATGAATTTTCTGACGAGTGACCTGGTGAGCACCTCCTACGGCGTGGCGATTGTCGCCATGCTGGCAGGCGCTGCGCTCGCCCTGCTGGGGCTGACCTGGACGTCAGAGCGCTGGCGCATTCCGGTGGCGCTCGTCGGGGTAGCCATGCTGGCCTCGGCGCTGACCTATCTGGGTGCGGCCGAAACCTGGGCCGAGAGCCAGAAGGCCACGGCTGGCTCCCGCTATGTCGGCTGGTTCGTCGTGCAGCCGCTGCAGGTGGCGGCGGCATACTTCTTTGCGCGGATTGCCGGGCCGGTTCCCGCCGGCGTGTTCTGGCGTACGCTCGCCGCGGCCGGCCTCATGGTGCTCTGCCGTTTCCTCGGCGACGCCCACATCTTTGATCCAACGCTGGGCGTGCTGCTGTCGATCGCCTTCTGGCTCTACATTCTGGGCGAGCTCTACTTCGGCGCCATGGCGAGCGCGGTGCAGACCGTGTCGCGACCCATGCGGCTCGGGTACTTCTGGATACGCCTCATTTTCACGATCGGCTGGGCGGTGCTGCCGATCCTGCACTTCGTCGACGTCGTCATAGGCGCCGGGCACACGAACGCGATCGTGGTGCTCTACAACATCGCCGACATCGTGAACCTGTTGACCCCATCGCTCATCACGCTCGCGGTTGCGGGCATCGAGCGGTACTGAGCAAGAGACATACGTGCAGCGCCCGGCGCGGCATGATCTGAGGAGCTGAAAATGTCGATGACAAGTACGGACATCCTGGTGGCCGTCATACTGTTGACGATCCTCATCGCCATCATCGTCTATCTCCTGCACTGGCTCTACAGGCACTCGACGAAGGATCAGTCCTTCGTCAGGACCGGCCTCGGCGGCGAGCGCGTGGTGATGGGTGGCGGCGCGCTGATCGTGCCCATCGTGCACACGATCACGCGCGTCAACATGAACGCGGTGCCGATCGAGATTCGCCGTTTGGGCGAGCAATCGCTCATCACCAGGAACAAGATGCGCATCGATCTCATCGCCGAGTTCTTCGTGCGGGTGCTGCCGACGAAGGAGGGCGTGTCGGTCGCGGCGCGCACGCTCGGCGAGCGCACGCATAATGCCACCGATTTGAAAGCGATCGTGCAGGGCCGCTTCGTCGATGCGATGTCGGCCATCGCCGCGAACATGACCATGGACGAGATCCACACCAATCGCGGCCGCTACATCCACGAGGTGGCGGAGCTTGCCAAGAAGACTCTCGGCACCAACGGTCTGGAACTCGAGAATGCCTCGCTGACGAGCCTCAACCAGGCCGACGTCTCGGTGTTCAATCCCAACAATGCCTTCGACGCGGAAGGTCTCGCCCAGCTCACCGAGCAGATCGAGGACCGCCGCAAGCTGCGCAACCGGATCGAGAACGAGGCCCGCGTCGAGATCGCGCTCAGGGATTACGAGGCCGAGCAGCGCGAGCTGCAGATTGCCCGCGACCTCGAATACGCGCGCATCGCTCAGCACAAGGACATCGAGATCCGCAAGGCAGCCCAGCTCGCCGAGATCGAGGACGAGCGGTCTGCCTCGCAAATCAACGTCGACCTCGCCCGGATCAAGGCCGAGCAGGAGGGCGCGCGTAATCGCATCGCCAAGGAGCGTCTCGTCGAGTCGGAGCGCATCAACACCGAGGCCGAGATCCGCAATCTCGCCATCGAGCGCCGGCAGTCGAACGAGCTGACCGAGATCAACACCCAGAAGGCGCTCGAGTCGCAGCGCATCCTGACGCGCCAGCAGATCGAGACCGATCGCATCGAGAACGACCGCAAGATCCGCGAGCATGACATCCGGACGCGGCAGACGCTGGCGCTCATCGAGACGTCGGCCTTGGGCGAGGTCGACCGCGCCAGGCTCGATCGCGACAAATCCGTCGAGTCCGCCCGGATCGAGACCCTGAAGACGATCGAGCTACTCGACGTCGAGAAGAACAAGCAGATCCGCGTCACCAACGAGATCGCCGAGAGCGACCAGGATCGCGCCCGCATCATGCGCCGCTATTATGTCGAGATGGAGCGGCTCACGAAGGACGAAGAGATCGCGCAGGCCGAAATCACCAAGAACGAGAAGATCAGGCTCGCCGAGACGACCGCGCTCCGCAAGGTCGAGGATGCGAGCATCACGGCGACCCGCGAGATCGACGAGCTGCGCATCTCCGCCCGCAAGTACATCGATCGTTTCGAGATCGAGCGGCAGAAGGAGGTCGAGATCGTCGACAAGGAGCGGCTGATCGCCGTCGTCAACAAGTCGATCGAGGAGGCCTACGCCCGCACCAACGTCGCCGAGGCGCACAAGTCGCTCGCCGCCATGGAGGAGCGCATCCTCACCGCGCGTGACGAGGAGGCGGCCAACCGGGCCAGACGCGTTGATCTCATCAGCGCCGAATCGCGCATCGAGCGCGAATCCATGCGACTGACCTCGCATGCCCGGGCCGAGAAGGAGGCGACCGAGTTCCGCTCGCTCGCCCGGATCTCCGAGGCCAACGCCGACGAGGTTCGCTACGAAAAGGATGCGATCGGCCAGCGGCTCATCAACGAGTCCGAGAACATGCGCTCGGATGCGAGCCGGCGCAGCGCCATCTACGAGAATCTCGTCCGCAATCTGCCCAACATCATCCGCGAGACGGTGAAGCCCATGGAGAACATCGACTCGATCAAGATCCTGCAGGTCGATGGCTTGCCCGGCCTCAATAGCCCGTCGGAGACCGGCGGCGCCGGCCGTGGTGCGGGGAATGGCGATGGCGGCAACATGACGGATCGCGTCGTCAACTCGGCCATGAAATACCGGACGCAGGTGGCACTCGTGGACGGTCTGATGAAGGAACTCGGGCTCCCCATCGAGAGCATCGGCAGCGCCGGCGGCATGTCGTTCCGCAACTTCCTCGCCGCCGACACGCCGAAGGACAAGGACGATTGAGCGCGGATTTTCTGATGCGTACTTTCCGGCGAAGTGGTCGCCGGTTCGCCGTGAGAAGGCGCGCCAAGGCAACAATGCAAAGGGAAGTCTGAGCGCCGTGGATCAATCGAGCGGACATTCGGTGGCCGATCGGCACGCCCTCGTCATGGCCATCTGGCTGACGGGCGGGTTCGTTGCCGCTCTGCTCGTCCACTATGCCTTGACGAGCGGCAGCACCATGCCGGTGTACCTTGCCGGCGGTGTGGTACTGGCGGCATTCGTCGCGCATGTGGTTGCCAATGCCGTCTACGAGACGCCATTCACCCGGCGCGAGCTGACTTTGGCGCTCGTGCTCTATGGGATGGCACTCGTCGCCTTTGCACTGACCACCTTACTCGAGCCGGACTTCCGGACCAGTTTTTTCCTGCCGTTCGGATCGGTATTGATCGCCGTCGGCGCGACGGTCCTCTTCTACATGGTCACGCACTACGGCATGCGCGGCGTCTTCGATTCCTTCAACGTCGTTCGTGACGCCAGCGCGCACGAACGGCCCGAGACGCCCCAGGCCCGCTGGAGGCGCCGCCAGTGACGATGCTCCTCATTGTCTTGCTCGGCGTGCTTGGCGCCTATGCGCTCTACATCGCAACCATGAGCGCGCGCTCGACAGTGCGGCCGGAACACTATTTGGATGGCGGCCAGGCCATTCCCGCTTGGGGCCACATTTTCGCCAGCACCGGCCTCGCGCTCGCGACCTTCTCTCTTTACGACCACCTGCTGCTCGTCGCGGCCTATGGCTTGCAGGCGAGCCACCTTGCCATCGGACTGGTCGTGGCAGCGATCATTGCGGCACTGTTTCAGAAGCGGCTCTGGCTCGCGGCCCGGCTGACGGGACTGAGAACGCTCGGCGAGCTCGTCGGCGCCTACTACGGCAGCGTGACGTTGAGGCTCTACCTGCTGTTCGTCCTGTTCCTGTTCACGATACCTGTCTCGGCCGTTTGCCTCGCCGAGCTCGGAGCGACGGTCAGCTCGGCGACGAGGGGCGAAGTCACTGGCGGCATGGCCATCTGGGCCACCGCCTTTTTTCTCTTTCTATTTTCCGTCATCGGTGGATGGCGCGGTGTCGTCTATGTGCTCGCCGCCGAGACCCTGCTTTTGCTGGCTCTGATGGTGTTCCTGGCGATTTTCGCCGGGACCACCTTCGATAGCTTCGCGTTTGCTGAACGCGGTATTGCCACGCCAGCCGCCATCCTCGCCGATCGCCTGCCCGGGGTTATCGCTTTCACGAAGGGTATCGGTAAGCAAGTTCCGGAGGGCGGTATCTGGACGGCGGTTGGGGTCCTTTCCTTCGCGTTGGCGATGAGCGGTATCGTCTTGAGCCCCGCCTTCAGCCTGCTCGGGATCTCGACCCGTGGCCGTTCATCGCTCGCCTTCACGCAAGTCTGGATGATCGGGGGCATCGCTGCTGGATTGCTGGTGTTGCTCGCGCCCGTCCTCGGCGCCGAGATCGCGTCATCGGCAACGGGCGCGGGAGGCGCTCCCTCGGTGGCTGGGTTCGCCGATCGCCTCGCCGCGGTCGACCAGATGGTGGGCGCGGCCTATCTCATACTCTTCATGCTATCCCTGCAGATTGCCGTCGCGGCCTTCGCCATGTCCGGGGCGAGCGCGATGACGATCGAGTTGCTGGCCCGCTACATTCTGCCCGGCATGACCGCCACGGCCGAACGCACCGCCGCCCGTATCTCCCTCGGCTTCATTTACCTGGCGATCGCGATCGCCGCGAGCATCGCGCCGTTCGCCTCGGCCATCCTATCGCCGCTGGCGCTTAGCCTCACCGTACAGCTCATCCCGGCCTTGCTCGGATTGTGCTGGCTACCCTGGATCACGCGCGGCGGCGTACTCTCGGGTCTCATCATCGCAACCATTGTCGTCGTATTCACCGAACCCGCCGGCATCGTCGCCTTCGAGAGCCTGTTCATCGACCTGCCTTGGGGACGTTGGCCGCTAACGGTGCATGCGGCCGCCTGGGGCCTGTTCTTCAACGTGATCGTCTCGATCATCATCTCGCTGTTCACGCGCAAGCATGAATTGAGCGAGGAGCGGCGCCGGCTGCACGACACCTATCAGGCGGATTTCCCGGCGCACTTTGGCGGGCCAGGACTGCGCGCCGCGAAATGGTCGCTGACGCTCTTGTGGATGTTCCTGGCGATCGGGCCGGGCGCAATCATCGGTAATACAATTTTCAATTGGAGCTTCGGTGAAGCCACCACCGCTCCGCGCTTTCCCTCGCTCTTGGCCTGGCAGATCGTGTCCTGGCTGTCCGGTGTGCTCCTCGTCTGGTGGCTCGCCTATCGCAGCGAGCTGTCGGTGACGGCGACCGAGCCTCGTCGCACGATCGAGCTTGTGCCGCCGCCTGAGCGGCTGAGCGCTTCCGACACACCCGGCTGGATCGCCCAGGGACTCGGCCGCCTCGCCCGCCGCAACGATCCAGGTCCAGAGCGCGCCCGCCGGCGATGAGCAACGTTAACGGCAGCATCGGCACCCACTGCTGCTGGACGAGCTAGCGCGGCCTGTTATGGTGCCCAGACGTAATCTCTATGCGGAGACAGCGGACCAGATGGCCGCCCGAGCCGCGTTGGATCGTCGGGCCATGGATCTGCGTCAGCTTCGCTACTTTGCCAAAGTCGTCGAGAGCGGCTCCTTCTCGAAGGCCGCGAACCAGTTGCACGTTGCTCAGCCGGCGCTGTCCCAGCACGTTCGCCACCTCGAGGAGGAGCTCGGCGTCGTGCTGTTGCACAGGAGCTCCCAGGGCGTGAAGGCGACCGAGGCAGGCGAACGACTGCTCGCCCATGCCAAGCGCATCCTGGCGGACTTTGCCGAGATCACCGATAGCGTGCGCGGCAAGGCCGTCTCGCCCCGCGGCGTCGTCCGCTTCGGCATGCCGGGCACCGTCGGCGAGATTCTCGCCGTACCCCTCATCGAGGCGGCAAAACAGCGTTATCCCGATATCCGCATCCGGGTCGTCGAGGCGATGAGCGGCTATGTGCTCGACTGGCTGAAGCGGGGCGAACTCGACCTGGCGATGATCTATGCGACGTCCGATCCGCGCGGCCTCGTCGTTCACCATGGCCTCTCCGAAGATATCTGCCTGTTCGCGGTGCCGAAGCTCGCTGCCGAGGCCGATTTGCCGGGCGAGACCGTGACACTCGCCGCAGCCGCCCAGCTGCCACTCATCGTCCCCGGGCTTGGCCACGGCCTCCGGGAGCTCATCGAGACAGTCGCCGCCGAGCAGAGCGTCGACATCGTGCCGGCCATCGAGATCGATTCCTACGCCCAGATTAAGAAGCTGGCCCGGCGCGGCCAGGGCTTCGGCATCCTGCCGCTGACGGCGGTGAGCGAGGAGGCGGGGAGGGGTGAGTTCCAGGTCTGGCGCTTCAAGGCGCCGGGCATCACCCGCAAAGTCTACCTGTCATATTCGGCGGAGCGGCCGCTTTATACCGCCCCCCGCGCCATCGGTCAGCTGGCCTGGGAGATCCTGCGGCAGCTCGTCGAAAGTGGAACCTGGACGGCCGAGCTCGCCGATGCCGGAAATGCGCCCAAACTCTACGACTGAGCCTTTCCCTATAGCCAATATTCCTAATCCCTATTGGACACCGGACGCTTCGCCGGGCGAGTTTCATGCCGCAACGCAAACTTGGACCGGACGATGCCCCGAGCCCTCGAAGGAATTCTGGTGGTCGCACTGGAGCAGGCGGTTGCTGCCCCGCTCGCGACCTCACGCCTCGCCGATGCAGGCGCGCGTGTCATCAAGCTCGAACGCCCGGAAGGCGATTTCGCGCGCGGCTACGACCGGGATGTGCTCGGCCAGTCGTCCTATTTCGTCTGGAACAATCGCGGCAAGGAATCCTGTACGGTCGATCTGAGGCAACCGGACGATCTCGCTCTCGTCGAGGCGATGCTTGCCAAGGCCGATGTCTTCGTGCAGAACCTCGCACCGGGCGCGACCGACCGCCTAGGTATCGGCAGCACGTCTCTCCGCAAGCGCTTTCCGCGCCTCGTCGTCTGCGACATCGGCGGCTATGCGCCGGGCACACCGGATGCCGAACGCAAGGCCTACGATCTGCTGATCCAGGCTGAGGCGGGGCTCGCCAGTGTGACGGGGTCGCCGACCTCTGGTCCTTCGCGCGTCGGCGTGTCGATCTCCGACATTTCGACGGGCGAGGCCGCCTATGCCGCGATCCTCGAGGCGTTGTTCGGGCGCGAGCGGACGGGCGAGGGCGCGCATCTGCAACTCTCGCTCTTCGACACGCTGGCCGAGCTCATGACCGTCCCCTTTCTCAGCCAGAAGTATGCCGGCAAGGAGCCGCGAAAGCTCGGCCTCGCGCATCCCTCGATTGCGCCCTACGGCGTCTTCAAGACGGCCGGCGGCGAAATTCTCATCTCGATCCAGAACGAGCGCGAATGGGCGGTGCTGGCGGAGAAAGTTCTGGGCGATGCCTCGCTGGTCACCGACGAGCGCTTTGCCACCAACAACGCACGCGTCGCCAACCGCGAGCTGGTCGATGCCCGCGTTGCCGAGGCGTTCGCCAAGCTGCCGTTCGATGCTCTGGCCGCCGTGCTCGATGCGGCGAAGATCGCCTACGGCCGCATCTCGACCATGGCAGACTTGGCGCATCACCGGAGCCTGACGACGGCGAAAATCGAAACCCCCGAAGGCGAGATCGATGTCGTCGCGCCGCCGGTGATCGTCGATGGCCGGCGTCCGACGCTCGGTCGCGTGCCACGCATCGGCGAACAGGATGCGGCGTTGCGCCGAGAGTTCAAGCCGGCGACGGTCGACATGAGAAATGGAGCTGCGGAATGAGCCTGACGCGACAGCTTGTCGGTTTGATCCGAGAGAAGCGCGCGAGCGAGGCCGACCTGACGGCCGCCTCGCTGTTCGTGCTCGATACGCTCGCCTGCGCCATCGGCGGCCGCAACGCGCCGCCGGCGCGGATGCTCGCCGCGATCGCGCCCGTGGAGCGGGGCGATACGGCCCGCCGCGCCTTCCTGCTCGGTGGCCTGTCGCACATCCTCGAGATGGACGACCTGCATCGGGACTCGGTCACGCATCCGGGCTGCGTCGTCATCCCGGCGGCCTGGGCGGTCGCGGAGGAGCGCAACATGGGCGGCCGCGCGTTCCTCAAAGCGGTGCTCGATGGCTACGAAGCCTGCTGCCGTGTCGGCATGGCGGTCGGCAAGGCGCACTACCGCGTCTGGCACAATACCTCGACGTGTGGGCCGTTCGGCTCGGCGATGGCGGTGGCGAGCCTGATCGGCCTTGGCGAGGACGAGTCGGTTTGGGCGCTCGGCAATGCGGGCACGCAATCGTCGGGGCTCTGGGAGTTCCTGGCGACGGGCGCCATGAGCAAGCACTTGCATACGGCGCGCGGTGCGGAATCGGGCGTACTCGCGGCCTATCTCGCGCGCGAGGGGTTCACGGGCCCCGAGCGCATTCTCGAGGGCGAGAAGGGGTTGTTCGCCGGCGCCTGCCCAGATCCGATTCCGGAGGCCGTCGCGGCGGACCCTGGCCGGCCTTGGGAATTGACGAGGACCTCGATTAAACCCTGGCCCTGCTGCCGGCACACGCACCCCGCGATCGATGCAGCGATCGAGCTGAACAGGAAGCTCGGTGGCGATGCGGTGAAATCTGTGAAAGTCGGCGCTTATCGAGCCGCGCTCGATGTCTGCAACCGGCCAATGCCGGAGGATCCCTACAGTGCCAAGTTCTCCCTCCAGCACACCGTTGCCATCGCGCTTGCCGACGGCAAGGTCGACCAGGCGAGCTTTGACGCGGCGGCACGCAAGCGGATTGCAGCCGAGCGGACAAAGGTCGAAGTGAGCTTGGCGCCGGCAATCGATCAGGCTTACCCGGCGAACTGGGGCGTGGAGATCGATGTCACGACGGCTGGAGGCCGCACACTTTCGGCCCATCGCCGCGACGCCAAGGGCGACCCTGAGAATCCTGTGACGGCGGACGAACTCAAGGTGAAAGCCGCGATGCTGCTCGGTGAAGGCGGCCTGGCGGCAAAACCCTCGGATCGCCTCATCACGACGATCCTCGGCCTCGTCGATGATCGCCCCGTGCGCGAACTTGGTCTGATGGAGCTGCTCAGACCGCACGAAGCAAAACATCGCCTCGCGCAGAGGGCCTGATGATGCGCGACACCGAAGATTACACGGACATCCGCGAGGGCGTGCGAAAACTCTGCGAGCGCTTTCCTGGCGAATACTGGCGCAAGCTCGACCAGACCCGCGCCTATCCGGCCGAGTTCGTCGCGGCGTTGACGCAGGCGGGCTATCTCGCAGCCCTCATTCCGGAAGAGTACGGCGGCGCGGGCCTGACGCTCGGCGCAGCGGCGGCCGTCCTCGAAGAGGTACAGCGGGCCGGCTGCAATGGCGCCGCCTGCCACGCTCAGATGTATGTCATGGGCACCGTACTGCGCCACGGCAACGAGGCGCAGAAACAGCGCTACCTGCCCGATATCGCGGCCGGCAAGACGCGCCTGCAGGCCTTCGGCGTCACCGAGCCGTCGAGCGGCACCGATACGACCTCGATCCGCACCGTCGCGCGTCGCGAGGGCGATCACTACGTCGTCAATGGTCAGAAGATCTGGACGAGCCGCGCCGAATACTCTGATCTCATGCTCCTGCTCGCGCGCACGACGCCGAAGGATCAGGTGGCCAAGCGCACCGACGGCCTTTCCGTCTTCATCCTCGATATGCGGGCGGCGAAGGGCAACGGCCTCACCATCCGTCCGATCCGCACGATGATGAACCACTCGACGACCGAAGTATTCTTCGAGAACGTCCGCGTGCCGGCCGAAAACCTCGTCGGCGAGGAGGGGAAGGGCTTCCGCTACATCCTCTCCGGCATGAACGCCGAGCGCATCCTGATCGCCGCCGAGTGTGTCGGCGATGCGAAGTGGCTGATCGAGAAAGCCACGAGCTACGCCAAGGAACGCCAGGTGTTCGGCCGGCCGATCGGCCAGAACCAGGGTATCCAATTCCCGATCGCGCGTGCCTACGCCAATATGCGCGCCGCCGAGCTGATGGTGAAGGAGGCCACGCGCCGCTACGAGGCCGGCGAGGATTGTGGCGCTGAAGCCAACATGGCGAAGATGCTGGCGGCCGACGCCTCCAACGAGGCGGCCAACGCCTGCATCCAAACGCATGGCGGCTTCGGCTTCGCGGAGGAGTACGACGTCGAGCGCAAGTTCCGTGAGACGCGGCTTTATCAAGTGGCACCGATCTCGACGAACCTCATCCTCTCCTATCTCTCCGAGCACGTGCTCGGCATGCCGCGGTCGTATTGAGTTCGGGGAAGTTGCGTTGCCGTCGTTCCGGGGGGAGAGACCGAGGTTCGACGTGAGGCGCACGGGTCCCGGCCCACGCGTGCTTTGCACGCTGGCCGGGATGACGTGTTGAGAGAGGGTGCCGGAACACGTGGATCTTGCTGCAGGAAACTTCAGGCAAGCCACCGGAGTTCGCTGATGCGCATCATGCTTCGTGGCTTGGACTCATACGGGCTTGGGGAAACCGCATCGATATGGAACGCACCCACCCCATCGTCATCCCGGCGGTCATGGCGCAGCCATGCTTCGCATGGACGGCCAGGACCTGTGTGGGCCGGATGGAATTGCGGACTGACCATTGGGAAAGAAAACCAACTCAAGATTTGCCGCTGATGTGTTTGGATTGACGCATGACCACCGATGACCTCAGTCGCTGGGCCGGCCGAACCGAGACCATGCGGGACATCGTTACCGACGGCCTCGTCGAGCGGTTCGTTGCGACATTGGGCAAGACGCTCGCTGGCCGCGAGCCGCCCGCGACGCTCGGTCTGCACTGGTGTCTGGCGCCGCCGGCCGTCCCTGAGGACGAAACCGGCCCCGATGGTCATCCTGCACGCGGCGGGTTCCTGCCGCCGGTGCCGTTGCCGAGGCGTATGTGGGCCGGCGGGCGGATCACCTTTCACGATCTGCTACGGGCGGGCGATGAGGTCGTGCGAGTGTCCGGGATAGCGGAGGTGCAAATGAAGCAAGGCCGCACCGGACCATTGTGCTTCGTGGCCGTCGACCACGTCTACACCACGGCGCGTGGCCCCCTCGCCGAGGAGAGGCAGGACATCGTCTATCGCGAGGCACTGTCGGCGCCGCAACCCCTTGCGGGCGAGCCGGCCAGCGCCGATCAGCCCGGCGATGTCACGGCCGGGATCGCGGCGACAACGCTGCTGCTGTTCCGCTACTCGGCACTGACCTTCAACGGGCATCGCATTCACTACGATCGCGGGCATGCGATGGAGGCCGAGTTCTATCCGGGTCTCGTCGTGCACGGACCATTGCAGGCCACCTACGCCTACCGCCTCGCGGCGGCGCTCGATCCGCGGCGTTCGCTGAAGCGCTTCTCCTATCGCGGCGTGTCGCCGCTCATTCAGGGCGATACTTTTCGCGTGCGAGCCCGGCGCGAGGGAGCTGACATCGCCCGCCTTTCGGTCATCGCAGCCGATGGCCGGGAAACCATGACCGGCCAGGCGGAGTGGTGAGATGAGGACGCTCGTATTGCGCACGCCGCTGTTCGTTCCGGGCGATCGGCCCGACCGCTTCGCCAAAGCGGCAGGGGCCGGCGCCGATGCCGTGATCCTCGACCTCGAGGATGCCGTGACGCCGGACAACAAGGACAAGGCGCGTGCGGCGGTCAGGCAACATAGTGTCGAGGCGGTTCCCGTCGTCGTCCGGATCAATCCGCTCGAGGGGCCCTCGGCGGCGGCTGACATCGCGGCACTCCAGGATGTCGCGATCGCCGGTGTCATGATCGCCAAGGCGGCAGACCCCGCGTCGGTTGATGCGCTCGCTCGGAAGTTGCCGGGAGTGGCTCTGATCGCGCTGGTCGAGTCCGCCGCCGGTCATGCCTGCGCCCGCGCATTGGCCGCCGTGCCGGCCGTCACCCAGCTCGCCTTCGGCTCCATCGACTACGCGGTCGACGTTGGCTGCGAGGAGACCTTTGACGCGCTGCTCGCCGCTCGTAGTGAGGTGGTGTTGGCCTCGCGACTGGCCGGCATCGCACGTCCACTCGACGGCGTGACCGTCGGCTACGAGGATCCAAACGCTCTGATAAGGGAAGCGCGTCGCGCGAGATCACTCGGATTCGGCGGCAAGCTCGTCATCCACCCCAAGCAGATTGCCCCCGTGCGGGCCGGATTCCGCCCGGACAAGACGGAGCTCGCCTGGGCCCGGGGTATTCTCGAGGCCGCCGCGCATGCGGGCGAGGGCGCTTTTTCCCACGAAGGCCGGATGGTCGATGCGCCGGTCATCGCCAAGGCGCGCCAGCTCCTGGCCTATGTCGACTGAGCGAGAGATTTGAGTGGCGCCCCGTAGGGGATTTGAACCCCTGTACCCAACGTGAGAGGCTGGTGTCCTGGGCCACTAGACGAACGGGGCAGCGCCGGTAGGAGCGCCATATAGCTTGCTCCGCCGCCCACAATCAAGCGACAAGGCTCAAGGGGGTCTGCGGCGAACTGGGCTAGTGTGGCGTCGCGCCTTGGTTGACCAGTACTGCGGCGAGGTTCGTGTCAACAAAGGCGCGTTGAACGCCACACTAAGCCAACGATATCGCTAGTGGCCCTTATGTCGCGCCTAAATCGAAAGCGCTCGCGGCCATGATGCGATTTAGGTGCGACGGGCCACTAGGGTCCAAGAACAACCGTGCCGAGGGTCCGGCCGGTCGTCAGATCGAACAGGACGATGCTCGTACCACTCTGGGTCCGGTAGCGGACGGCGAGGCGGTTGCCGTCGAGGACGGTCTCCTCGATGCTGGCGCCGGCCGGGAGCGCAAGCCTGCTTTCGGCCGGCATGCCGAGCGGTACGGTCGCGCTGGCCGCCTCTTTCGTCGTATCCGGCAGCTTTCCCAGCCGGTTGACGATGGTAAAGACAACCACGCCGACGCCGGCCATGATCAGAAGGCCGACGGCAACGACGACGGCGAGGAGCGCCTTCTGGGCGCGTGAATAGGGCTCGGCTCCTTCGGGAAGCGGGCCGTCGTTGTCCTCGTTTGCCGCCATGCCGCCGGGTCCAGACAGGAAATTCTCGTGAGCGATGTCGTGACAGTCGAGGCAGACGAAGCGGAAAAGGGCCAGAGGCTCGACCGGTTTCTCGCCGCGCGGCTCGCCCAGTTGTCGCGCTCGCGCCTCAAGTCCTTGATCGAGCAAGGACAGGTCAGCACGGCGGGGCGGACCATAGAAGAGCCGGGATACCGGGTCAAACCGGGGGCGAGTTTCACCATCCGTCTGCCCGAGCCCGAAGCGGCGTTGCCGGAGCCCGAGGATATCCATCTCGATGTCGTCTTCGAGGACGACAACCTCATCGTGATCGACAAGCCGGCAGGCATCGTGGTGCACCCCTCGGCCGGCCACCGCACGGGGACGCTGGTCAACGCGCTGATCGCCCATTGTGGCTCGAGCCTGTCGGGTATCGGCGGCGTTAAGCGTCCCGGCATCGTTCACCGGCTGGACAAGGACACGAGCGGGCTGCTGGTGGTCGCCAAGTCGGATCGCGCGCATCACGGACTCGCGGACCAGTTCGCCGCCCATGGCCGCGACGGCCGCCTCGAGCGCGCCTATCTCGCCCTCGTCTGGAACACGCCCGACAAGCGCAAAGGGCGCATCGAGGCCGCATTGGCCCGGCATCCGGCGGATCGCACGCGGTTCGCGGTCGCACGCAAAGGCGGGCGGGCGGCGGTGACGCACTTCGAGGTGCTCGAGACATTCTCTGGCAGCGACGGAACACCGGTCGCGAGCCTCGTTCGCTGCCTGCTCGAAACCGGGCGGACGCATCAGATCAGGGTCCATATGGCCCATCTCGGCCATCCCATTCTGGGCGACCCTCTCTACGGCAAAGCCTTCCGGACCAAAACAGCGAAGCTCTCCACCACTGCGGGGCCCGCGCTCGAGGCGCTCGGGCGACAGGCGCTGCATGCGGCAGAGCTTGGATTCGAGCATCCCCTCAGCGGCAAGCGATTGCGGTTCTCCAGACAGCCGCCGGCCGATTTTCGCCGCCTGCTCAAGGCGTTGCAAAGCCCCCGCAAGAGGAAATAAACTCCGTACACATGGGGTGTTTGCCCTTTTTTGGCCAGGCCTATACACTACGTATCGACCCATGATGCCAAATTCTGTGGACCTGAAGAACCGGGGCGGCTGCGGCCGCCAGCCGGAGTGAGCAATCGATGGCTTCTCGCAATCTACCCATCATCCAGTCCGGCGGCGCCGGTCTTGCCCGCTATCTCGATGACATCCGGCGGTTTCCGATGCTGGAGCCGGACGAGGAGTACATGCTCGCCAAGCGCTGGCAGGAGCATGCGGACTCGGAAGCCGCCCACAGGCTCGTCACCTCGCATTTGAGGCTCGTGGCGCGCATCGCCATGGGCTATCGCGGCTATGGCTTGCCCATCGGCGAGATCATCTCCGAAGGCAATGTCGGCTTGATGCAGGCGGTGAAACGCTTCGAGCCGGAAAAGGGATTTAGACTGGCAACCTATGCCATGTGGTGGATCCGCGCCTCGATCCAGGAGTACATCCTGCGCTCGTGGAGCCTCGTGAAAATGGGCACCACGGCCTCGCAGAAGAAGCTGTTCTTCAATCTGCGCAAGGCCAAGGGCCAGATCCAGGCCTTCGAGGACGGCGATCTCCGGCCCGACCAAGTAAAGGCCATCGCCACCAAGCTCGGCGTGCCCGAAGAGGACGTCATCTCCATGAACCGGCGGCTCGCCGGTGATCTGTCGACCAATGCGCCCGTCCGGGGCGATGTCGAGAGCGCCGAGTGGCAGGACTGGCTGGTCGACGAGAGCGACAACCAGGAAACCGTCCTGGTGCAGTCAGAGGAGCTGGAGCGCCGCAGGGGGTTCCTAAAGCAGGCGATCGACACCTTGAACGAGCGCGAGATGGAGATTTTCACCGCCCGCCGGCTGGCGGAGGATCCGGCGACGCTTGAAGATCTGTCGGCCAAGTACAACGTCAGCCGCGAGCGCATCCGCCAGATCGAGGTCCGCGCTTTCGAGAAGGTGCAGCGCGCGGTCCAGAAGGCTTCGCGCCAGGCAGACGCGGTGTAACGCCAAGAGCACGTTCAGGCGAAGTGGAGGCCGGTTCGCCGTAGAACGTGCTCAAAGCCAACGAGCACGTTCAGGCGAAGTGGAGGCCGGTTCGCCGTAGAACGTGCTCAAAGCCAACGAGCACGTTCAGGCGAAGTGGAGGCCGG
>JANNSX010000466.1:0-10915 GCA_031403155.1 Hyphomicrobiaceae bacterium
ACCGGCTCCACCGGCGGCCCCAGGCGGCCTTGGCCGCATCGGTGATACACATGACGCTACTAACGAACTCGGGCACAACGCGCGCCCGAACCCACCGTCCGAGCCGACGCTCGGCGAGAGTTATGCGGTCAGATTGGATAACAGACGGTTAGCGGACGCCCGACTGCCGTTCGCCGCCAGTCAGAGGCTGCTACTTCCGGCTGTGGGATGCAGCCGCAGATTTCTTCTTTGCGCTGTAGCTCTTACCGCTGGCTGACTGCCCGACTTTCGTAATGCCCATGGCAGCGCCGAGCTTCACCTGATCGCCGCCCTTTTTGTCGACCGCAAGCGTTGCCTTGCGCTTCTTCGCTTTTGTCGAGTCGATGGTCGTATTGGGCTCATCCGACACGGCCGACGCGATCGCCGCCTGCGGATCGATCAGCGTGGTGACCGCCGGCCCGTCGAAGCCGACGAGAATTTGTTTCCGCCGGCCCTTCTTCGGCTTGCGGTTGTCGTAGAGCGCCAGCTTTCCATCCTTTACCAGCTCGGCATACTTCTGGTGCCGCTGAAGTGCCGCCGCTTCCCAGGGATGAGGCTGGCACTTGCAGCTGTCGACATACTCGTTGCGATAGCGGAAGGCATTCGCCAGGCTCGCGTAGCGCTGCCCCTTGAGGTCGACGGCCTCTTCCGGCGTTCCGTCGGGATTCTGATAGTAGAAGAGCTTGACGGGAACGCCACAGCTCGACTCGCATGTATCCTTGTCTTCCGCGAGGCCGTCCCGCGTCGTCGAAAAACTGACGGGCCAATAGAAGCCGTCACACAGACGCACACACAGCGTGCGATAGGTACCGGAGGGGCCCAGACGCGGCCGCGCATTCGTCGTCTGACCGGGGATAGCCGGGAACACCGACACAGAACCGCCAAACTCCTCGGAAGGGAACAAGGTGAAGATCGACGTCTGCTTGGTTTTCGTGAGGCCGGATCGATTGCTTCCGATCGACTCGGAGGCCGGCTTGTTTTTCTGCGCCCGCTGCTTCGAACGCTTGATCGATTGCGTGACGAACTCGTTGCTCGCCGGCGACTCGGTCAGCAGCAGCGATCCTTCAAAGCCAACCTCGCCGGTCATGGCGAGGCCCGACGCGGCAACGGTCTCGGTCTTCTCGACGGGTGCGGTGTCGCGGGAAATGAAGAAGCCGCTTTGGGCGGCTCCGGCAATGAGCGGTACTGCGGTCAAGGCGATCAGCGCGACGAGATCGCTCGCCCCGCTACGACGCCAACGCTTCCTTTGCCCCTCACGCAACACGACCTTACACTCCCAAACTCGGTTAACGGACCATTGCCACTCTAGTCGGGTAACGGATCAATTCCAACCAGGATTTCACGCGCTTACCCGAGTTTGTGCACTAACGATTAGCGGCCGTTCCGGGTCGTCTTGGGGCAACGGCGAGGGCCGTTCGTCAGTTGGCTGCCAATCTCGCGCCCCCATCCAGGCGGATCGAAACTCCGTTCAACATTGGGTTTTCGCAGATCTGACGTACCATCATTGCGTACTCCTCCGGCCGGCCCAACCGGGACGGAAACGGCACGCCGGCGGCAAGGGCCTTGCGGCCTTCCTCCGGCAAGGTCTGGAACATGGGTGTGTCGAAAAGCCCCGGCAGGATGCTGACGACGCGGATGCCGGAGGGGGCAAGGTCACGGGCCACGGGAAGGGTCAGGGCCACCACCCCGCCTTTCGAGGCCGCATAAGCCGCCTGCCCCACCTGGCCGTCCTCGGCGGCAATCGATGAGGTTGTCACGATCACGCCGCGCTCGCCGTCGGGCCCGAGTGGGGCCAGCCGTGCCATGCCGGCCGCCGCCTGGGCCATGAGATTGAAGGTGCCGACGAGATTGACGGTAACGACCTTGGCGAAGCTCGCGAGGTCGTGCGGGGTGGTCTCGCCGGTGTCGCGATCGCGGCGAACCGTGCGCTTGCCGATGACGATGCCGGCGCAGGCGACGGCGAGCCGCTCCTGACCATGTTTGCCACGAGCTTCCGCCAGCGCTTGGGCGACGGCCTCCTCGCTGGCCACATCCGCCCGGATGTAGAGTGCCCCGGTCTCGGCGGCCGTGCGCGCGCCGGCGGCATCATCCATGTCGAGGATGGCGACCTTGACGCCCTTGCTCCTCAGAACCCGGACCGTCGCACCGCCGAGCCCCGAAGCGCCGCCCGAGACGACCGCGGCGATTTCGCCGTTGAGCTCCATGATCGTTACCCTTCTCCTCCCGGACGGCTTGAGGAGAGGCCGCGCGGTTCCTATCTTAGACGTTGTAGCCCGGCGTTTGGCCCAGGCAAGGGCACGGCCAGGCAAGTTGGGGCGAGGAGGGACGAGCGGGTGAAGCCGAATTCTACAGCGGACACGCCCATCGACGGCGAGGTGCTGACGCCCGAGGACGTTCGCGTGCGCTCTGTCACTGTCGACAAGGGGTTCTGGCCGAAACTGCGTAAGGTGGCGCGCCGGATACCGTTCTCGAGAGATCTCGTCGCCGCCTACTACTGCGCCATGGACGACGGCACGCCACTCCGCGTTCGCGCCACCTTGCTCGGGGCGCTCGCATATTTCATCCTGCCAATCGATGGCATCCCGGACATCATCGCCGGTTTAGGCTTCACCGACGATGCGGCAGTATTGGCCATTGCCGTTAAAATGGTTGCCTCGCACATAAAACCGAAGCATCGCGAGGCCGCCCAGCAGGCGCTCGCCGACAAGCTCCCGGCGACGGGCGACACGGCAAAGCCGGTCTGACCGAGGACAGAGGAAGGACGGGCCGCATGAATCTTGCGACGAACAGCGTGTCAACGATCGCGATCGGCGCGGTGGCCGTCGTGCTGCTGCTCGGCCTCTTGAATATGATGCGGGGCGGTCCGGCCAACAAGAGCCAGATGTTCATGCGCTGGCGCGTCGGATTGCAGTTTGCGGCAGTTGTCATCTTGATGATGACATTGTATTTGACTGGGCGTTAGCGAGCACAAGATAGAACACGCCGACCACGACTGAGTGGGGTGGCGGTTCGGCCCGAGTGCACATCTCGACTCGGAACGGCAGTGTTTTGATTGAGTCCGCTTCACAATCCATCAGACAAAAGTCGCAAGGACTACTTGCCACTGCGGGTCTCACATTGACCCTGCTTGCGCTGGCCTATCCCGGACGCGCTACGAACGATACGTTCGGTTGGCTGCTGCAGGTCCGGGAAAACGACATCGTGGACGTCCAGCCGCCAGGCGCTCCGCTGCTTTTGTCGCTCGTCGACCCGATCTGGCCCGGACCTTATGGTCTCGTCGTCATAAACCTCGTCGTGTTATGCATCGGTTTGATGCTCTTCTGGTTCGGCTGGTTGCGATCGGTCGGGGCTGCGCTCTTAGCCTCCATCGCAGTGCTTGCCTATCCGGCGGTGTTCACGATCTTGCCGGTTGCCTGGCGCGACATCACCGGGCTCGCCATCACCGTGCTGACACTCGCCCTTGCCCACCGGCTCTGGAACATCGAGCGCGGCACCGTTCCTAGCCGCCATCGCAGCCTGCTGTGGGCGAGCATTTTTGCCCTCAGCATCGCCGGGGCGTTGTTCCGGGCGAACCACGCGGCAGGCGTGCTTCCGCTGGTCGCACTGCCGCTTTTCCTCATAGTGCAACGCTACCTCGGCCGATCCCGCCTGTTGACCGTGTTGGGTGCCAGCTCCGTGGCCTTTCTCTTCCTCGCTTCGGCGAGCATGATCGCATTCACGCTCGCGTCCGCCACAACCCGTCCCGTCTATTCGTTCCAGGCCTGGAAGCTCTACCGGCTGACCCAGATGTCGGTCGAGCTGCAGAAGAACCTTCTCCCTCCGGCACTCTATCCCAAGGTCGGCGTGCCGGAGCTGGAGGCCCTGCTGGACGCATCCGATTCGCCGTATCGACACATCTTTTGGACGGCTTACTCGCGGGCCAACAACGATCTGCTTCCGGTGATCATCAAGGCTGAGCCGTATCGAGTCCTGTCGGCACACTTCACCGATGCCGTGCTCGAGCACCCCACGACCTTCGCGGCGATAACATTGAGAGAGATGGGAGCGTACCTAGATTGGCGGCGCGTTCCCGGCGGCGCGTACGTCGTGAATGATCAGCCCTCGGGCGTGTTCAAGGTCAAATCTCCAGAAGGCTTCGAGCTCACGCTCGACATCAATTGGCGGACCGAGACGCCGGTGATCGCCGAAACGCTGCTCTCGAATTGGTCGAAGCTGGCCCGTCCCGGGCTTATCCGAAATCCCGTGCCGATCATGACACTGGCGGCCGCTTTAGCGCTATTGTCGGTGTTTCTCCGGCTTCCCGGTGCACCCCTGATGATCACCACCGCATTCGCCGCCATCACGCATTTCCTCGGGGTCATCTGGATCGCGGCCATCTTCGACTTCCGATTGGGACATCAGTCGATCGCGCTCGCGGTGATTGCCATTCTGCTGTTTGCAATCGATGTGACCCGCTCGTTACGCGGGAGCATTCTTGAACGTTCTCCTCGTTAACGGTTCATCAACGCAACGCTGCAAGCTTCAGTTGCCCGCGCACCGACTCCAGATTCGCGGGCTCAGCCGCTCACTTCCACCCGAGAGTTTCACTCGAATGCGGCTCCTCCTCTTGCTGATTGGCCTCGTCGCGACGATCCCGGCCGCACATGCCGGTGACGATACGTCAATCCTCAGCGAGCTCCGCTTCGGCCTCTTCGACCAGAGTATCGATGGCGCCAATTCGGAGACCGGTGTCGCCGTCAATGCCGAGGCGTTGTTCCAACCGCTACCGTGGTCCTCGGGCTTTGCGGCACTTGACCGGGTGATCCAGCCGCGTCCCCATATCGGGGCGACCATCAATGCCGGCGGCGACACGAGCCTCGCCTATGCGGGTCTCGCCTGGACGATCCCACTCTATCGCGATTGGCTGTTCGCCGAGGCGTCGATCGGCGGCGCCCTCCATAACGGGCCACTCGAGGCGCCTGGCGTCGCCTCTTATGGGTGCACCTGGGCCTTTCGCGAGACGCTCTCGCTCGGGCTCAACATCACCGAGGATTGGAGCCTTCTCGGCACTTTCGAGCACATGTCGAACGCCGATTTCTGCGACTACAATCGCGGCTTGACCAATGCTGGCGTCCGTCTAGGTTACAGCCTCGATTAGCGGCGGCCCCTGGCGTCGCCAGGTGGTTTGATGGTCGTCCTCAACAAAATCTACACGAAGACCGGTGACGCCGGCGATACGGCGCTGGGCACCGGCGAGCGTGTGCCGAAATTCCAACTTCGCATCGCCTCCTACGGCACGGTCGACGAGGCCAACTCGTCGATTGGCGTCGCGCGGCTGCATGTCGGCATCGGCCAGGAGACGGTCGACGCCATGCTCGGCCGCATCCAGAACGACATGTTCGATCTGGGCGCCGACCTCTGCACACCCGACCGGGGTCAGAAGCTCGACTACGAGCCGCTCCGCATCACCGAAGCCCAGGTCGACCGCCTCGAAAGCGAGATCGACACGCTCAATGCCGAGCTTTCCCCGCTCCGCTCCTTCGTCCTGCCGGGCGGCTCGGCGGCCGCCGCCCACCTGCACGTCGCCCGCACGGTGACGCGCCGGGCCGAGCGGTTGATGGTCGAGCTGTCGCGGGAACCCGGCGAGGTGGTCAGCCCGGCCGCCATCAAATACGCAAACCGGCTTTCCGATTTCCTGTTCGTTGCCGCGCGTTACGTGAACGACCAGGGCGCCCGCGACGTGCTCTGGGTTCCGGGCCAGAACCGCTAACCCATTCTCAACTCAAAGGGAGCCTCCATGTTCGTCCCGATCCGCGACGAGAATCGGCTCCGGTCCATACCCTTCCAATATGTGACGCTTGGGCTGATCGCCATCAACGCGGCCGTGTTCCTCGGGCTTCAGCTCCCCGACCTCTTGCAGTCGGACACCTGCGGGCAGATGACGCTCGCCAAGCTGTTCGGTGTCGTGCCGATCGAGCTTTCAGGCACGCAGACGACCATCGAAGGCTGCGCGCCATCAGGCGCACTCTCGATCCCCGAACCGCTGACCCTCATCACCTATCAGTTCCTGCATGGCGACCTGCTTCACCTGATCGGCAACATGCTCTTTCTCTGGGTGTTCGGCGATAATGTCGAGGACGCGTTGGGGCACGTGAAGTACCTCATTTTCTATCTCGCCTGTGGCATCGCGGGTGCACTTGCGCATGTGATGCTGACGGGGGAGCCGAGCGCACCGTTGATTGGGGCGAGTGCCGCCATCGCGGGCGTCGTCGGCGCCTATCTGGTGCTGCACCCGAATGTGAACGTCTGGGTGCTCGTCATGCGCTTCTTCCCGCTGAAGATACGAGCGCTATGGGTGTTGGGCGCCTGGGTGCTGATGAACATCACTTTCGCGGTGTTCGGTATCGATCCGCTCGTCGCCTGGTGGGCCCATGTCGGGGGCATCATCGCTGGCGTGCTGCTGGTCATTGTCATGCGGCGGCGGGGCGTGCCGCTGTTCGACAGCGGGACCTCGGCCTGACCATTGACCATGACCGGACGTGTCGCACTCGTGTCGCAGTGCAGCGGAGCGGGCGCCCATTGACTCGCCCAAAACCCGGTCTTACCGTCCACAACTGCTCATTTCGCGGATGCGAAAGGGCGGCTGCGGCGCACCAATTCGGGGGAAATGGCCAGCGCCCGAGACCTCAGCCAGCACGGTTTTGAAGGCGGGCGCGCACCGCCTCGATTCACACGGAGCAGGGCAGCGATGAAGATCCTCGTCCCGGTCAAACGGGTTGTCGATTACAATGTGAAGATCCGGGTCAAGTCGGACGGTTCGGGCGTCGAGCTCGCCAACGTCAAGATGAGCATGAACCCGTTCGACGAAATTTCCGTCGAGCAGGCCATCCGCATGAGGGAAGCCGGCCAGGCGACCGAGATCATCGCTGTTTCCATCGGTCCCGAAAAAGCGCAGGAAACCATCCGCACCGCGCTCGCCATGGGCGCCGACCGGGGCATCCTGGTGCACGTGGATGAGATCGTCGAGCCAATCAACGTCGCCAAGCTCTTGAAGGCGGTAATCGACGCCGAGCAGCCCGGACTCGTCATCGTCGGCAAGCAGGCGATCGACGACGACTGCAATCAGACCGGCCAGATGCTCGCCGCCCTGCTCGGCTGGCCGCAGGCAACCTTCGCCTCCAAGATCGTGCTGGACGGCGGCAAGGCAACCGTCACGCGCGAAGTCGACGGCGGCCTGCAGACCATCACCGTCAACATGCCCTGCGTGGTGACCTCGGATCTGCGCTTGAACGAGCCGCGCTATGCCTCGCTTCCGAACATCATGAAGGCGAAGAAGAAGCCGCTCGACATCAAGAAGCCGGCCGACCTCGGCGTCGACATCAGGCCGCGCCTCAAAGTGCTTAAGACGGTCGAGCCGCCGTCGCGCAAGGCCGGCGTCAAGGTGAAGAGCGTCGCCGAACTCGTCCAGAAGTTGAGAACCGAGGCAGGGGTGATCTGAGCCATGGCCGTTCTTCTCGTAGCCGAGCACGACAACAAGGCGCTGAACGGCGTCACGGCGAAAGCGCTGACCGCCGCCAGGGCGATGGGTGGCGAGGTTCACATCCTCGTCGCCGGCAATGGCTGCCGCGCGGTCGCCGATGCCGCCGCCAAACTCGACGGAGTCATGGCCGTGAAGCTCGCGGAAAGCCCGCAGCTCGAGCATGGCCTCGCCGAGGAGATGGTGGCGCTGCTTCAGCCGATGATGGCAGGATACGACGCCATCGTCGCCGCCTCGACCTCCTCCTCCAAGAGTTTCATGCCGCGCCTGGCCGCCAGCCTCGACGTGGCGCAGGTTTCCGATATCACCGCCGTACACTCGGCCGACACCTTCGAGCGGCCGATCTACGCCGGCAACGCCATCCAGACTGTGCAGGCGACGGACCCCAAGAAGATCGTGACCGTCCGCACCGCGTCCTTCGCGGCGGCGGGCGAGGGCGGATCGGCTCCAGTCGAAGCCGTGTCGATCCCGGGTGCCGCCGGCGTCTCCAAATGGGAGCGCAACGAGCTGTCGAAATCCGACCGGCCGGAGCTGACATCCGCCAAGATCGTCATCTCGGGCGGCCGCGGCATGCAGGCGGCCGAGAATTTCGGCAAGTATCTCGAGCCAGTCGCCGACAAGCTGCGCGCCGCCGTCGGGGCCAGCCGCGCCGCTGTCGATGCCGGCTACGCGCCCAACGACTACCAGGTCGGACAGACCGGCAAGGTGGTGGCGCCCGACCTCTACATCGCCGTCGGCATCTCGGGCGCGATCCAGCATCTCGCCGGCATGAAGGACTCCAAGGTGATCGTCGCCATCAACAAGGACGAGGAGGCGCCGATCTTCCAGGTCGCCGACTACGGCCTCGTCGCCGATCTCTTCCAGGCCCTGCCGGAGCTGGCGGCCGAGCTCGACAAGGCGCGCGGCTGACCGCCATGACCGCTACAATGCAAGGGGTTTTCGTGATGGACAAGCAGGTGAGCCCGGCCCAAGCCGGCAGCAACGGCACCGGCAGCAACGCGGAAAGCGAGAGCATTCGCGCGGCCCGGGGAAAGGTCAGGAAGGTCGGCATCATTGGCGCCGGCCAGATGGGCTCAGGAATCGCCCATGTGGTGGCGCTGTCGGGCTACAAGGTCGCCATCAACGACATTGCCAAGGAGCGCTTCGATACCTCCTTGGGCCTAATCGAGAAGAACATGATGCGGCAGGTCACGCGCGGCAAAATCAGCGAGACCGACAAGATCGCCGCGATCAAGCGCATCACCTTCGCCCCGAAGCTCGACGATTTCGGCGACGCCGATCTGGTGGTCGAGGCCGCCACCGAGGACGAGGACGTCAAGAAGAAGATTTTCTTGGCGCTCTGCCCGCATCTGAAGAAGGATGCGATGCTGGCGACCAACACCTCCTCGATCTCGATCACGCGCCTTGCCGCCGTCACCGACCGTCCAGACCGCTTCATCGGCATGCACTTCATGAACCCAGTGCCGGTGATGGTGCTGGTCGAGCTGATCCGCGGCATCGCCACCGAGGACGAGACGTTCAACTTCTCGCGCGGTTTCGTCGAGAGCCTCGGCAAGACAATCGCCGTGTCGGAGGATTTCCCGGCCTTCATCGTCAACCGCATTTTGCTGCCGATGATCAACGAGGCCGTCTACACGCTCTACGAGGGCGTCGGCGGTGTGGAAGCCATCGACAAGGCGATGCGCTTGGGCGCCAACCACCCGATGGGGCCGCTGGAGCTGGCCGACTTCATCGGCCTGGATACCTGCCTTTCGGTGATGCAGGTGCTTTACGAGGGCTTGGCGGACAGCAAGTACAGGCCGTGTCCGCTGCTGGTGAAATACGTCGAGGCCGGCTGGCTCGGCCGCAAGACCAAGCGCGGGTTCTATGACTATCGCGGCGACGTGCCGGTGCCGACAAGGTAGGACGGCTGCGGTCCTAACGTAACAGTCCGTTTACATGCTACCGATTGAACCGGTCGATTAAACAATCGTCCAGCTTCCGGGTGTTCTCCGATCGCGGGAAACACGCACCACTTCGCCCAGGAGAACGTCTAGCTCTCGACGAAAGTCGACCTGTGTGGAGCTTGGAATCGTTTCGCGCTCTCGGATGTGCGTGTGCAGGTGACTTCCAGCAATATTCCTCACCGACCTCTCCAGCGTTTGCATTGCCTCCTTAAACGATTTGCCTCCGTCGTAATTGTTGGCGACTTCATTGAAATTTTTTAAGCCAAAGACTGGTGGTATGTGGTCCACAATCGCCCGAACCAACATTGCAACAGACATGTTGCAGTCACTTGCGCTATTCGCGTTGAGTTCACGGCAGAGTTGCAGAAGCCGCGAAAAATCCCACTTGCCCTGAGGTAGCGTCGAAAGCTCGGCAATGCGCCTGTCTGCTACGAATTTGGAGGTAATTGGAGTAGTGGCGACGGCCCGCATTGGCAACCGATTGGCGTGGTTTACTGCACCGCGGATTAACTCGATTGTTTCCTCGACGCATGCATAGCTTGGCCCACCAAAGAAACCCACCGACCCTGTTGCTATCGTCGATCCCAGCTCAAGAGAAAATGTGTTGGCCAGACCGAGGGCAACATCCATTGCGGCCTTGGCTTCGGTCGCCAGCCTCTTGAAGCTCGCAGCATCGGGCGAGCGCAAGATCAGACCGTCGGACGACGATACGAATTTCGGCAGTATCGCCGCCATCTCGTCGGCAATTGCTGCAAGCGTGTTCGGTGTCGTCATGAAAATCGCCCCAATTGCTCCACCTGAGTTTGCACTTCATCCCGAGCCGCTTGGATTCGGCAAGCTCCCAAGAGGCCATTGCTTGGATCGGTTGGGAACGACTAGCCAGTCACATGACACTATCGAATTGCTAAACCATGCAGACGTATCTACAATGTAGAAACATTATCGCCACCCACCCGAGGCCCGCCATGCGCGCAACCGTCAACCGCTGGGGCAACAGCCTGGCACTGAGGCTCCCCAAGCCGATTGCCGACGAGGCAAAGCTCGTCGAGGGGGCGATCGTGGACATCGTGGTCGACGACGGGAAGATCAAGGTCACTCCGGCCCGGCCGAGGTATGACCTCGATGACCTGCTCAAGGGGGAGCGCGCCGCCAAGAAGAAGGGCGGCTCACGCGAGGTCGACTGGGGCGCACCCAAAGGTCGTGAAGTGTGGTGAGCAGTGGCTACCGGCCCGAGCGCGGCGACTTCGCTTGGCTCGACTTCACGCCGCAAGCAGGCACCGAGCAGGCCGGTCGCCGGCCAGCGCTGATCCTCTCGCCCGCCAATTTCAACGTCGCCACCGGCCTTGCCGCCGTTTGTCCGCTGACGAGCACCATGACCGGCAGCCGCTTCGAGGTCCCGCTCCCGAAGGGTGCCAAACTCAAGGGCGTCGTCCTC
>JANNSX010000467.1:0-11979 GCA_031403155.1 Hyphomicrobiaceae bacterium
GACCTGCAGGTCGCCCCCTTTTGATACCGAATCCGGTTGATCGGCTCACGGCCGTAGGGCGCAATAGGCCCACGCGTCGGGGGCCGTATTTCGCCGCCGCCGGTTCGACTTTCATTGGCGGAGGCGGAGCACTCGCCGTGCCCGCGGCTGGCGCAATACGGCCTGAAGAGGCCTATTGCGCCCTACAAGCTACGCCGGATTTCGGATCCGATCAGCCGGAGACGGTATGAGACCCCGCTACCGCCCCTCGCGCCACCAGGCGAGCGAGATGAGGCCCAAGAGCCCGGCGAGCGCGGCGAAGCCGGTGAACAGCGGGTAGAGCCTGATACCGGTCGTCAGATGCGCATCGCGATCGCGGAAGCCCATCCAGCCCGCGCCGTGCATGAGGCGGGCCGATTTCAGCATCGAGACGCGCGGGAGCGTCGGGCTTGCGGGCGAGGCGCCGGGCGCGCTCGCCGTGAAGTAGACGCCGCCGCCGGAGCTTTCCGCGAGCGGTGCGAGCTTCGAAGCCGTCGTCACCACCTCCGCCATCTCGCGGTTGTTGGCGGCACCCGCCAGCGCTACCGCCGACAGCTCGCCGGAGGCCGCCTTGTAGAAGCCGGGCTCGGGAACCATCGTCTCGGCGCGGAAGAGGCCCGGATCGCCCGGCACCGGCTGCGGCTGCACCTCGATCGTCGTGCCGTCGGCCGCCTGCAGCGTCACCGGCGGCACCTTGTCCGACATGCTGCGGCGCTCGACGGTGAGCTTGAGCCCTTGGGATTTGACGGAGAGCCGCTCCTCCTCGAGGTCGGGCTCCTTCATCAGCCAGTGCGCCATGCGGCGCAGCAGATCGGTGTGCGGCCCGCCACCATCGAGGCCGCGCGCCCACAGCCAGGCGTGATCGGAAAGCATGAGCGCGATGCGGCCCTGGCCCTTACGATCCAGGATCAGCAGCGGGCGGTCGCCCGGGCCCTGCATCAGCACGTCCCCGCTCGGCGCTCCGACCGAGACGAGGCGGAACCAGCGGCCCCATTTGGGATCGGTGGTGGAGGCGCCTTGCAGCCCGCGCGTCACCGGATGGCGCTCGCCACTGGCGGTCAAGCGCGGCCGATAAGCTTCCTCCACGACCTCGCCGGTCGGCTCGGCAGGAAGCACTTGCGCCAGCGGGGTATTGTAGATGCTGCCGGGAGACGCATATTCCTCGCCCGCCGCGATCAGCACGGCGCCGCCCTTCTCCTCGACGAAGCGGGCGATGTTGTCGATGTAGATCGGCGGCAGGATGCCGAGCCGCTCGTAGCGGTCGAAGATGATGAGGTCGAACTCCTCCAGCTTTTCCTGGAACAGCTCGCGGGTTGGGAAGGCGATCAGCGACAGCTCGTTGATCGGCGTGCCGTCCTGTTTGTGGGGCGGGCGCAGAATCGTGAAGTGCACGAGATCGACGGCGGCATCCGACTTCAGGAGATTTCGCCAGGTGCGCTCGCCCGCATGCGGCTCGCCGGAGACCAGGAGCACGCGCAGGTTCTCGCGCACGCCCTCGACGGAGAGCACCAGCCGGTTGTTCGCCTCCGTCAGCTCGCCCTCGATGGGTTTGAGCTCGATCTCGACAATGTTGGGCCCGGCATGGGGAAAGCCGATCGGCACCTCGAATTTTTCACCCACAATCACCGACTGCGTGATGTCGGGCAGCGCCTCGCGGCGGATGGTGATCTCGGCCGGCGTACCGGCAGCAGCTCCGCTTCCCTGCTCCTCGATCTTCAACTCGGCCATCGCCTCGCTGCCGACGAGCCCGAAGCGCGGCGCCTTGATGATGCTGATGCGCCGGTCGAACTCGCCCTCGGCGCCGGTGAGCAGCGCGTGCACGGGCGCATCAATGCCGAGCTCGCGGATCGATTTGGGCGCGTCATGCACCTGCCCGTCGGTCATCAGCACGATGCCGGCGAGGCGCTCGGGGGGCACGCCCGAGAGCGCTCGCGCAAGCTCGCCGAACAGCTTCGTGCCGTCCTTGCCGGTGCCGTCGGGATCGGCGACCTCGACCCAGCGGACGTCGAGGTCCTTGGTCGCGCCGAGGCTATCCGTGAGGGCCCGGCGCACGGCCGCCGTCCGCTGGCCGCGCAGGGCTAGCGTCTGGCTCAAGCTCTTGTCGACGACGACGACGGCGATGTTGGAGAGGCCTTGCTGCTCTTCCTGGCGCAGCGTCGGATTGGCGAGTGCGGCCAGCAGCGCGGCGAGGCTGAGGATCCGGAGCGGTGCGCCCCGGCTCCGCCGGAACAGCAGAACGAGTGCCAACACGGCCGCGACCACCGCTGCGGCGATCAGCAAATTCCACGAGACGAGGGGAGCGAACTCAATCGACCAATTCATTGGGGTGTCCCTATTCGCAAGTTCGCCCACACCCTGCCGCGAGCCCGAGAGCGAATTGGCGAACCAAAAAAGCTACCGGGGCTTTCTGGCCGTTGGAAGGCGCTAAGGCTGAGGCAGGCGGGCAAGGATGTCGTCGAGCTTTGCATCCTGAGCATCGAGCTTTGCATCCTGAGCAAGGAGCTGGCGGGTGAGCGCACCGCGAAGATCACGGACATCGCGGGTGAGGTTCGCCAGTTGCTTGTCGATCAGGTTCAGCCGGGCCGAGGTCTCGGCGTGGCCTGCTTGCAGGCTTTCCAGCCGAAGCGAGAGCAGGGACGGGATGTCCGCAATCAGGTCTTCGAGCTTGTCGACGCGGGTGGTTAGTTCTTCCAGGCTCATGTTCTCCTCGTCGGTGTCGACCATAGCCCATCAGTGGCGGGTCGTCACGTCCGCCGGACAGCGGCGCCGGCCTTTAATGCCTGCTCGTGTGATTCAAATCCAGACATCCGCTCAGCGTCACGTCGCGAAGATGGGCAATTTTCTCGATCATCACCCGAGTTCCTACTGTCCGAGCCGTTCGAGCAGCGCCGGCACATGCACCTGATCGGCTTTGTAATTGCCGGTCAGCGCATACATCACGATGTTGACGCCGACGCGGTAAGCCCATTCGCGCTGCTCCTCGCCGCCGGGGACGACCGCGTAGAGTGGCGCGCCGTTCTCATCGATCGCCCAGGCGCCGGCGAGATCGTTGGAGGTGATGAGAATGGAGCTGACACCGTCGATGCGGCGGCCCTGGCCAGAGTCCTCGTCGGCCTCGGGATCGGTTTCGACCCACAGCGGGCTGGTGTCGTAGCGGCCGGGGTATGTGCGCAGCAGATAGAAAGATTTGGTGATGACGTGCTCGGGCGGCGCGGGGGCGAGGGCGGGAATGTCGAGCTTGCCGACGACACGGCGGAGCGCTTCCGTGCCGCCGCTCGTCAGGCCGCCGATCTGCGGTAGCGCCTCCAGCGCATCGCGCGTGTCGAAGACAATCATGCCGCCATTCTTGATGTAGCTGTCGATCTTGGCGGCGGCGGCATCCGAAAGCTCGCGGGCATCGGGGCGGATCGGCCAGTAGAGCACGGGGAAGAAGGTCAGCTCGTCTCGCTCGAGGTCGACGCCCATCGGCTCGGCCGGCTCGTAGGCCGTTCGCGCCTGCAGGATGGTGCTCAAGCCCTGGAGGCCGCGATGGGCGGTGTCGTCGGTCTCGCTATCGCCGGTCACGACATAGGCGAGGCGCGAGCGCAGGCCCGCCTCGAGGGCGAAGGTGTCGGCAGCGGAGGGTGCCGTGGTCTGGGCGCGCGCGTCGATCGGCTGACCGATCGACGCGGCGAGGCCAAGCACCAAGGCCGCGGCGGTCGCGGCGCGCGCCGGACGCCGGAAAATCCCGAGCTGCAAGAGCAGGACGGCGATCACGTCGAGGAAAATCAGCCCGAGCGCTATGGCGAGGAAGTTCGGCTTCAGCACCGTCGCCTCCACTCCCTGATAGGCCGTGACGGCGACGCCTTGCGGCATCGCGGGAAGCGGATCGAGCTTGGAGCGCGCATCGATCGTGTTGAGCGCACGGAGCTTGCCTGGCGGGCCGTAGAAGCCCGGCGGATGGGAGGCATCGGGGGCGAGGACGATGCCCTCCTCGATCGGCAAGGGCCGGGCGGTCGCGGGCGGCGGCCCGAGCTCGCCATAGCCATTGAGCGTCTGCACCGGGGCGAGCAGGCGCTCGCTCTCGGCTTGCGAGGCCCCGGCGCTCGAGCCCTCGATGCTGGCAAGCCCGGTCAACGCCGTGATCCGTTGCAGCATGTCGACGAACATGCCGGAGATCGGCAAGTTCGACCAATCCGTGTTGGCGGTGATGTGGAAGAGGATGAGATAGCCCTGCTTGCGCTTCGTGGCGGTGACGAGCGGCGTGCCGTCGGCGAGGCGGGCCCAGACGAGAGTCTCATCGCCCATCAGCGCCGGATCGGCGAGCACCTGCCGGTTGATGCGCACATCCTCGGGGATCTGGAGTCCTGCGAAAATGCTCGTCTCATCGAAGGGGGTGAGCGGTTGCGGTTCGCTCCAGGAGAGCGCGCCGCCGAGCGAGCGGCCGCCGGTTCTGAGCGCCACCGGCAAGAGTTCATCGCCGCCCTGCTCGAGACGCGGTCCCGCGAAGCGCACGAGCACGCCACCCTCCTCGATCCATTTCTCGGTCGCTTCCAGCGTCCCGCCGACCAGCTTGCCGATGTCGGCAAGGATCAGAACGGTGACGCCTTGCTTCAAGAGACTGTCGACCGGATTGGCCTGGCTCGCCGCATCCTCTTTCACCAGCTCGGCGAAGGGACCGAGCGCGCGTTCCAGATAATGCAGCGGCGAGAGCAGCGGCTGCGCCTTCTCCCGCGACGCACCGGAAACCAGGCCGATGCGGTTCCAGCGCGTGCCCGCATCCAGCAGCTGTACGGCGCCGGCCGAGCGCTCGCCGACAATCTCGATGCGCGAAACCTGATTGCGCAACTCCAAAGGCAAGTCGAAGGTGAAGCCTTCTGTCGTTTCGCCGGAGGTCAACGAGAATTTCGCCTCGCTCAGCCGGTCGCCACGGCTCGACAACGCAACGGCGAGGCCGTCGCGCGTCACCGTGCCGGGGCTCAGCACCTCGGCCTTCAGCGCGCCCGAGCCCGCTTTGTTGTAGCGGATGGCGATCGGCTGGCCCTCGCTGCCCGGGGTGACAATGGTCACGCGCGAGGCACCGCCCACGATCTCCACGAGCTTTCCGGCGAAGGCGCGACCACTGCCGTGATCGAGGCCATCGGTGAGCCAGGTGATCTGGCCGGGCTTCGTGCCGGACGAAGCGAGCAGCTCGGCCGCTTTCATGCGATCGGGTGCGAGCGGGGAGGGCACGAGCGCCAGCAGCCGCGCGCGGGCTTCGCGCGGCGCCTCGAGCATCGGGGTCGCGGTCGAGTCCGCTGCCGTCGACACCACGACCACCGGACGCCCCTGGCGCTCGGCCTCGTCCATCAACATCCCCAGCATCTCGCCGCGCTCGCTCCAATGGGCCGCCGCCGCCCAGCCATTGTCGAGCACGATCGCGAGTGGCCCCTCGCCCTGGGCCTGACGGGTGTCGGCGTTGAGGATCGGCTCGGCCAGCGCCAGGATGACGAGGGTGGCGGCGAGCATCCGGATGAGCGTCAGCCACCAGGGGCTGCGGGCCGGCGTCTGACGCCGCGCCACGAGGCCCTTGAGAAGTCGCACCGCCGGAAACCGGACGCGTTGCGGGGAAGGAGGCGTGGTGCGAAGCAGCCACCAGATGGCCGGCAGCGCCGCCAGTGCAAGTAAGATCCAGGGGCTGAGGAACGTCAGGCCGCTCATGCCGAGGCCTCCGACGCCTGACGCATCGAGCGCGACAAGGCACCGGCGTGGTGCATGCCTTCGCTGATATGACGGTGGAGCGCGAGCATCGCCTGTTCCGGCGGCCGGTCGGTCCGGTGCAGCAGCAGCGACCACTGCATCCGGTCGGCGAGCTGACGCAGCGCCAGCCGATGCGCCTCGAGACGTTCGCGGTACTGCTCGCGGATGCCCTCGGTCCATTCGGAAAGCATGGCCTCGCCGCCTTCCAGATCGAGGAACTCGACGCGGCCGTCATAGGGCAGCGTCTCCTCGGCCGGATCGAGCACCTGCACGAGATGGCCGCGCACGCCCTGCGCTGCAAAGGTGCCGATGCGCTCGGCGATGACGTCGACTGGCTCCAGGAAATCGCTGACGAGGATGCACTCGGAGAAGCGGCCCATGGTGATGTCGGGTGGCAGGCTCGGCATCTGGCGGCCGGCCGCGAACTCCTCGAACAGCTTCTCGGCGATGCGCTCGGCCGGGTGGCGCTGGGCGGAGGGTGTGGTCAGGCCCATCACGCCGACACGCTCGCCGCCCTCGATCAGCAGCTCGGCCATGGCCAGCATCAAGACGAGCGCGCGATCCTGCTTTGTCGTGCTGGCGAGATCGCTTTTGAACACCATCGAGGGCGATTGGTCGGCCCACAGCCAGGCCGTGTGCGCCGCCTCCCATTCGCGCTCGCGCACGAACAGGCGGTCGGAGGAGGCGGAGCGGCGCCAGTCGATCAGCTGCCGCGCGTCGCCCTGCTCGAGCTGGCGGAATTGCCAGAAGGTTTCGCCGGGGCCGGCGCGGCGGCGGCCGTGGATGCCGAACATGACGGTCATGGCAACGCGGCGCGCTTCCAGCACGAGCGCGGGTAAGCGGTCGGCGAGCGCGAGCGCCCCCGTCTGCAGGTCGACCATCTGGCGGCCCGAGCCGCCACTTCTTAGGATCGCCACTAGGGTGTTTCCGTTTTTCTTTGAATCACTTCAACACCCTAATTCCTTGGTTTGTCGTGCTTCTTTTCGGAAAACCGCTTCGCACTTTTCCGGAAGCGCTCCAGCCCTCTCTTAGCCGAGCGTCCGTGTGATGTTCTTGATGACGTCGCCGATGCCCAGGCCCTCGGTGCGGGCCGCGAAGGTGAGCGCCATGCGATGCTTCAAGGCGGGCTCGGCGAGCGCCACGACGTCGTCGACCGAAGGTGCCAAGCGTCCGTCGAGCATGGCGCGGGCACGCACCGCCAGCATCAAGGCTTGGCTGGCACGCGGTCCCGGACCCCAGGAGATGAGCTTGTCGGCCTCGGGCCCGGCGCCGGTTCCCGGACGCGCGGCGCGCACCAACTTCAGGATCGCATCGACGACCTTGTCGCCGACCGGGATCTGGCGCACGAGCCGCTGCAGCGACAGCAGCTCCTCCGGCGTGATCACCGGCACGATGGTCGCCGTCTCGAGGCCGGTGGTCGCGTGCAGCATCCGCCGTTCGGCCGCCTCGTCGGGATAGCCGACATCGATTTGCAGCAGGAAGCGGTCGAGCTGGGCCTCGGGCAGCGGATAGGTGCCTTCCTGCTCGAGCGGGTTCTGCGTTGCGAGCACATGGAAGGGCGCGGGCACGTCATGGCGCTGGCCGGCCACCGTCACGTGATGCTCCTGCATCGCCTGCAGCAACGCCGACTGGGTCTTGGGCGAAGCGCGGTTGATCTCGTCGGCCATCAACAGCTGGGCGAAGATCGGACCCTTGAGGAAGCGGAAGCTGCGCCCGCCGGCCCCTTCTTCCAGCACCTCGCTGCCGATGATATCGGAGGGCATGAGGTCCGGCGTGAACTGGATGCGCTTGGCATCGACGCCGAGCACGCCGCCCAAGGTCTCGACCAGCCGCGTCTTGCCGAGGCCGGGCACGCCGATCAACAGCGCATGGCCACCGGACAGGATGGTCACCAGCGTCTGCTCGATGACCTCGCGCTGGCCGAAGATGATCCGTTCGGCCGCCTCGCGGACGCGCCGCATCTTGTCGCCGGCGGATTCGATCCGCTCGATGATCTCGTCAGGGGTTTGGGTGTAATTTGTCATGTGGCGACTATAGGGCTCCTCGGCGGATTTCACAAAGACTGTAGGCCTGGGAATTCGTCACAATCGTGTTTATGGTCTCCCCGGTCCCGCGTTGCCGTGGGGCTGTGGCCATTCGGCCCAGGATTTGTGCCGATGACGTTGGGCATAGAGGGCCAGATTCCGGCAGATCCGCGCCTCAAGGGTCTGGCTGAGCTGATCCAATCCTCCGCGAGCGACCGGCGGCCGCCACTGGAAACGTGGAATCCCTCGACTATGGCCGATATCGGCCTCGAGATCACCGCCGATGGGGACTGGCACTATCAGGGGAGCGCCATTCGACGGCCCGCCCTCGTCAAGCTGTTCGCCAGCATCCTGAGGCGGGAGGCCGATGGCAAACATTACCTTGTAACGCCGGTCGAAAAGGTCGTTGTCGCGGTCGAGGACGCACCGCTCTTGGCGGTCGAGCTCTGGTCAGCGGGCGAGGGCAGCGCTCGGGCCCTGAGCTTCCGCAGCAATCTCGACGATCTGATAGAGCCGGGGCCGGATCATCCGATCCGCTTTGGCCAGGATAAAATGACCGGCGCGCCAAAACCTTACTTCGCCCTACGCCACGGGCTCGAGGCGCTCGCGACGCGCGCGGTCTATCTGGAGCTCGTGGATCTCGGCGATGTCGAAACGGTCGGGGCCGAGCGACTGTTCGGCCTCTGGAGTCGCGGCCAGTTCTTCCCCATGGCGCCGGCCGAGGCCGTCGAATGACGGCGCATCTCGACCTCTCGCTCTCCGGGTTCCGCCGGCTGGCGGCCAGGAGGCTCGCAGCCGAGCCGGCCCACGCGGCGACCGATCCGCATCTACAACCCCTGCGCGGGGATCATGATCTCAACGAGAGCTTTCCGGGCTTCGGCGAGCCGGGCTTTCCGCTTAAACCCGCGGCCGTTCTGGTGGGGATCATCGAGCGCGCGGGCCTGCTTAGGGTGGTGCTGACCCAGCGCCCCGATCACATGTCGTCGCATGCCGGGCAGGTGGCTTTTCCGGGCGGCAAGATCGACGCCGCGGATGCCTCCCCGCTCGCCGCCGCGCTTCGCGAGGCCGAGGAGGAGATCGGCCTCCTGCCCAAGCACGCCGAGCCGCTCGGCTATCTCGACTATTACCAGACCGGCACGGGCTATCGCATCCTGCCGGTCGTGGCGCTCATCGATGCCGCCTTCGAGGCGCGGCCGAACCCGAGCGAGGTCGCGGACGTCTTCGAGGTACCGCTCGCTTTTCTCATCGACCGGCGCAATCACAAGGTCGAGGAAACCGAATGGCGCGGGCGTCTGCGGCGATACTATGATATCCGCTACCGGGAGCGGCGCATCTGGGGCGTCACGGCGGGCATGGTGCGCAATCTGTCGGAGAGGCTTGATCCTCCATGTTGAGGTTCGTCCTGTTGGTCGTGTTCCTGATGGCGCTGCCGGCCGTCATCTACGCGGCGATCGCGCGGGTCAGAAGCGGTGAAACGCTCGACCAGGTGCTGACGAAGCTGCCGATCGTGACGCTGGCGGCGGCCGGCGCCGTCCTGACCGCCATCATGCTGTTCACGCATCTGCAGCTCAACCGCAACGAGCCCGGAAGCCGCTACGTGCCGTCCATCTACAAGGATGGCCAGATTGTCCCCGGCCATGTCGAGCCATAGCTCATCTGGTGCCGGGATCCGCGATGGCGGACGGCTTCGGGATGCGCCGTGGCTGAGCGACCCGGCGACGGTCGCTGTCTTTCAAGCGCTCAGTATCGACGGTCACGAGGTTCGCGTCGTCGGCGGCGCGGTGCGCAATTCGCTGTTGGGCGAAGCCGTCATGGACATCGACATGGC
The DNA here is from genome assembly GCA_031403155.1 of Hyphomicrobiaceae bacterium. Taxonomy (GTDB): domain Bacteria; phylum Pseudomonadota; class Alphaproteobacteria; order Rhizobiales; family Hyphomicrobiaceae; genus JANNSX01. The sequence goes on from JANNSX010000467.1 coordinate 9,589, forward strand.
GACCGATGCGCATCCGGACACCGTGATGGCGCTGGCCAGGCGCGCGGGGCTCAAGGCCGTGCCGACCGGCTTGCAGCATGGCACGGTGACGGTCGTCAGCTCTTATGTCCCCTACGAAGTGACAACGCTGCGGAGGGATGTGGAAACCTTCGGCCGGCATGCACGCGTCGATTTCACGAGCGACTGGGCCGAGGATGCCAAGCGCCGCGACTTCACGATCAATGCGCTGTTTTGCGAGGCGGATGGCACCGTCATCGATCATGTCGGTGGACTGGAAGACCTCAGCGCGCGGCATGTGCGCTTCATCGGCAGCGCGACGGAGCGAATTCGGGAGGACTATCTGCGCATCCTGCGCTTCTTCCGGTTCACGGCGACCTACGGCAATGGCGAGATCGATGCCGAAGGCTTGCGGGCGTGCGTCGCCGAGCGGGCCGGGCTGGCGCGGCTTTCGGGCGAGCGCATTCATGCCGAGCTGATGCGCCTCCTCGTCGCGCGGAAGGCGTTGCCTGTGCTCAAGGTGATGCTCGGGAACGGTCTGTTGGCCGATCTCACGGGCGTGCCGAGGTTGACGCGGTTTGCGCGTGTCGCGGAGCAGGAGCAGGCGCTCGGCGCGGCGCCCGATCCGGTGCTGCGGCTCGGTGCGCTCGCCATCGGTGTCGCGGAGGATGCGCAGCGATTGCTCGATCGGCTGAAGCTGCCGGGGCACGAGCGCGATCGGCTGCTCGCTCTGGCGGATACTCTACACAAGCCGTTCCCGGTTGATGTGGCGGCGGGCGAGCAGCTCCTCTATCGAATAGGCGCCGTTGCTTTCCGTGATCGTCTGATGCTCGCCTGGGCGCAGTCGGGTGTGGGGCCGGACTGTTCGCGGTGGCACGCGCTGGCGGGGCTCGTCCGCGATGCGGCTCCGCGTGTGTTTCCACTCAAAGGTCGCGATCTCATCGCGCTGGGGGCCGCGCCGGGGCCGGCGCTTGGCGCGCTGCTGACCGAGATCGAGGACGCTTGGGTCGCGGGCGGTTTCAAACTCGACCGTGCGGGTCTCCTCGATCTGGCGCGGGCGGGCCTCGCTGCGGCGCAATAATCCGTGCTGCGCCGCAATCTGTCAGCAGCCGGGGTGGCAGGCTGCTAATAGGATGAAATCATTCATTTTTTTCTGTCAGTGTGGCGGCGATTCAGCCTAGCATTTCGTTTCCTTGTCACCAGTCAGGGAAGAGCACATGGCAGATCGCGATTTCGAGCAGCAGCTCCTCGGCTACGGCCTGACGACGGCCGAGATCCTCTATCACCTGCCGGATCATCCCAAGCTCCTGCAAACCTACATCTGGCAGGACTACGATCTGTTTCCCAAGCTGCCGCGGCTGCTGAAATTCCTGGACTTCTGGGCGCACAATCTGGACGGCGCCCTCAACAGCGTGCGCATCGCCCACAAAGGGCTGGTCAGCCCGCGCGAGTTCCGCTACGTCGACGGTGCCATCGTCGTCCACTGATCGAAACGCACCGTTACAGAGCCCGTCCCAAACCGGTCACGATCCGGTGGCATGAGCCGGATATGGCTGTCGCTGCACCTGCTATCCGTCGTATGTGATGTGCTGAACAGCGCGCCCGGGTGCCGGGCGTTGCTCGGGCCCGCACGCCGGGACAGGGCCTATCAGAGGGAGATGTAAAATGACCGAGGAGAAGGGCCAGCCGCCTGCGCGCAGCGGATTTGGACGCGTCGTCGGCTGGCTGTCGATCGCCGTGACGGCGGTCATTCTCATCGCCGCCGTCGTGCTCGTGTCGAGCACGCTCGACAAATCGTCAGCGCCGCCTGCGAGCGATAGCGCAACCATGGCCGAGCCGCCCGCTGGCGGCGCCGCGCCACCCGAGGTCGTCGCGGAAGCCCCGGCACCCGCGCCGGCTCCGGCAGCGCCCGTCACCTCCGCGCCACCCGCCGCTGACGGGGAGGTGTTCGAGAGCGTAGGGGCGGAAGACGACGAAGCCGCCGCCACCCGCTCGGACGAGTTCTCCGATACCGACGCACCCTTCACCATCGTCAAGGTGTTCTATGCCACCGACCGGAAAGCCACTGGCGTGTCCGATCCCAACGAGAAGTACGGCGGCGACCGCGGCACGCTGGTGCTCGGCGAGGCCGAAATCTCGATCCCGCGCGATCATCGCCTGGGCGAGCTCGAAGGTCCCTCGATCTGGCGGCTCGAATTCTCCGAGGATCCCAACAAGCATGTCATCCTCAAAGCGGCGGCCGAGGTCATCCCAGAGGTCTTCTACAAGGACGTTCGCGCGAAGGTAGCCGCCGCCCCCGACAAGAGCGCCTTCATCTTCGTGCACGGCTACAACGTGCTGTTCAAGGATGCGGCGCGGCGCACGGCGCAGATGAGCTACGATCTCGGATTTCCC
>JANNSX010000468.1:0-67455 GCA_031403155.1 Hyphomicrobiaceae bacterium
GCCGGAGGGCCAACGCAGGCTCGAAGGCAGGGTGCACCTTGGTCCGGTAAGGGTGAGACGCCTTACCCCGAAGCAGCTCGGCTTTTGAGGTGACCAAGGCCAGCTCCGAAAACGCCGGCGGGGCGATCGAGAGGTCGCTCACTGTTATCTTCCTCGGCTCGCGGCTTTGAGATCGCCCCGCGCCCCTCAAATGAATTCAGCCCGGCAACGCTTGTTTGCCGGAAGAGGGCGGAGCTTTGCCATGGGGTCAGACCCAGCGGGTCTGACCCCCGGCGATGGCGGAGCGTTGGCTTGAGCGCACGTTCAGGCGAAGTGGGCACCGGTTCGCCGTCAGAACGTGCGCAAAGCAAAGACGAGGCACTGGGCTTTAGGCTTTGGGCAATAAGGAACGAGGGCGATGATGCGACGCGCTCGGATCGCCAATGCCCAAAGCCAAGTGCCTAAAGCCTTACAGCGGCCCGCCACCTACCTCACCGCCGCCCGCCGCAACCGATCATTGATGGCCAACCCCAATCCAATCTCCGGCACCGGCGCCACCGCGATCACCTCGGCACCGGAGGCATCGAGCGTCCTCAGTGCCGCAAACAGCCGCGCCGCCGCCTCGACGAGGTTGCCGCGCGGGCTGAGGTTGATGAAATGAACGCCGTCCTCCTCACGCCCGTCCGGACCGAAGCCCAGCCAGGCTTCGCCCTCACGCGGAGCCTCGGCATTGAGGCGCAGCCGGGCGCGGGTCGCATAATGGCTGGCGAGGCGGCCGGGGGCGTTCGGGCGGGCCTCAGTGTCGTTGGACGCCAGTCGCACGAGCACGCCCAAGGCCTCCCGGATCGCCTCTATGGCCAAGCCACCGGCCCGCAGCAAAACCGGCTCGCCGTCCTCAAAGCCGACGATAGAACTCTCGAGCCCGACCGTCGCCGGCCCGGCATCCAGGATCATGGAAACCTTGTCGCCGAGGTCGGCCGCGACGTGCTCGGCCGTGGTCGGCGAGACGTGACCGGAGCGGTTGGCGCTCGGCGCGGCGATCGGCCGGTCGGCGGCGGCCAGCAGCGAGGCGGCTGCCTCATGGCTCGGCACGCGGATGGCGAGCGTTTCGAGCCCGGCGGTTGCGAGATCGGCGATTGGTGCGCCCGGCACCTTCGGCAACACCAAGGTCAACGGCCCCGGCCAGAATGCCTTGGCGAGCTTCAACGACAGATCGTCGAACTGAACGAGCCGCTCGGCACGGTCGAGCCGCAGCACATGCACGATCAGCGGGTTGAAGCGCGGCCTCCCCTTGGCTTCGAAGATGCGCGCCACCGCCTCGCCATTGGTCGCGTCCGCCCCGAGCCCGTAGACCGTCTCGGTCGGGAAGGCGACGAGATGGCCGAAGCGCAGCATCGCGGCGGCGTCGCGGATCGCGGCATCGCTGAGCTTGCGGATCGGGGCGCGTGCGACCATGCTTGGGGAGTCCGGTTCGAGTTGCGTCGTTGCCGCTCTCCTTCGAGGGGGCGGCCAGCAAAGTCAACGGTTCCGACGTCTAGAGCGGGCTGCTTTTAGTCGGAAGCACCAGCCCGCTCTAGATCTTTGTTTGGTCGCATGCTTTCGCGATTAACCGGATTCCACTTAATCGCAGCATGCTCTAAAGGACAGCGCCCATGACCTACAAGGCCCCGCTCGGCGATCTCTGGAGTGCGCTCGAAACGGCCGCTGGCCTCGATCAATCGCTCGATAGCGGCCTCTACGAGGGTATCGACCGCGACCTCATCCGCTCCGTGCTGGAAGCGGCGGCGCGGTTCGCGGAGTCCGAGATCGCCCCGCTCGATCGCGTCGGCGACGAGACCGGTCTCAGCCTGAAGGACGGCGTGGTCACCGTGCCGCCCGGTTGGACCAAGACCTACAAGAAGTGGATCGAGGGCGGCTGGTGCGCGCTGCCCTGTCCCGCTGACTGGGGCGGCCAGGGGTTTCCCAATGCCATCGCCATGGCGGTCGCCGAGATGTGGAATTCGGCCGCGCTGGCCTTCGGCCTCAGCCCTGTGCTGGCCCAGGGCGCCATCGAGGCCATGCACCACACCGCTTCCAAGGAGTTGAAACGCACCTATCTGCCGAAGATGGTCGAGGGGACCTGGACCGCCACCATGAACCTGACGGAACCGCAGGCCGGCACGGATCTGGGCGCACTCAAGACGCGCGCCGTGCCGCAAGCCGACGGCTCCTACCGCATCTTCGGCACGAAGATCTTCATCTCGTACGGCGAGCACGAGATGACGGAGAACATCATCCATCTCGTGCTCGCGAAATTGCCCGATGCGCCGCAAGGCACGCGCGGCATCTCGCTCTTCGTGGTGCCGAAGTATCTGCTCGATGCCGACGGCAAGCCCGGCACACGCAACGATCTCAGATGTACGGGCCTCGAGAGCAAGCTCGGCATCCACGGCTCACCCACTTGCGTCATGACCTATGGCGAGAAGGACGGCGCCGTCGGCTATCTCGTTGGAGAGCCTAATCGCGGGCTCAACGCCATGTTCATCATGATGAACCGGGCGCGGCTTGCGGTCGGTGTACAAGGCGTCGCGGTCGCCGAGCGGGCGCTGCAGAAGGCGGTCGCCTATGCGCAGGAGCGGCGGCAAGGACGCGCGGAAGGCGCAGCCGATGGGGCAAGCTCTCCCATCGTCCAGCATCCCGACGTGAAACGCATGCTGCTCACCATGCGGGCATTGACCCAGGCGTCCCGCATGATCTGCCTTGCGACCGCTGCCGAGATCGATCGTTCGGAGCGATTACCCGACCCGGCGGCTCGTATGCGCGCCACCAATCGTGCCGCGCTGCTGACGCCGGTCGCCAAATCCTTCGCGACCGACAACGGCGTCGAGGTTGCTTCGCTGGGCATCCAGGTGCATGGCGGCATGGGCTTCATCGAGACGACGGGCGCGGCGCAGCACTATCGCGACGCGCGCATCCTGCCGATCTACGAGGGCACCAACGGCGTGCAGGCGATCGACCTCGTCATGCGCAAGCTGCCGCTCGAAGCCGGCGCTGTCGTCAAAGGCTATCTCGGCGAGCTCACCGAGGTAGTCCGCGCGGTGCAGGGCTCGAACGCGGCCGAGCTCGGGTCAACCGGCGAGGTGCTAGGGGACGCCGTCAAAGCGCTTGGCGAAGCGACCAAGTGGATTGGCGCGGCGCTCCAGCAGGGCCGGCGCGAGGAAGTGCTGGCCATCGCCACGCCCTATCAGCGGCTGTTTGGCATCGCGGCCGGCGGCTGCTATCTCGCGAAGGCGGCGCTGGCCGGTGAGGGCGATGCTCGGCACGTCGATCGCATGCGGCTCGCCCGCTTCTTCGCCGAGACCATCGCGGTCGGTGCGCCGGGCTTATCGCGCGCTGTCACCGGCGGGGCGGGCGCGGTGCTCGCGGCGGAGGTGGCGTGAAACGAACGCTAATGTCCGCCACGTCTGACCCACACGGTCGCCGCACTGATTCCTCCCCCTTTTTATGGGGGAGGACCGCGCGCCTTGGACTTAGGCGCACAGCGTGTAAGTCCTTAGGCGCGCCTAGGTGGGGGTGTTCGTGCCACGGCGCGAAATGCCGTCAGTCGATGGACCCTCGCGCAAGGGAGCGACAAGCTTATGGGCGACGCCCTGCAAGCTAAGCTGCAGCGAAGCATGCGAGGGTGTGTCAGACATCAAAATGGGGACTGTATCGAGTTTGCAGCACGAGCACCCCCACCTATGTTCGCCCAAGGGTTTAGCTTGCGCTAAACCCAAGGCGAACAGTCCTCCCCCATAAAAAGGGGGAGGAAAAGTAGTGACGACGCAGCAGACCATGTGAGGCATCTATCATATTAGTCGCGCACCGCCTTGATCGAGAACGAGAGCGGGAACGACACCATGCCGTCCGGCAGGCGAAAGAGCTTGCCGCCTGCCGGCACCATCATCGGGAAGAGCTGCCACGGCAACAGCTCGTGCTCGTGCAGGAACTCGATACGCAGGCCTTCAGCGATGAGCGCTCCAACAATGTCCGACAGCGGATGCATCCACTCACTTGTGCGGCGGTTGACGAGCGGCGTCGTAGCCCCTGTGTAGGTCGTTGGCGTGTCGGAATTGATCGGCTGATCGGGGGGCGTCCGCCAGGCGTAGTTAGGGACGAGCCGGCCCTCGACCTCCTCGAAGACGAGTGTGACGGGATGCGCCTCAGCCATGTAGAGGAAGCCGCCGGGCGCCAGCAGGCTCGAGGCGACCCCGGCCCACTTGCGGATATCGGGCAGCCAGTTGATGGCGCCCCAGGTCGAGTAGACGATGTCGAAGGAGCCGGGGAGCAGGCGCCGCGCGTCGTAGACATTGCCCTCGACGAAATGCGCTGGGATGGCAAGTTCGGCCGCGAGCTTGCGTGCGCCCTCGAGCGCAGCCGCCGAGAAATCGAGCCCCGTCACGTCCGCGCCGAGCCGGGCGAGCGAGAGTGTGTCGAGACCGATATGGCATTGCAGATGCGCGAGGCGCTTGCCCGTCACGTCACCGATTTCGCCGGCCTCGATGGCATGCAGCGACGACTTGCCGGCGCGAAACTCCGCGATCTCATAGAATCCCGTCGCGTCCTCGAGATGGATCGCCGCGCGCTCGTTCCAATTGGCCTTGTTGAGCTGAAGATAGCCGGCTGTGACGTCGGACATGACCCTTTTCCTCCGCGGGGCGACGGCTGCAAAATTAGGCGCGACCGGCAAATTGGTCGAGTGAGCTCGGGACGACCTCGTGTCGAGGCGTGCGGGGCGCCGTCGGAAAGCCCCATCTGGAGACGTTGCAGGGCGGCGGGCTTTGCCCTAGACATCAGGTGCGGCCCCGAGAACCGCAAACAACGGAACTTCGCGGACTTCAATTTGGGACCTAAGGGAGGAACCCTTTGATTAATCGTAGAATTATGCTTCTGGCTGGTGCTGGCGCAATGGCGCTGGGCCTGGCCACCCCGAGTTTTGCGGGAGACAAGGGCCTGGTTGGCATCTCCATGCCGACGAAGTCGTCGACGCGCTGGATTTCGGACGGCGAGAGCATGGTGCAGGAGTTCACCGCGCTCGGCTACGACACCGACCTGCAGTATGGCGAGGACGACATCCCCAACCAGCTCGCCCAGATCGAGAACATGGTGACGAAGGGCGCCAAGGTGCTCATCATCGCCGCCATCGACGGCTCGACGCTGTCGGACATCCTCAAGAAAGCCCACGAGGCGAAGGCCCAAGTGTTCGCCTATGACCGCCTCATCACCAAGACCGGCGATGTCGACTACTACACGACCTTCGACAATTTCGGCGTCGGCGTGCTGCAGGCGAACTCGCTGGTGAAGGGTTTGAAGGAGCGGTTCGCGAGCGTGAAGCCCTGGAACGTCGAGCTGTTCGGCGGCTCGCCCGACGACACCAACGCCTTCTACTTCTACGATGGCGCCATGTCGGTCCTTCAACCCATGATCGATGCCGGCGAGATCGTCATCCCGTCCGGCCAGATGGGCATGGACAAGGTCGGTACGCTCCGCTGGGACGGCGCGGTCGCCCAGGCCCGCATGGATAACCTGCTGTCGGCCAACTACACCGACAAGAAGGTGAATGGCGTGCTTGCGCCCTACGACGGGCTCTCGCGCGGTATCATCTCGTCTCTGAAGGGCGTCGGTTACGCACCAGGCGCCGAGATGCCGATCGTCACCGGGCAGGACGCCGAGGTGGCATCGGTCAAGAGCATGCAGGCCGGCGAGCAGTACTCGACGGTGTTCAAGGACACGCGTGAACTCGCCAAGCAGACCGCCAAGATGGTCGATGCGGTGATGTCGGGCGGCAAGCCCGAGATCAACGACGAGAAGACCTACAACAACGAGGTCAAGATCGTGCCGTCCTATCTGCTGACGCCCCATGACGTCGGTAAGGACGACATCCAGAAGATGCTGATCGACTCCGGCTACATCAAAGCCGAGGAGCTGCAGTAAGACGTCCGGCGCGGGTCTGGCCCTTGGGCTCGACCCGCGCTGCTTGTGATTGCAGGACGCATCTCGAGGCGGAGGGCCTGGATGGGCGCCGAGCCGATCCTCGAAATGACGAGCATCACCAAGACGTTCCCGGGCGTCAAAGCGCTCACGAACGTCAATTTGTCTGTGATGCCGGCCGAGATTCACGCCGTCGTCGGCGAGAACGGCGCTGGCAAGTCGACGCTCATGAAGGTTCTGTCCGGCGTCTACCCTGCCGGCACCTATGATGGCACGATCCGCTACGACGGCAAGCAGCGGCACTTCACCGGCATCGCCGACAGCGAGGCGACCGGCATCATCATCATCCACCAGGAGCTGGCTCTGGTGCCGCTCCTCTCGATCGCCGAGAACATCTTCCTCGGCCATGAGACCGCGAGGTTCGGCGTCATCAACTGGCACGAGGCCCACGCCAGAACCAACGTGCTGCTGAAAAAAGTCGGCCTCGTCGAGAACCCGCATACCCTCATCACCAATCTGGGCACCGGCAAGCAGCAGCTCGTCGAGATCGCCAAGGCGCTGAACAAGAGCGTGAAGCTCCTCATCCTCGACGAGCCGACCTCGAGCCTCAACGAGAAGGATTCCGACGCGCTGCTGGCGCTCCTCAAAGAATTTCGCACGCAGGGCATCTCCTCGATCCTCATCACCCACAAGCTCAACGAGGTTTTGAAGGTCGCCGACCGCATCACCGTGCTGCGCGACGGCATGACCGTCGACACGCTCGACACCTCCACGGCGCGCGTCTCGGAGGACCGCATCATCAAGGCGATGGTTGGGCGCGAGCTCACCGACCGCTTCCCGCCGCGCGATGCAAAAATCGGCGATGTGAAGCTCGAGGTGCGCGACTGGAACGTCTATCACCCGCAGCATGCCGACCGGCAGGTGATCAAGAACCTCTCTCTTTCAGTGCGCGCTGGTGAGGTGGTGGGCATTGCCGGCCTCATGGGGGCGGGCCGCACCGAGCTTGCCATGTCGCTGTTCGGGCGCGCCTACGGGCAGAAGATCACGGGCGAGGTCCGGGTCGATGGCAAAGTGGTGGATGTCTCGAGCATACCGAAGGCGCAGAAGGCAGGCCTCGCCTATGTCACTGAGGACCGCAAGACCTTCGGCCTCGTCCTCATCGATCACATCAAACACAACGTCACACTCGCCAACCTGCCCGCCGTCTCCAATGCGTCCGTGATCGACGATCCAGCCGAGCTCGCTGTTGCGCAAAAGTATCGCAAGGATCTCGGCATCCGCTGCTCGTCCGTGTTCCAGACGACGGTCAATCTCTCAGGCGGCAACCAGCAGAAAGTCGTGCTCTCGAAGTGGCTGTTCTCCGGCCCCGAGGTGCTGATCCTCGACGAGCCGACGCGCGGCATCGACGTCGGCGCGAAGTACGAGATCTACGGCATCATCAACGCGCTCGCCGAATCGGGGAAGGCCGTCATTGTCATCTCCTCGGAAATGCCGGAGCTGCTCGGCATCTCGGATCGCATCTACGTCATGAACGAGGGCCGCTTCGTCGCCGAGATGCCGGCCAGGTCGGCGACGCAGGAAGCCATCATGCGCGCCATCATGAAAAGCTGGGAAAACTGACATGACCGACGCCGTCGCGCCCACACCCACGACCTCCGTCATGACGTTCGTCAAGGCGAACATCCGCGACTATGCATTGCTGCTCTCGCTCATCACCATCATGGTGTTCTTCCAGATGGCGACCTCGACGGCATTGCGACAGCAGACGTTCGCCGATGCCCTAATGCTTGTTCTGACGAGCCCGATCGAGGTGTTCCGGAACGGCATTCTCTTCACGCCACTCAACATGACGAACATCATCCTGCAGAACAGCTACATCGTCATCATGGCGCTGGGGATGTTGCTCATCATCGTCGCCGGCCACATCGATCTGTCGGTCGGCTTTCTCTCCGGGCTGATCGGCGCCATCGCCGGCGTGCTGATGGTGACAAATCCGTTCTGGCCGGTCGAGTGGAAGCTCGGGACGTTTCCGACCATCGGCATCTGTCTCCTGGTCGGAGCCGCGATCGGCGCGCTGCAAGGCATGTTCGTCGCGCGCTTCCTGATTCCGGCCTTCATCGTGACGCTCGCCGGCATGCTCATCTATCGTGGCCTGATGATCTTCATGCTCAGCGGCCGCAATCTCGGGCCCTTCCCGGATTCCTTCCAGGCGATCTCCAGCGGTTATGTGCCCGATCTTCTGGCATTCATGGCGCCGCCCGGCATCAACCTGCTGGCGATCGTCGCCGGCGCTGTCGTGACCGCCCTGATCCTCCTGTCGAACTGGCGAGGGCGAAGAATCGAGCATGCGCATGGCATGGCGGACGAGCCGATCACACTGTTCTATGCCCGCAATGGGCTGATCGCTGTCGCCATCCTCGGCTTCTCGTGGATCATGTCGAACCACAAGGGCCTGCCGAACGTGCTCGTCACCATGTTCGCGCTGGTGGCGCTCTTCATGTTCGTGACAACGCGGACGACCTTTGGCCGGCGCGTCTACGCCATCGGCGGCAACGCCAAGGCGGCCAAGCTCTCCGGCATCAACACCGAGCGCGTGACGATCATGATCTTTGCCATCATGGGAGCGCTGGCGGCTTTCGCCGGACTCGTTTACGCGGCGCGACTGAACTCCGCCCAGCCGAAAGCCGGCGCCGGTCTCGAGCTCGACGTGATCGCCGCCTGCTTCATCGGCGGCGCGGCAGTGACGGGCGGCGTCGGCAAGATCACCGGCGTCGTCATCGGCGCCTTCATCATGGGCGTGATGAACAACGGCATGGGCATCATGGGCGTCGGCATCGACTGGCAGCAGGTCATCAAGGGTGCCGTGCTGATGCTCGCCGTGTTCCTGGACGTTTACTACAAGAACAAGAGCTGAGCTTTCGCTTCCGACCATGACGGCTGTCATATGGCCGGGCACGTCCGCCGGCCCTACACTCCAAGCTCACATTCGAGGAGCCTGCCCATGTCGCTCGGCGACCCTATCGTCATCGGTATCGATGCCGGCGGCATCATGACGGACACGATCCTGGTTGACGCCCAGGGCCGCTTCAAGATCGGCAAGGCCGCGACCACGCCGCACGATGAGAGCGAGGGCTTCATCGCCTCGGCCGAGGATGCGGCCGACGCCTGGGGCCTCTCGCTCGACAAGCTCTTCTCCGGCGTCGACGTGGTGCTCTACTCGGGCACCGGCATGCTCAACACGCTGCTCTCGCGCACCGGCCGCCGGCTCGGGCTCATCGCGACCAAGGGCGTCGAGGACATGATCCTCATGGGCCGCGGCCTCCAGGCCTGGGCCGATTACGCCTACGCCGATCGGCTCCACGCCGTGACGCACCACCACCCGGACCCGCTCGTCAACGACGGCGCACGCATGGCGTCACCGAGCGCGTCGACCAGTTCGGCGATGTGGTGATCCCGCTCTACGAGCACGAGGCGCGCGCGGCGGCGAAGGCGCTGTTGAAGGACAAGGTCGAGGCGATCTGCATCTGCCTCCTCTTCTCGCATGTGAACCCGGCACATGAGCGCCGCGTTGCCGAGATCGTGCGCGAGGAGGCGAAAAAGGCGAAGGCCGACGTGCTCGTCTACACGAGCCACGAAGTGCGCCCGGTGGTGCGTGAGCAGTCACGGCTCAACAGTGTTTTGATCGAAGCTTATGCGACCTCGCGCGGCCGCAAACAGCTCAAGGGCATCGAGGACATCTCCAAGAAGCACGGCTTCAAGTATCGCGTGCAGACGCTGCTGTCCTTCGGCGGGCTGACCTCCATCGACCATCCGCGCCTGCCCGGCCTATTGTGCGTCGAAGGCGGGGCTGCTCGGGCTGACGCGGTGCGTCGCGCTCGAAGGCGCTCCGCACGGTGTCACGGCCGTGATGATCAGCCCGACCTGGGTCGAGACGGAATTGATGCGCCGCAACGTCGCCCAGGTCGTGGCGCGCGAGGGCAAGGGGCGAACGCTCGAGGACGCGATGGCCGAGATCGCGCGTCAGAACCCGCAACAGCGCATCATCCAGCCCGACGAGATCGCGGCGCTCGCGGTGTTTCTGTGCAGCGAAGGCGCCAAGGGCCTCACCATGGAGAACATCCAGGTGACGGGCGGGGCGCTGTGGTAGACGAAAGGCTCGCTCAGCCGAGCTTCGACTTCAGCTCAGCGATCGAGTTGTCGACGAGCCCACCAGCCTTGGCACCATCGAGCTTCGTGCCGAGCAGTCGCGCGGCGGCGGAAACGGCGGCCTCGACGGCGGCGGCGCGGACATCGGCCGTGGCCTGCGCTTCGGCGCGGGCAATCTTGTCCTCGGCGAGCTTCGTGCGGCGCTCGAGGCTTTCCTTGAGGCCAGCCCTTGTCTCGGCGGCGAGCGCCGTTGCCTCGGCCTTGGCCTGAGCGATGATGGCCTCGGCATCGCCTGCAGCGGCCTTGCGGCGCTTCTCATAGTCGGCGAGCAGCTTCTCGGCCTCGTCCTTGAGCTTGCGCGCGTCCTCGAGTTCCTTGCGGATACCGTCGGCCCGCGCATCGAGCGCCTTGCCGATCATGGCCGGAACGCCCTTCCAAATGATCAGCGCGAAGAAGGCGACGAAGGAGAGGGCGACCCAGAATTCGGCGGTCTGCAACATGAAAGTGTTCCTAAAGTGCTTCCGGAAAAGCGCGAAGCGGTTTTCCGATAAGAAGCACGACAAACCAACAATGTGCTTCCGGAAAAGTGCGAAGCGGTTTTCCGATAAGAAGCACGAAAACCAAGTGTCTAGTTCAGGACCGAGCGGACGGCGCTGGCGACATCACCCCGGTCGGGTTTCAGCCCGACGAGCGCATTGACAATCGCCTCGGCCGTGTCGGTTGCGATGTCGTTGACCTTGCCCATGGCCGATGCAGTCGCCGACTTGATCTGGGCTTCCGCCTTGGCGATGCGCTCGCCGATCTCCCTGTCGACGCGCGTGCGCTCGGCATCGACTTCGGACTTTAGCTTGTCGCGGGTCGCTTGTGCGATCTGCGAGGCGTTGCCACGCGCCTCGGCCACCGCCTGCTCGTAGGCCTTGAGTGCCTTTTCGGTCTCGCCCTTCAAGCGCTCGGCCTCGTCGAGGTCGCGGCGGATGCGCAGCTTTCGCTCGTCGATCACCGCACCGATCTTGGGCAGCGCCACGCGCGACATCATCAGATAGAGCGCGCCGAAGGCGATCGCGAACCAGATGAGCTGCGAGGCAAAGGTCGTCGGGTCGAGCGGCGGGAAGACCTTCTTCTTGTGCTCGGCCTCCGGGGCAACGCCGACGGTCTCGGTCAGCACCTCGACCGTGGTGGCGACTTGCGTACCGGCGGTCGCCTTGGATGCCGTCGTGGCCGTAGTCGTCGCGGCGGTGGCTATCGTCGTGGACGATCCGCTCGACTCGGTCTGAGCCAGGATGATGGTGTCGCCTGCAGCCTGATCCGTCATGATGGGGTCCCGGCGTCAACGAGAGGTGAAGCGCGCGCCGTCGCGTAGGACGGCAGGGCGCGCGCCAACGATCTTAAGTCGTCGCGGCGATCAGACCGCGAAGAGCAGCATGAAGGCGATGACGAGCGCGAAAATGCCAAGCGCTTCCGTCACGGCGAAGCCGAAGATCAGGTTGCCGAACTGGCCCTGGGCGGCGGAGGGATTGCGGAGCGCGCCGGACAGATACTGGCCGAACAGCGAGCCCACGCCGATACCGGCGGCGCCGGCACCGATGGCTGCTAGTCCTGCGCCGACGAGCTTTGCGGCTTCAGCTTCCATGATACTTCTCCCGTTTCTCTCAGTCGTTGGTTGATGGAACTTTCGCGAGCGTGCCCCGGTCAGTGTCCCGGATGCAGCGCGTCGTTGAGATACATGCAGGTGAGCATGCTGAAGACATAGGCCTGGAGGAAGGCCACGAGGAATTCCAGCGCCGTCAGCGCAATCGCCATCAGCAGCGGCAGCGGCGAAAGCGCCACCCAGGCGCCGGCGCCCAACAGCATGACGATGAAACCCGCGAAGACTTTCAGCGCGATATGGCCCGCCAGCATGTTGGCGAAGAGACGCATCGAATGGCTGACCGGGCGCGAGAGGAAGGAGATCACCTCGATCGGCACCACGATTGGCATCATGTAGATCGGCACGCCCGACGGCACGAAGAGCTTCAGGAACCTGAGGCCGTTCGTGGCGAAGCCCACCACCAGCACGGTGATAAACACGATAGCCGCCAGCGCGACGGCGATGATGAGATGGCTTGTCGCCGTGAAGGCATAGGGGATCATGCCCAGCATGTTCACCGTGAAGATGAAGATGAAGAGCGAGAAGACGAGCGGGAAGAACTTCATCGCGTGATCGCCGGCCGCCTGCCGCAGCATGTTGGCGACGAACTCGTAGGCGATCTCGGCGATTGATTGGATGCGGCTCGGGATCAGCGCCTTCGCGCCCATGGCGTAGACGAGGAAGCCCGACGACACGATCGTCGCCAGCACCATGAACAGCGACGAGTTCGTAAATGTCGCGTCGTAGCCGAACAGGCTGAACTTCTGGATCGGCCAGATATCGAACTGATGGATCGGATCGGGCATTCCCCCGCCGCCATGTCCGCCAGCTGCTTCAGCCACGCGTGTCCCCCAAAATCAATCGTCGTCGTCGTCCTTGACCGCCCGTCCGAGATTGCCGCCGGTCTCGGCGTTGATCTCGGCCTGCAGCCTTCGCTGGGTCCGCAGGAGATTGACGATGCCGGCGATGAACCCCAGAAGCAGAAACGCGAGGAACAGCAACCGGCCCGTACCGAGCACATAGTCGAGCGCATATCCGATGACGCCGCCGACCAGCACGGCTGCCACGAGCTCGGACACCATCCGCATCCCGTAGGCCATGCCCCGGCTCGACATCCTGCCCTGTTGTCCGGCGGATTGCTCCGCCGCCTTGGCCTCGCGCACGCGGTCGAGCTTGCCATCCAAGTCCCTGACGCGCCGCTCGAAAGCGGCCCGCTCCTCGGGGCTCAGATCGCCGCGGCCTTTGGGGCCGGCCGGCTCGCTCATGGGAGGCCTCGAAAACAGGCAGGTCGTCGACGAAATCAGGCTATCGACCGGGGCGGAACTTAAGGGGCGGGGGATAGTGTGTCAAGGATCGGAAACGGGCGAAAAAGCCCGGATTTCCGGCGGTTTTCTAAGGTGTGGGCCGGCGCTGCGGCAATTCATCCGCCGCCGTCCACAGACGACACTGCCTCGCGATAGCGCTCGGCTCGATCCAAACCGGATTGGCGCAATCAGGCAAACTGAAGTATAAATCCAGACCATGACGATACTGCTCGACAAAGCCATCAAAGTGCTCCGCCAACTCCCGCCAGAGGAGCAGGATGCGCTTGCCCGCGAAGTATTGGATCGCGTAGCAGCGGACCAGCGTTGGGAGGCTCTTTTCAATGATCCGAGATCAGGTCCGCTGCTGGATCGCCTTGTTCGCGAGGTTCGGGCGGACATAGCGGCGGGCGATGTCATCGACGGAGACCCATCCAACCGCTCGAGCGGCTGAATACGGCATCCGCACGAACCGCTTGCGCCATGTGCGGGGTTCAGGCTGGCTTTGCCTTCCACGACCAAGACCGTAAGGAGTGGAGGGATGAATGCGATCACAGACCAACAAAAAATTCTGGCGTCTGTTCGACAAACTTCCGGTCGGTATCCAGGAACGCGCCCGATCGGCTTATGGACAGTGGCGCAAGAACCCGGCCCACCCTTCACTGCATTTCAAGCGCGTCGGTCTGGAGCAACCGCTCTTCTCGGTGAGGGTTGGTGAACACCATCGCGCCCTTGGATTGCTCGAAGGCGACACCATCACTTGGTTCTGGATCGGCGGGCACGACGACTACATGCGGATGCTCGATTCGTAGCCCTTACCCCGCCTCCCGATAGCCCTCGGCGGTCGCCAAGTCGACCGACACGAGCTGGCTGATGCCCTTCTCGGCCATCGTCACCCCGAACAGGCGATGCATGCGCGACATGGTCATGGGGTGATGGGTGATGACGAGGAAGCGGGTCTGCGTGTTGCGCCCCATCTCCTCCATCATGGCGCAGAAGCGGTCGACGTTGGAGTCGTCCAACGGCGCGTCGACCTCGTCCAGCACGCAGATGGGCGAGGGGTTCGACAGGAACACCGCGAAGATCAGTGACAGCGCCGTCAGCGTCTGCTCGCCGCCCGAGAGCAGCGAGAGCGTCGCTGGCTTTTTGCCGGGAGGTTTCGCCACGATCTCGAGCCCGCCTTCCAGCGGATCCTCACCCTCGATCATTTCGAGCCGCGCCTCGCCGCCGGCGAACAGCGTCATGAACAGGCGCTGGAAGTGCCCGTTGACGATCGTGAAGGCCTCGTCGAGCCGCTTCTTGCCCTCGCGGTTGAGCTTGCCGATGGCTTCCCGGAGCTGGCCAATGGCGGCATCGAGATCGGCGCGCTCTTTTTCGAGGGAGTCATGCTGCTTCTCGAGTTCGGTCAGCTCCTCCTCGGCGCGCAGATTGACGCCGCCGAGCCCGTCGCGATCCTGCCGGAGTTTGTGCAAGCGACGCTCCAGATCGGCGAGGCTCGGCAGCTCCGCGTCTTGCGCGTGTCCCGCTTTGGCGAGTGCGGCCTCGGGCGGGCAATCCAAGGTCTCGCGGAGCTTGGCTGACGCCTGCAATCGCAACTCTCGGGCCTGCTCCAGGTGCGTCTCGACGCGGGCGCGGGCCTCGCGCTGCTGGGAGACGGCTTCGCCTGCTTCCTTCAACGTCTTCGCAAGCTGGCGCGCCGCGGTTTCGGCTTCGGCCAGCGTATCGGCGGCATGGCGCCGATCGGCTTCGGCGGACGAGATGGCATCGGCGAGCTTGGCGCGGGCTTCCGCGATCCGTTCGGGCTCACTCGCGAGCCGCTCGGTCTCGGATTCCGCATCCTCCCGGCGCTTGGCAAGGCCAGCGAGGTGTTTCTCCGAAGCCTCGATGCGCGAGGTCCAGCGGCTCTGATCGCCGCCGATGGATTTGAGGCGCTGGGTCCGCTGCTCCGCCTCCCGATCGAGATTGGTGGCGCGCGCCTCGGCCTCGATGAGCGTCTGGCGCTCGGTTTGGGCTGTGGCCACGGTACGTTGATGTTCGGCCGTCAGCGGCGCGGGATCGGCGAGGCCGTCCAGCTCGGATTGGAAAGCGGCGGCGCGCGCGCGGTGCTCCTCGACGGCCTCGGCATCGCGTGCGATCGCAGCCGCGAGCACGGCCCGGCGGCTCTCGACCTCGGCGGTCTTGCGCTCGGCGCGGGTGAGCTCGTCGCGGCTGCGGGCCAGGGTTTCGCGGGCGTCTCTCAGATGGGCTTTTGCTGCGGCGGCCGCGTCACGAGCGTCCTTGAGGGTGGCGCTCATGCCAGCGAGCAGGGCGGCTGCCTCTGACAGGCGTCGCTCTGACAAGGCATGGAGCGACGCGATCTCTGCAAGCCGGTTGCGGTTGGCGAGGCGGGCGGCAGCCGCCGTCGGCGCCTCGGCGGCGGCGACGAGACCGTCCCAGCGCCAGACGTCGCCCGCACGGCTCACCAGCCGCTGGCCGACGCGCAGAAGCTTTTGGAGCCGTGCGCCATCGACCCTTTCGACCAGCCCGGTCTGAGCGAGACGGCGCGTCAGCTCCGGCGGGCAGTCAATGAATTGGGAGAGCGGCGCGACCCCATCGGGGAGCAAGGGATCGTCGGCTTGCCCCTCTATGATCGTCCAATGGGCCGGCGAGATCTCGTCGATCGGATGATCGAGGTCGTCGCCGAGGACGGCGCCGAGCGCGGTCTCGTAGCCGGAGGTGACGGCGAGCTTGTCGGCGATGGGCTCGGCGCCTGCGGTGACGGAGGCGATCAAGCGGCGGAGCGTATCGCTCTCGGCGGCGAGCCGGCCCGCCTCGATCTGGCTGCTGGACAGCGCGCCGCGCGCCTCGGCCTCGGTCTGTGCCGCGCGGGTGACGCCATCCTCCGCGGTCTCGACGGCCTGTTCCAGCTCGACGACGCGGGTCGACTCCGCCTCGACCCGCTGGCGCAACGCGCCGATCGCAGCACTCGTCTGATCGGTCGCAAGAGCCTCCGCCTCGGCCACGGTCTTCGAGTGCCGTGTCAAGCAATCGCCGGTGCGCCGGGTTTCCTCCGCGACCAGGCCCGATAGCCGCTGGCGGCTCGAGGTCAGCGTTGCGATCTCGCGCGTGAGGGCTGCCAGCCGCTGCTCGATTTCGCCGCAGACCGTGCGCCGCTCGGCGACGAGCGTATGGGCGGCTTGCGTCGCTTTCTCGGCAAAATAGGCGGCCGACGTGATCCTCTCCGCCTCTTCGCCCAGCTCCGCCAGCATGGCGCGCGCCTCGGCAACGATCGTCGTCTCGCGCTCGTGGTCGCGGAAGATCTCGGCCTGGCGCCCGTCGAGCTCGGCAAGGCGAGCACGGATATGTTGTTCTTCGCGCTCGAGACTCACTGCCTCGTTGTTGAGCCGATGCAGCGCCGCCGCCTTCTCGGCTTCGATCTGGCGCAGACCGGGGAGTCGCTCGGAGGCTTTGGCCTCCTGTGTTGTCGCCCGCGCTTGCGCCTCTGTTTGCTCCGCCAGCAACCGCAAGGCCTCGTGCAAGGCCGCCTCGCTTTGCTCGACGTCGACTTCCGAATCGCGCCAGGCGAGGTAGAGGGCGATGGTCTCGGCCTGCCTTATCTCGTCCGAGATCTCGCGGTAGCGGCGGGCAGCGCGCGCTTGCCGCTTGAGACTGTTGATCTGCGAGGCGAGGCCGCCGATTACGTCGGCGACGCGCGTCATGTTCGTGTCGGCTGCCCTGAGGCGCAGCTCCGCATCGTGCCGGCGGGAGTGCAAGCCGGCAATGCCTGCCGCATCTTCCAGGATGCGGCGGCGCTGCTCGGGCTTCGCATTGACGATCTCGGCGATCTGGCCTTGGCGGACCAGGGCTGGCGAGCGGGCGCCGGTCGCCGCATCCTCGAAAAGTAGTTTTACGTCGCGGGCGCGCACCTCGCGGCCGTTGACGCGGTAGGTTGAGCCTGCCTCACGCTCGATGCGGCGGGCCACCTCGATGATG
The DNA here is from genome assembly GCA_031403155.1 of Hyphomicrobiaceae bacterium. Taxonomy (GTDB): domain Bacteria; phylum Pseudomonadota; class Alphaproteobacteria; order Rhizobiales; family Hyphomicrobiaceae; genus JANNSX01. The sequence continues at coordinate 16,975 of JANNSX010000468.1, forward strand.
TCGCTGTCGTTGAGCTCGGGCGGCGCCTTGCGTTCGGAATTGTCGATGAGGATAGCGACCTCGGCGAAATTCCGCGCCGGTCGCTGCTGCGTGCCGGCGAAGATCAAGTCGTCCATGGCGGCGGCGCGCATGCTCTTGTGCGAGGTCTCGCCCATGACCCAGCGCAGCGCTTCGAGCAGATTGGATTTGCCGCAGCCGTTCGGGCCGACGACGCCGGTGAGGCCGGGCTCGACAACAAGCTCGGTCGGCTCGACGAAGGATTTGAAGCCGATCAGTCTCAGCCGCTTGATATGCACGATGGCCTCGCACTCGCCTCAACTTCGGTCTTTGGAGGATACGCTACCCGAACCATCGCACTAGTGTCCCGTCCCGCAATTGCCGACCAGCTTGCAGCAGGCACTTTCGGCAATTGCGGGACAAAAGGGACACTAGCAACTATAGGTTTTCTAGTGCAATTCAGCTTCGCAAATGCCGTCTGAGCCCGCAGCATTCTCAGTCGGCATTTGCGAACCATCGCACTAGCCGCTCGAGGCGACAGCCGCGCCCGACAACATGGGGTCAACGATCGCCTTGAACTCCTCCGGCGTCAGCACCTGCCGGATATGCTTGGTGCCGATGAAGAAGGTCGGCGTACCGATGACACCGAGCTCGCGGCCGCGCTCCTTCACCCAGGCGAGCCCGTCGATCAGGGTCTGATTCGCAAGGCAGGAGTCAAACTGCTGCCGTGAGAGTCCGCCCTTCTCGGCGACGGCCGCGATGGCATCGATCCTGACCTCCTGGGAAACCCAGCTCGCTTGTCCGGCGAGCAGGTGCTCGTAGACGGCGTGCCAGGTGTCATCGGAAGCGCAGCGGGACGCGATCCACGCATTGCCGGACGACCGGCCGATCGGGAACTCGCGGATCACCCACTTGATCTTGCCCGTATCAATGTAGGTTTTCTTGATGGCCGGGAAGCTCGAGGCGTGGAAGGCCCGGCAATGCGGGCAGGTCATCGAGGCGAACTCATAGACGGTGAGCGGCGCGTTCGCGCTGCCAAGGAACCGGTCGCCGAGCGGACCGGCCAGCGCGAGGTCGGCGGCCGTCGGCTCGGCGATCACCTTGCGGCCACCGTTCGCGCTCGAGTCGGGCGCTGCGCTATCCCCCGCGCGGCCGAAGCTCGACTTTGGTGCTGCCGCCGTCTTCGTCGAATAGGCGGCAAGGCTTGAGGTGTCAGCCGTCGAGGATTCGGCTGTCGCAGCTCCAATCACGCCGGGCGCCACCGGCTCGCCCGAGCAGCCGGCGAGCAGTATCGCGACGGCCAGCGAAGCCGCTACGCCAATGGTGCCGATGATCCGCCGGGCGCTCCGCATCAGCCGTGTCCCAGCGCCTTCATGATCTTGTCGAACTCCTCGAGTCCAAATCCCTCTTTGAGCTTCACGCCATTGATGAAGATGGTCGGTGTCGCGGTAATGCCGAAATTCTGGTCGGCACGGTCACGAATCGCGCCGATGTTCTCCTGCAGCTTCGTGTCGGCGAGGCACTTGTCGAAGCTCTCGTCGGTGAAGCCGGCCTGCTTGGTGATTTCCTTGAGCTTCGGCAAGGGCGAGCCCTCGCCAGTGGCCCAGTCGAGCTGCGTCTTGAACATGGAGGAGATGAAGGCGTGGAACTTCACCGGGCCGCCGCAACGCGCCAGCATCGAGACGCCCATGGCGAGATTGTCGAGCGGGAACTCGCGGAAGATCAGTTTGGCCTTGCCGGTGTCGATGTATTTGGTCTTCACCTGCGGCAGCACCGACGTGTGGAAGTTCGCGCAATGCGGGCAGGTCATCGACGCGTACTCGACGATCGTGACCGGCGCGTTCGCGTCACCTAGTACGATGTCCTCGAGCGCGCCGGGCTTCATGAGCTCTTCGAGGGCGACATCGGGCGTTGGCGGCGTGGACGCAGCTGCCGCGGTTTCGGTCGATGGCGTCGTCGAGCTGCTGGATGCCGTGCCGCCCGAGGAAGTGTCGGTCGCCGTCGTGGTCGAGGACGAGCCTGACACCGACGTGTCGGTGCCGGAGGTTGTCGTCGTTGACGAGCCGCTGTCCGTCGAGGTTGTGGTCGCACCCGAGGATGAGGTTTGGGTATTGGTCGATGGCGACGGCGAGGGCGTATAGAAATTGTAGACCAGCACGGCCAGCGCCGCCGCCACCGCGACCGCGATCAGGCCGCCGGTCGGAATGCCACCGCTCTTGGCTGGCTTAGGTTGGCTGCCGGATGACTTTTTGTCCTGGCTCAAGCAAAGCTCCCATCGATGTCGCCTACAGAGGCGCCAGGGGTGACATACCTCCGGCGGCAGGCGAAATGTATCTCCAGATGGGGTTCGTCTAGCACATTTCGAGGGCAGGGCTATGGCCGCAACGCCGCGCCCCGGCACAAAATCCTCGTGATGTTTGAGGGTTAGCGGTTGGCAGTCCGCGTCGACGAGGTGACGGCCATCGCCAGCCGGTCGAGAGCATTGGTGAGCGGTGAGCCGGAGTTCGCGCCTTGGCCGATGACCTCGCGGGGTCTGGGCACGAACTTCTGCTGAGCAGGTCGCCCGATCCGGCAGACGATCGGAGCCTGTACGAGGCGGATCTCGGTGATGGCCCGATAGCCGAGGAAGCCGTTGATCTTTTCCATGATCTGGGCTGCCCGGTACTGCACCTCGAGGGCCCGCGCGCCGTCCACGCGAAGCACCAGCGTTGCGCCAGCAGCTTCGGTTTCATCGGCGTCCTCGACTGGGCGAGGCCATTTGATCTTCTCGGGCCGAGTAAAATGAGCAAGCGCAGGCCCGACAATGGCAGTCCAGTCGGCCGCCAGCCGGCCGGCCGGAAAACCGTGTTTTTCAAAGGCTTTACGGGTGACGTCCGGTACGAAGCTACCGATGGCGCCGACACTTGAGCCGAGCTTCGCGCTGTTCGCCCAAGATCTGTTGCCCCCACCCCACGCCATGCGCTCGACCCCGAATCATTTGCTGCACCCGTCGGGAAAGCTAACATGCAGCGGCCGATTCGCGCCGGGCGGGGGACGAAGCCATGAGCGCTGTTGCCAAGCTGCATCAGATGCCCCGGAGTGCCAAATCGCACCCGGTCGGCGCCGCTTTGCTCGATTGGTACGACAAGGCCCGCCGTGAGCTGCCCTGGCGCATGGCACCTGGCAAGCCGGCTGACCCGTATGCCGTCTGGCTCTCCGAGGTCATGCTGCAGCAAACCACGGTGAAAGCCGTCATCCCCTACTATCGGCGATTTCTGGAGCTTTGGCCGGCCGTTGGCGACCTCGCGGCCGTATCCCGCGATGATGTCATGCGCGCCTGGGCCGGGCTGGGCTACTACTCGCGCGCCCACAATTTGCACGATTGCGCGAAAACCGTTGTCGAGCGGCATGGCGGCCGATTTCCCCGGACGGAAGCTGAGCTTCTCGAGCTACCGGGCATCGGCCCTTATACCGCCGCCGCTGTAGCCGCGATTGCTTTCGGCGAGCAGGCAATGCCGGTCGATGGCAATGTCGAGCGGGTGATGGCCCGGCTCCACGCCGTTGAGACGCCGCTGCCTGATGCCAAGCCCGAACTCAAAGCTTTGGCCCAAACGCTCATTCCGGATGAACGCTCGGGCGATCTGGCGCAGGCGTTGATGGATCTCGGGGCGACCGTCTGTGCGCCGCGCCGGCCTTCCTGCATGCTCTGTCCGCTGGAGCGGCACTGTCTGGGCAAGTCGCGCGGCATCGCCGCCGAGCTGCCCTACCGGCGTGCGAAGGCCGAGCGTCCAACCCGGCGCGGTATCGCCTTCCTCGCCCTGTCGGAAGGCGGAGAGGTGCTGCTGCGCAAACGTCCCGACGATGGCCTGCTTGCGCAGATGATGGAGATCCCTTCGACCCGGTGGGCGGACGACTGGATGGCCGAGGACGAGGCACTCGAAGGCGCCCCCGTGCATGCGAGCTGGTGGCCGGTGCCGGGCATCGTGACGCACACGTTCACACACTTCCGCCTCGAGCTCATTGTGTATCGGGCGCTCGTTCCAACGGCCGCCGCGCTGACCTTGTGGGCGTCGCAGGACCGTTGCCGCTGGGTGCATCGGCGTGACCTCGACCGCGAGGCGCTGCCTTCCGTCATGCGCAAGGCCATCGCCCACGGGCTCGACGGCAGCTCTCGGTAGCTAAGGCGCCTTTTCGAAACTTCAGATTACACGTGATCGGAATGTGATCACGGCGTGCGCTGAGATGGCGCAGCAACCAAATGGCCTAATTCGTTGACTGGCCTCGCTCAACGTTTAGGGGAGCCTTTGTAACGCATCGGTATCCGCAACTTGTACGAGTGGAGTTGAGTATGTTGAGGGGCTCGAAGGAAGGTACATTCGATCGCAATTTCCGGTCCTGGGTCGCAGGATTGGTTTTCACAGCAACAGCGTTGGCCGGGGTGGTGCAGTTGGCGCCATCAGCGCAGGCGGCAGGTGATGGCAAGAGCGCACAGCTTTCAAACGATCTGAGATCCCTGAACATCGCCAACACGAATGCCGCTCTGCAGTCGCAGCAGAAAGTCACTGGGACGGCCAAGAAGTCCATGCCGGCGAGAGTCGCCAAGAAGGGTAAGAAGAAGCCGGTGACGAAGGTTGCCGCGCAGACCAAGAAAGTCGGGCAGAAGGTCAAGCTCACGGCCAAAGTGAAATCTCAGACGGTCGCGACGAAAGTCACCAAGAAGCGCAAGGGCACCAAGGTCGCCTCGGCGAGCGCCTTCGTCTCGAGCGGCTCGATCAAGAAGTCGCTCGTCAAAAAGGGCGGCAAGCTCAAGGGCAATGTTAGCTGGAACGCACCCTCGGGCTGTGTGCCGGGCTCACTCAAGAGCGTTCTCTATCAAGTGTCGCAGAAGTTCGGGCCGGTGGTCGTCAACTCCACGGCGCGCGGTCACAAGCACAACCGTCGCGTCGGCGGCGCCCGGAAATCCTGGCACCTGAAGTGCATGGCGACCGACTTCCGCGTTCGTGGCAACTCGAAGGGCCTCTATGCCTTTCTCAGGAGGCATCCGAGCGTCGGCGGCCTGCATCGCTACCCGAGCGGGTTCTTCCACATCGACCTCGGGCCGAAGCGGACCTGGTAGTCTGGCCCGTTTTCCGATCCTCGTGGATCGGAAAGCCGGTCCAGGTTGTTGGCTTTGAGCACTTTCTTTCGACCAACCGGTGGCCACTTGGTCGGAAAGCGCTCTGGCACCGGCTTGACAGACGCTGGCGGGCCCGAGCTGATACGGCTTCGGGCCCGCAGCATTTCTGGAACCGCATGACCTCCGTCTCGATCGCTTTGGAAAGTCCTCGCCAGCCGGACATCGTCGCCCTCATCCAAGAGCTCGATCGCTGGAACGACGGCCTCTATCCGCCCGAGGCGAGCTATTTGATGAGCCTCGAAGAGCTCGATGTCCCCGAGGTCCGATTCATAGTCGCCCGGCAGTGGGGCAAGGCGGTTGGCTGCGGGGCGCTCTGGGTCCACGCCGGAGCGTATGGCGAGGTCAAGCGCATGTATTCGAGCCCCGCCGTTCGCGGGCAGGGGGTCGGCCATCGGCTGTTAGCCGAGATCGAGCGATTGGCTCGTATGGAAGGGCTCCCCGTGCTCCGGCTCGAGACAGGCGACCGCTCGGACGAAGCGCTGAAGCTCTATCGCCGTGCCGGCTACGAGATTCGCGGGCCCTATGGCGACTATCGAGACCACCCGGCGTCGGTCTTCATGGAGAAGCGGCTGACTTGACGTTGCCGGGGTCAAGGGCCACCAACGGATATCCCAAAAACCGGAGCCTGCCTTGGCCGATCCAACTCCAGCTTCTCGCACCGGCCGCAACGTCGCCGAGCTCACCGTCTCGGAGCTTTCCTTCGCCCTGAAGCGGACGGTCGAGGACGCCTACGGGCATGTCCGGTTGCGTGGCGAGGTCTTCGGCTATCGGGGTCCGCATTCCTCCGGCCATTGCTATTTCTCGCTCAAGGACGAGAAGGCGAAGATCGACGCCGTCGTCTGGAAGGGCATCTTCAACGCGCTCCGCTTCAAGCCGGAGGAGGGCCTCGAGGTCGTCGTCACCGGCAAGGTCACGACCTATCCGGGCTCCTCGAAGTATCAGATCGTCATCGAGAGCCTTGAGCCGGCAGGTGCCGGGGCGCTCATGGCGCTGCTCGAGGAGCGCAAGAAGAAATTCGCGGCCGAGGGTCTGTTCGAGGAAGCGCGCAAGAAACCGCTGCCGTTCCTGCCCAAGGTCGTCGGCATCGTCACCTCGCCGACCGGCGCCGTCATTCGAGACATGCTGGCGGGTTTCGCCGAGCGGTTTCCGACCCACGTCGTCATCTGGCCCGTGCGGGTGCAGGGCGAGACCTCGGCCAAGGAGGTGGCGGACGCGATCCGCGGCTTCAATGCCTTCGCACCCGGCGGCCGATTGCCGAGGCCCGACGTGCTCATCGTCGCGCGCGGCGGCGGCAGCCTGGAGGACCTCTGGGGCTTCAACGAGGAGGTCGTCGTGCGCGCTGCCGCGGCCAGCCGCATCCCGATCATTTCCGCCGTCGGCCACGAGACCGATTGGACGCTGATTGATTTGGTTGCCGACGCGCGCGCGCCGACGCCGACGAAGGCGGCTGAATGGGCGGTGCCGAAGCATTCCGATCTCTTGCAACGGGTCGGCGAGCACGGCGGACGGCTTGCCCTCGTCATCCGCCGCATGCTCGAGGCCGAGCGCCGGCAACTGACGATGCTCGCGCGGGCTCTGCCAAAACCCACCGATCTCGTGGCCCTCCCGCGCCAACGCTTCGATGCGGCCGCTGGCCGCCTGCCGCGCGCGCTCTCAGCCAACACACAAGCGCACGGGACGAGGCTTGCCCGCGTCTCGGGACGGCTGACACCGCAGCTGGTCGGCCAGCGCATCGCCCGCGCCCGGGATCGTCTCGACGCCATCGGCCGGTTCTCACGGCAGTTCCTCGGACGCGGGCTGGATTTGCGGCGGGCAAGGCTCGACAAGGCCGGCCTCCGCCTCAAGCCGCAGAGTCTCAAGCTCGAGTTGCGGCGCGCGGGCCAGCGCAATGTCGAGATCAAAGGGCGCCTCGCCGCCGCCATGTCATCGCGCATCCTGCAAGCGCGCCGGGCGCTCGAGGCCGAGACCAAGCTACTCTATTCGTTAAGTCATCGCAGCGTGCTGGCGCGCGGCTTTGCGCTGGTTCGCGATGATGCTGGAGAGATGGTTCGCTCTGTGGGCGCAATTGGCGATGGCCAGCGCCTGGAGCTTGAATTGGCAGACGGGCGGCGGAAAGTTCGAGCGGAAGGAGAGGGGCCTGCGGCGCCGCCGGCCCAGAGCCGTCCGGCGCGCGGTCCCTCCGGTACGCCGGGCGCTGGTGGACAGGGCCAGCTCTTCTAGGCCATAAGCGTGCACTTTATCCGCTGGATCCTTGGGACGATGAACCGCTTCGAGAAGTTTTCAGGATACAAGGGCGAAGCGCGAGTGCGCTTCCTCGACGGCGAATTCCAGGTGCTGTCCTCCGGCGATCATGTGCGCTGCGCCGTCACCGGCGAGCCGATACCGCTCCCCAGTCTGAAATACTGGAACGTCGAGCGGCAGGAAGCCTATCTCAACGCGGCGGTGGCCCTGAAGCGGCATCTCGAGACGAAGGCCGGGGCTCAGCGCGGCTGAGGTTTTGCCAATCTCCGCAGCTTGTCGATGAGCGCCTGACGGGACTGATCGGGCATCTCAAGTGCAATGCGAAGCACGCGTGCTGATTTGGCGAGATCGGACAGCGCAGCCGTCCCGTGCAATCGAACGTGATCCTTCTCGGTCGTGACGAGAATTGCCGAAAGCCGGGTGGCTTCGGCGGCGAGCGGGCGCACGTCGGCGTCCGTGTATTGGTGGTGATCGGGATAGCCGCGGGCCGCCACGACATCAGCGCCGAGAGCCCTCAGCGTGTTGAAAAACTTCTCCGGCCGGCCGATGCCGGCAAAGGCGGCGACAGGTTTGCCGCGAAGCCAAGAGACATCCTCAAATGCCGCAAGCCGGGCACGGCAGAGTTGACCTGTCCAGCCCGGCAACGCGACGATCTGGTTTGCATCATCCTCGATGACGACGATCGCGTGCACCAATGGCAGCTGCACCGCGAGCGGCGCTCTAAGCGGCCCTGCCGGAATGACCAAACCATTTCCGAGACCAGCACCCGCATCGACGACAGCAATCGTCAGGTCCTTCGCCAGCGACGGATTTTGCAATCCGTCGTCCATGACGATGACATCGGCATCGAGCGTCTCGATCAGCCGTGCCCCAGCGGCACGGTCGCGAGCAATGATAGTCGGGGCAATATTCGCGAGCAGCAGCGGCTCGTCGCCTACGGTGCGAGAGTTATCCTTTCCCGCGTCGACCAGATGCGGCCCGGCGATCGATCCGCCATAGCCGCGCGACAGGAACGCCGGCTTCCGGCCGAGCCTTTTCAGCTCCTCCGCCACCCAGATCGCCGTCGGCGTCTTGCCGGCGCCACCCGCCGTGAAATTGCCAATGCAGATGACCGGGAGCTTGGAGCGGTAGCCCGGTCGCTTCAGGCAACGTGAAGCGACCGCGCCGTAGATGGCACCAATTGGCCTGAGCGCCTGCGCCAAGGCCGTCGGCGGCTTGGCCGACCAAAATCTCGGAGCCCTAGGAGGCACGATCGAGCCGCTTTGCCACGCCGAGGTAGCTGTCGAGATGTTCAAGTGTGCGATCGAGCGCTCCGGAGAGCGTGCCGAGTGCCGCTTCGGCCCGCGCCTGCATCGCCCGCCGCTCGCCCTCATCCTGTGACAGTGTCCAAACCGCCGCCGACAGCGCCTCGGCGGAGGCCACCTCGCGAGCGCCATCGGCTTTGATCAAGGCCCCGAACGCATCCTTGAAGTTCTCCCAATGCGGACCTGTCAGGCAAACGCTGCCGAGTTTCACCGCTTCGATCGGGTTCTGCCCGCCATGGGGAATAAGCGAGCCGCCGATGAAGGAGATGGGAGCGAGCTTGTAAAAGGTCCCGAGCTCGCCCAGCGTATCGGCGATATAGATCTGATGCTCCGGCCCCGGTAGCTCGCCCTTCGAGCGCAAGGCGACGCGCGTTCCGCCGGCCGACAAGGCGCGCGCTATCTCGGGTCCGCGCTCGGGGTGGCGCGGCACGATGATGGCGAGGAGGCGCGGCTGCTTGGCGAGCGACAGGTGGTAAGCGGTCGCGACCTGCTCCTCCTCAACCGCGTGGGTGGAGGCGGCAAGAAAAACGGGCCGCCCGTCGAGCGAAGCCTCGAGCTTCTGCAGGGCGACATCATCGACGGGTGGCGGCGGAGAATCGATTTTCAGGTTTCCGGACGTGACAGCGTTGGGCGCGCCGAGCCGCGAGAAGCGCCGGGCCAAAGTGTCGTTTTGCGCGAGCACCAGATCGAAAGCCGAGAAGAGTGTCCGCGCCATCGCGCGCTTCTTTTTCCAGCTCTGAAACGATTTCTTGGACATGCGCGCATTGGCGAGCACGAGGGGAATTTTCCGGCGATGCGTCTCGATCACGAGATTGGGCCAGACTTCGGACTCAACGAAGATTGCGAGATTGGGCTTCCAATGCTCGAGGAAACGTTCCACGTAGCGCGGAGAGTCGAGCGGCACATACTGGTGGATCGCGTGGCTAGGCAGCCGCTTGCGGGCAAGCTCGGCCGAGGTCACGGTGCCTGTCGTGAGCAGCACGGTTGCTTCTGGGTGCCGCCGGTCAAGCGCCTGCACCAGCGGCAGGATGGCGTTCGTCTCGCCGACGCTCGCGGCATGAATCCAGACGAGCCGGCCGGCCGGGCGTGGCAAAGCGGCAAATCCCAGTCTTTCATCACGTCGGTTCGGGTCTTCTTTCCCCTTGCGTGTACGCCAGGAGAGGATCGCAGGACCAGCGGGCGTCAGTGCTCGGGTGAGGCCGCGATAGGCGAGAAGCCAGACGCCGCGTTTGGCGTTGCCCACGGGTGAGATGCGTTGTGCGTCAGTTCCGGCCAAGCGATAGGCCCGTTCCGTCACGCCGTTGAGCGCCGTCTCGACGTCGAGGCGGGTGCGCTCGATCGCTTCGGCGGACAGCTCTCGCGGCACCCGGATCGGCTCGCCGACAGCAACGCCAATGGTCGAATAGGGCAGGTTGATCGTCATCCGGCTCCAGGTGTCGAGAACCTTCGCGCGGGAGCTCGCTACAGCCACGGGAATAATTGGCCGGCCGGAAAGCCGGGCCAGCGTCACGATGCCTTCTCCGGCGCGACGCGCTGGACCCGGGGGCACATCGGCCGTCATGGATAGGGACCGGCCTTCCTCGAGCGTGTTGAGGGCCGCGCGGAGCGCCGATGCCCCGCCCCGGTCGCGCTTGCGGTCGCCGGCACCAGCGCCGCGCACGAGCCCCATGTTGAAATGGACGAGGGCCTTGCTCAACAGCTCAGCATCGCCGTGCTTGGCCACCATGACGTCGACGGGGATTGATGGCGGGCTGAGGGCCGGGATGAGCATGAACTGGCCATGCCAAAAAGCGTAGATGAACGGCCGCTCGGCATCGAGGCGCTGGAGCCAGTCGGCGGGATCGGCAACGATCCGGCTCGTCCGGCGAACGAATCGGATGTAGCGCGCCAGCATTGCTCCGGAGGCGGTCGGAAACGCCTTCCTGCCCTCGATCGGTGCTGCCATAGGGCCCGGCAAATCCAATAGGTTGGGGCGCGGTGAGGCGCCACACTTGCTGGGGCCTTCTATACTGGATTATCACCCGGAGCCAGAGGATGGCCGGTCGCCGCTTGGAGTAGTGCCGGGCGGGACAGGGAGGCGGACGCGCGGCATGAAAATCGCCAAGACGCAGCGGCGCCAGCTCCGGCGCGGCATCCGCCGTTTCCGCGACCGGTTGGCCGATGCGTCACCGCTCTGGCTGAGGCGGGCAGCAGGACCTGCCGTCGACACGCTCGATATGCTTTTCGTCGATCACGGCATCTTCCGCGTGCTTTATCTGAACCGGCACGAGATTGCGCCCGGCGCGTGGCGCTCGGCCCAGCCCGCGCCGCACGATCTGCGCCGCTGCGCGCGCGACGGGATAAAGACGATCGTGAACCTGCGGGGTGTGCGCGATTGCGGCGCCTACCGGCTCGAAGTGAAGACGTGTCAGGCGACAGGCCTCAAGCTCGTCGACTTCCCGGTGAAGTCGCGGGCAACGCCGGAGCCGGAGCTCATTGCATCCGCCGCGAAACTGTTTCGCGAGATCGAGTATCCGATCCTGATGCATTGCAAGTCGGGTGCCGATCGCGCGGGCCTGATGGCGACGCTCTACATGATTCTCAAGGAGCGTCTGCCGGTGGCGGAGGCCGCAAAGCAGCTCGACTGGCGCTATGGTCACTTCCGGCAGGCCAACACCGGCATTCTCGATAATGTTTTCGAGCACTATCTCGCGGACCATCCGAAGGGCGACGTGCCGTTCGAAGCCTGGGCCGCGACCCGCTACGATCCGGAAGCCGTGCGCACGTCCTTCAAGGCCAAGGGTTGGGCGAATTTCATCGTCAATCGCGTGCTGTTCCGCGAGTAGGACGAAGTGGGTCAGGCGACGACCTCGAGCAGGATCGCGCTCGCATCGTCGTGCGGCTTCGTGCGTGGCACGTGCACGCAATCGCCGTCGGCCCGCTCCATTTCGCGCAACTCCTCGGCAATCGAGGCAAGGCCCGCGTTGCCGCAAACGCCAATGAGATCCGACGATGCATAGCGGCCGAACAGATCCGAGATGCGCATGAAGCCGTCGGTGGCGAGCAGCACGCGGGTTCCCGCTACGACCGAATGCCGGCCGGTGCGCGAGAACTGCGGCGGCACCGGGATAACGCTGAAGACCCCGTAGCCATCGGCGGTGTTGAGCCTGGCACGGGCGGTGCGAAATCTCGGCTTGAAGTGCTGACGCGCCTCCCGCCAGCCGGCGCCCTTGGTCTCGGCGCGATAGGTCTGCATGACCTCAATGACAGGCTTGTCGCTGATCCTGACGCGCGGATCGTGACCGAGCTCGATGACCGCCTCTCCCGGAGTCGCGGCGAAGCATTGGCAGTCGGCGAGCGCGAGGTAATCGAGATGAGCATCGGCAAGGCGTACGATGAACCCGGCCGCCGAAGGGTATTCGTGCGGATCGCAGGGCGGTCGACGCTGCCCGCGAGCGAACTCTTGGGCGGCGCTCGCGGTCAACTCAGCGACCAACTCGTCGAGCGATGCAACCGGCATCGCGCTGCGATTCTTCAATTCATCATCGAGGAAACCGGCAATCCACGCCGCATCGCTGCCGCCCGGCATCAACGGCTCGGCCAAAACGTCGGTCGCGCCATCGATGGCCCAGGCCAAAGCCCCGACGGCCCCGACGCGGTCGTCGTTCACTTTGCCGCTCGAGAGCGAGATCTGGTCGAGGACCTTGAGGCGCAAACCGCTCGAATCCATTTTCTTGTATCGTGGTCCGAGACTTACCGATTCTCTGCCGTCGCCGACAGCACAGCTTAGCGTCGCCGGCAATCGATGGCCGCGCTGTGGCGTTCCAGGCACGCAGCAAGACTCTTGCTTGCCGATTCGCCGGCAAACCCGGCGCCGTCTTGACTCTCCCCGAGGCGTCTGGCTCGATGAACACGCTTGTTGGTTCCTCGCGCCGGTTCCGGTGCGAGGTGAAAAGGGAACACGGTCAGCGACGCGGCGGTCCAAACGCCGTAGCCAATCCGTGGCTGCCCCCGCAACTGTAAGCGGCGAGCTCGCCGGCACCCAGCCACTGGCCGAAAGGCCGGGAAGGCGCCGGCAGCGATCGAGCCGTGAGCCAGGAGACCTGCCAACAGCGGTCGCCCATCCCGTGCGCGGGGCGTGCACAGGAGCGGACACCCGTAGTGGCGACACGTGTCTCGTGCCGAAAGGCGCATGGGTGTCTGCGGGTTGGGAAGCAGTCTGATCGGGCCGTCGAGCCGCCACAGGTGGGCGCCGCCCGGACCAGCACCAGCACATCCTCACGTCTTCAGGCCCGCGGCGTTTGTCATCGCCATCGTGGGGGTTTGCTCATGTCTTGTTCGTTTCGAAACTATCTCCTCGGCTCTGCAGCGCTCCTGATGCTGCCGTGCCTCTCCTGGTCCGCTTCGGCGCAAGAGGGCACGACGCTCGCACCCATCATCGTCGAAAGCGCCGATCTCGGCCTGACGCCGGTACCGGTGGAAAAACTCGGCTCCTCGGTCACGGTGGTGACGCGTGAGGAGATCGAGAACAAGCAGGCCAAGCACGTCGCCGATGTTCTGCGTACCGTGCCCGGCCTCTCCGTCAATCGAACCTCGACGGCCGGAAGCGTCACGCAAATCCGCGTGCGCGGCGCGGAGGCGAACCACGTGCTGGTTCTGATCGACGGCGTCGAGATCAACTCGACCACCGACGGCGAGTTCGACTTTTCCGATCTCCTCGTCGACGACATCGAGCGCATCGAGGTCGTGCGCGGTCCGCAGAGCGGCCTGTGGGGCGCCAACGCCCTGTCGGGCCTCATCAACATCGTGACGCGGCGGGGTGACGGACCGGCCCGGGTGCATGCAAGTGCCGAGGCCGGCTCCTTCAACACGCGCTCTTTCTCACTCGGCGCCAGCGGCGGCGGCGAGCACGCCTGGGGTTCCATCAGCGGCTCGGGCCTGGAGACGGACGGCTTCAACATCTCCGACAACGGCATCGAGGACGACGGCTCACGCATCGTCAATTTCCAGGCGCGCGGTGGACTAAAGCTGCATCCCTGGTTCACCGTCGAGGGCTTCGTGCGCGATATGGACAAGCGGGCGGACTTCGATTCCTTCGGCGCGGCGCCCGGCGCGATTGCGGGAGATTTGGCCGAATCCGTCGATCAGGATGGCCTGCAGACACTCTCGAACACGCTCGCGACCGGCGGCACGCTGACGATCGATCCCTTCGACGGTGTCTGGAAGACGCAACTCTTCGCCAACTACAGCGAGACGGATCGCAAGAACCTCGATCCAATCTTCGGCAACAGCTCGAACTTGGGCCAGCGAGATCGTTTCGGAGCCTCTTCGTCGCTGACGCTCGATGCGCCGGACCAGAGCATGCGCCACGTCATCACGGGCCTTGTCGAGCAGGAGGCGGAGACCTTCGAGATTTCTTCCGACCCGGCCGAGCGTGCCCGCGAAAAGTCGAGCGTGGCCGGTGAAATCCGCGGCGAATACTTCGATCAGCTGTTCCTGTCCGGCGCGCTCCGCCACGACGACAGCGACGTGTTCGGGCCCTTTGACACCTATCGTCTCGCCGCCGCCTGGCTCTTCCGCCAGACTGAGACGCGCTTCCACGGCAGCTACGGCACGGGCGTCGTCTTCCCGACCATGTTCGAGCAGTTCGGCTTCATCCCGGGCTTCTTCACACCCAATCCCGATCTGCTGCCGGAGGAGTCCGTGGGCTGGGATGTGGGTGTCGAGCAGACGTTCATCGATGGTCGCGTCGTCGTGGACGTGACCTATTTCGAGCAGAACCTGACGAACGAGATTTTCTCGACCTTCTCAGGCCCGCCGGTCAATCTCTTGGGCGAGAGCTTGCGCAAAGGCGTCGAGGTGTCGGCGACCCTCAGGCCAACCGACGATCTCGACGTCATCGTCACCTACACCAATTTGGATGCAACCGATTCCACAGGTCTCGCCGAAGTGCGCCGGCCGGAACATGCGGCCAGCCTTTCGGCTAACTGGCGCTTCAACGAGGGGCGGGGACTGCTCTCGGGTGGCGTCATCTACAATGGCGAGATGAAGGACGTCGGCTTCGATGCATTCACCTTCGCGCAGCGCGACGTGATGCTCGATGCCTACACGGTCGTCAACATCGGGGCGCGCTATGCGGTGTCCGACCAGATCGACATCTATGGCCGCCTCGAGAATGCGCTGGATGAGGACTACGAGGAGACCTTCGGCTTCAATACCGCGGGCTTCGCGGCCTATGGCGGCATCAAGATCCGCCTCGAGGAGCCCGAGCCGGCGGTCGCGGAGACGCTGAAGTAGAAGGCTAGCGAGAGGCATGGAAGCGATCAGCGTGAACGCTCCGATATTTCATGACGAACTCGCCGCATCCTTTCCTCCCCCTCTTGATGGGGGAGGACGCCGCGCCTTGGGTTTAGCGTCAGCTAAACCCTTAGGCGCGGTTAGGTGGGGGTGGAAAGGGTGCCGTGAAGTTTGCGGATTGGCCGCCATCATCCTGTTGATGTTGCTGACCGTCGCGCAGGCCCTCGCCGCCCCCCCCAAGCGCATCGTCTCCATCAATGTCTGTGCCGATCAACTGGTGCAGATGCTGGCGCCGAAGGAGAGTGTGCAGGCGCTGAGCTTTCTCGCGGGCGATCCGCAGATGTCGGTGATGGCCGATCAGGCGGCCGGCTATCTGCTCATTCGCGGTCTGGCGGAGGAGGTGCTGCCGCTCGAGGCCGATCTCGTCATTGCGGGTGTCTACTCGACACCAGCGACAGTCGCCCTCATGCGCCGGCTCGGGCAACGGATTGAGACGTTGCCAATGACCAATGATCTCGATGGGATTCGTGAGAATGTACGTCTCGTCGCGGACTGGCTCGGACAAGAGGCCGAGGGTCAGCGCATCATCGCCGATTTCGATGCCCGGCTGGCCGATGTCGCCAAGACCGGGGATGCACAACCCCCAACCGCCATCATCTACTACGTCAACAGTCTCGCCGCTGGACGCGGAACGCTCGCCGACACCGTGCTGACGGCCGCTGGCTTCCGCAACCTCGCGGCCGAGCAGGGTATCGAGGGCGAGGGCTTTCTTCCCCTCGAGCGCATCATTACCGAACCACCCGGCCTGATCGTCCTCGGCAACGGCATCGAGCACTATCGCAGCATCACGGCCGACAATCTCCGCCATCCGGCCCTGCACCGGCTTTTCGAGCGCGTACCACACGTGGTGCTGGCACAGGCGCTGCTGATGTGCGACACGCCGCACATCATCGAGGCGATCGAGAGCCTGGCGGCGGCACGGGCCGCGATGCCCGCGCGCCAAACCAGCGTTGCGCCCTGATGCAGCGCCCTTGGCTCACGCCGGTTCTCGTCATTGCGGTTGCGATTCTATTCCTGGGATCGCTGCTGACCGGCCCGGCGGGTGTCGGTCTGCTCGAAGGGCTCAACGCGCTCCTCTTTGGCACCTCGGCCGAGCGCGAGACGACGGTGCTCATCATGCGCGAGATCCGACTGCCGCGGGCCTTGCTCGGTTTGCTCATCGGGGCAGCGCTCGGCCTCTCGGGTGCGGCTTTGCAAGGCTATCTCAGGAACCCCCTCGCCGAACCGGGTCTCATTGGCGTCTCGGCCGGCGGCACGCTCGGCGCGGTGCTGGCCATTCATACAGGCCTCGCGGGTCTCACTGTGCTGGCACTGCCACTGATGGGACTGGCAGGCGCCTTCGCCGCCGTGGCCGTCGTGCTGGGGCTTGCGGGCCTACGGGGCGGGCCGATCACGCTCATCCTTGCCGGCGTTGCCGTCACGAGCGTATGCGGGGCGCTGACAGCGCTCGCTCTCTCGCTGTCCCGCAACCCCTACGCGACCACCGAGATCCTGTTCTGGATGCTGGGCTCGCTCGGCGATCGCTCGCTGCTGCATGCAGGGCTTGCGGCGCTGCTCATCGTGCCGGGCGCAATCATGCTGCTGTTCACGGCGCGCGCGCTCGAAGCCCTGACGCTCGGGGAGGAGGCGGCGGTCAGCCTCGGCATCGACCTCAATCGCAGCCGCTGGCTCGTCGTGCTCGGCGCCGCGCTTGCCGTCGGCGCCTCGACGTCGGTTGCGGGCACCATCGGTTTCGTCGGCCTCGTGGTGCCGCATCTGATCCGGCCGCTCGTGGGCAATCGTCCGGGCAGGCTGTTGGTGCCGAGCCTGTTGGGAGGCGCCGCTCTCGTGCTTGGCGCCGATATCGTCGTCCGCCTGTTCGGCGACACGGGCGAGCTCAAGCTCGGCGTACTGACCTCGATCATCGGCGCACCATTCTTCCTTTATCTGGTTTTGAGATCGCGCAAGGAGCTTCTGGCATGAAGCTCGAGGGGCGCAATCTTGCCGTCAGCCTGTCCGGCCGCCGTGTGCTATTGGGCGTATCGGCGGTATGCGACGCAGGGGAGCTCGTCGGCGTGATCGGCCCCAACGGTGCCGGTAAGTCGACGCTTCTGAAGACACTTGCAGGTGTCGTCGTGCCGGATGCCGGGCAGGTCCTGCTCGATGGAGCCGATGTATCGGGATTGACCCGCGCGGCGCTCGCGCACCGGCTGGCCTACCTGCCGCAGAGCCGCACCGTGCATTGGCCGGTGAAGGTCGAGGCGCTCGTCGGCCTTGGCCGGCTGCCCTTTCACGGTTTTGCGATCGAGCTGGATGTGGCGGATCGCGCCGCCGTTGCCAAGGCCTTGGCCGCCGCGCAGGTCGATCACCTGGCGAAGCGGCTGACGAGCGAGCTTTCGGGGGGCGAGTTCGCCCGTGTGCTCGTCGCGCGCGCGCTCGCCCAGGAACCAAAGATTCTCATCGCCGACGAACCTTCCGCAGGTCTCGATCCAGCCCATCAGCTCGCGCTCTTCCGGCACTTCCGGTCGCTGGCCGAAGGCGGCATGGGCGTGATGGTCGCGCTGCATGATCTTTCGGCGGCCGCGCGATTCTGTCATCGCCTCGTCATGATGAAGGACGGTGCGGTGCTCGCCGATGGCGCGCCAACTGACGTTTTGACGCCCGTGCTTCTAAAACAGGCGTTCGACGTGACCGCGGTCCGGGCCGAGATCGACGGCATTCCGGTCGTCGTCGCGCATTGAGGCGAAATCGGGATCGTCGACAGGGCAATTCGCGCGTTGCATCCGTCCACTGTCTGGGCCACGCTTGCAGGGCCAGTGCGCTTTAGGGCGACGGCACCCAATTCAAAACAACAGCGAGGGTCCCATGCGCGACGAGCGGATACTTCCGCGACGGTTGAACCTGGCGCTGCAAGGCGGCGGGGCGCACGGCGCCTTCACCTGGGGCGTACTCGACCGGCTGCTCGAGGAGGAGGCGCTATCGATCGACATGGTGAGCGCTGCAAGCGCAGGTGCGGTCAATGCCGTGGCGATGCTGTCTGGTCTAGCCGCCGGTGGTCGTGAAGCGGCGAGGGCCAAACTCGACGCCGTCTGGCATGCGATCTCCAAGGCCGGGCTGCCGGACTACATCCGCCTCAATCCCTTCCTGGCGGGGCTTGCCCGAGTGCACGGCCTCGTCTCGCCCTACACCTTCAATCCGCTAGACATCAATCCGCTGAAGGACATCCTTGTCGAGCACATCGACTTCAATCGGTTGCAGGCCAATCCGCCGGCACGACTCATCATCTCGGCAACCGACGTGGCGACCGGCGAAGCCCGCCTGTTCGACGAGCGCGAGGTCAGCATTGACGTGGTGCTGGCTTCAGCCTCGTTGCCGACACTCTACCGGCCGGTCGAGATCGGTGGGCGGGCCTATTGGGACGGCGGCTTTTCGGCCAATCCGGATCTCGTGACGCTGGCGGCACGCTCCGGGACCCCCGATACGCTGCTCGTCCTCCTCAACCCGGTAAGCGTGGACACCGTGCCGCGGCAGGCGGCCGAGATTGCTCACCATGTCAGCCGGATCACCTTCAACCAGCCCCTGCTCAGGGACCTCCGGGAGCTCGAGGCGAGAAAACACAGCCTCAAGGGCCCTTGGCGCTGGCTCGCACCGGCCGAAGAGAGGCGGATCGCCCGGCACCGCCTCCACACCCTGTCCGCCGACGCCTATACGGCCGG
Source organism: Hyphomicrobiaceae bacterium (assembly GCA_031403155.1). GTDB lineage: Bacteria > Pseudomonadota > Alphaproteobacteria > Rhizobiales > Hyphomicrobiaceae > JANNSX01. The sequence goes on from JANNSX010000468.1 coordinate 35,703, forward strand.
TTTGGCCCCCGAAAGCCGCCTGCAAACCCACTGGGAACTCTTGTCGCACCTGAAGTCAGCGGGCCGCACGGAGGCCGATCGATGGCTCGACGGAGGGACGCAGGTAACGGCAACTCGTCAGCTAGGCCCCTGGCCACTCAGCAGAATTCGCCGCGCGGCCTGAAGCGGCCCAAGCGCTCTGCCATTGTTACCAATCGGCATATGCGCCAGCCGCATGCCCTGAATGCCCCAGGGGGACTAGTAAACGGCGTTCTGAATCGTCATATTGCGGTGCAATAACACGGGTAAAGAAGTCCGTGCGTCCGGTAACGGCCGGACGAACCACAACGGAGAATAATCATGAGCAATTTCAATAATATGATGCACGGACGCGCGAGCGTCATGGGCTTTGCCATCGAGGCATTGGGCAATGCAATATTCGGCACCGTCGGCCAGTCTTTCAAGGCTGGGCGCGATCGCCGGGAACTGGGCCGCGAACTGTCGCGTCTGACCGACCGTGAGCTTGCCGATATCGGCCTCTCGCGCGCCGACGTTCCGCGCGGGTTCTGGGACCAGGTGTCGGTCCACAACCACATCTTCCGCCGGCCCTAATAAACCGCGCTAAGGCCCGGTATCTGCCGGCCCTGACCTGACGAACACAAGCGGCGGTTGCCCCACGGCGACCGCCGCTTTTCGTATGACCGCCCTGCCAGGGCTCCATGGCTCGTCTCGCAATCGCGCTTGTGGGGGGGATCGCGCCGCCGCTATATGCTCGCACGACGATCCAACCATCCCGAAAGACGGAGTGAGCGACATGTCCCTGAAGCGTCTCGAAGTCGGCCCGCGCATGAGCCAGGTGGTCATCCACAACAAGATCGCCTACCTCGCCGGTCAGGTGGCCATGGGCGCCAAGGGCAAATCGGTCGGCGAGCAAACCCAGGACATCCTCAACGCCATCGACAAGCATCTGAACGCCGCCGGCACCGACAAGACGAAGCTCATCACCACGAACATCTGGCTCGCCGATATCTCCAAATTCGCCGAGATGAACGCCGTCTGGGACAAGTGGGTGTCCTCGGGCAATACGCCCGCGCGCGCCACCGTCGAGGCCAAGCTCGCCGCGCCCGAATTCACCGTCGAGATCATGGTGACGGCGGCGATCGACTAGACCAGAGGAAAGAGGGGAAGCGGGCTCGATGAAGATAGCGGTTCTGGGCGCCGGCATCGTCGGCATCACGACGGCCTATCAGCTGTTGAAAGACGGCCACAAGGTCGTGATCGTCGACCGCGAGCCCGAGCCCGCTAACTTCACCTCCTTCTCCAATGCCGGGTTGGTCGCGCCCGGTCACGCCTATGCCTGGGCGTCACCCGCCGCGCCCGGCATGATGTGGCGCTCGCAGTGGCGCAACGACCAGGCGATCCGCTTCAAACCCCGTCTCGATCCACGCCAATGGTCGTGGATCCGCAAGTTTCTCGCGGAGTGCACGGCCGAACGCGCCGTCACCAACACGAAGCACAAGGCCCGGCTTTCGATCTATTCGCAGAAGGTGCTGAACGAGGTCGGCGCGGAGACGCGCATTCCCTATGACCGCGTCAATGGCGGGCTGCTCTACTTTTTCCGCTCTCCTGCGAGCTACGAACGCGGCTCGAAGAAGGCCGACATCCTGCGCAATGCCGGTATCCCGATCGATTCCATCTCGACGGATCAGGTGATCAAGTTGGACCCGGGCCTCAAGGCCGCGGCCAATCAAATTGCCGGCGCGCTCTACGTCAAGAGCGACGAGGGTGGAGATTGCCGGATCTTCACCCAGGCGCTCGCCGAGAAATGCCGCGCCATGGGCGCCGAGATCAACCTCTCGACCACCATCAAGAGCATCGAGACGAAGAACGGCGAGATCTCGCACGTCGAGACGAGCACCGGCCCGATCCACGCCGATGCCTTTGTGCTGGCGCTCGGCGTCTACAGTCCGGAATTCGTCAAGCGCCTCGGCATCAAGCTGCCGGTCTATCCGGTCAAGGGCTATGCCATGACCATTCCGATCAGCGACAAATCGAAAGTCGCGCGGCTGGGCGGGGTCGATGAGGATAATCTGCTCGCCTATTGCCCGTTCGAGAAGCGGCTGCGCGTCACGGCGACGGCCGAGATCGCGGGCTTCGACACTTCGCACAAGCCGAGCGACTTCCGCGTCATGTCGGACAGGGTCAAGCAGCTGTTTCCGCAAGGCCTCGATTGGGCGAATGCGAGCTACTGGGCAGGCTTGCGCCCCATGACTCCGACCGCCATTCCAATCGTCGACCGCTCGCCCATCGCGAATCTGTGGATCAATACCGGCCACGGCCATATGGGTTGGACAATGTCCAACGGCTCAGCCCGCATTCTCGCCGACCTGATCGCCCAACGCCGCCCCGCCATCGACACGGAAGGACTCCGCTATGAGCATTGAGACCGATACCGGCCCTCGCCGCGCCCGTGCGAAGTCGCCGCGCGCCAAGACCCCGACCGAGTTCATCGAGCACTTGCCCTTCAAGACCGACAAGGGCATCTCGACCAAGGCGCGCGTCGGCCTCATCGTGCTCGCCTCCGACAACACCATCGAGCACGAGTTCCGCTTGGCCTTCGAGGGCCTAAAGGGCGTCGGCCTGTTCGAGAGCCGCATTTACAATTCGACGACCATCACGCCCGAGACGCTCGCCGCCATGGGCCCCCACATCACGGAAGCCGCGCGCCTGTTGTTGCCGGGCACCGAGCTCGACGTCATCGGCTACGGCTGCACCTCGGCCTCGATGGTGTTGGGTGAGAAGAAGGTCGCGGAGGAGGTGAGGAAGGCCAAGCCCAAGGCCAAGGTGACCAACCCGATCACGGCCGCCTTCGCCGCTTTCGATGCCTTCAAGGCGAAGCGCATCGCGGTGCTGACGCCCTACCGCGCCGACGTCAACGCCATCGTCCAGAAGTACATCGAGGCCAAGGGCTACGAGGTGCCCGTCTTCGGCTCTTTCAACGAGGAGAACGACACGACGGTCGCCAACATCGATTTGAAGAGCGTCAAGCGCGGCATTGCCTCGATCACCAAGGGCCGCGACGTCGATATGGTGTTCGTCTCCTGCACGGGGCTGCGTCTCGCCGAGGCGGTGACCGAGATCGAGGAAGCGGTCGGGCTGCCTGTCACCTCGTCGAACCATGCGCTCGCCTGGCATTGCATGCGGCTCGCGGGCATCAAGCACAAGCGACCGGAGCTGGGGCGGCTTTATACGAGGTAGGCTCCCGGTTGCATCTGTTGCGTCTGCAAGCGATGCAGCCTTGCCATCCGGCGATCGCCGCGAATCACTTAGGCTCCGCGCCGGGACAAGCGGGGAGCCTGTTCATGCGATTGAAGATCTGCACATCAGCGCCCATGGCCACCACCATCTGGGACCGCCGGGCGAGTGTACTCGAAGCTGGCTTCACGCTCATGGAGAAGAAGCCCGACGACAGGGTCTGGACGTCGAGCGATTGGCGGCTCTGGCGCTATGCGATTGCCGTGTCGAAGCGGCTCGAGCGGCTGAACTGACGCTTCCGATTACGGTGCGAGCAGCGCGATCCTCGCCGAAATCTCGCGCAACAGCTTCGAGCGGATCGCCTCCTTGAAGTCCTCGTAGTTCCGCGACTTCATGACGAAGCTGTCGTGGCCGATGATGACGTTGTCCCGGTAGTAATTGTCGAGGTCGTGCACCTCGTTGATGATGGCGAGCCCATTCACAACGACATCATGCGCGTTCGCCATCATGCGCGCTTGCGGCAATAGGATCGTCAGATCTTCGCGCGCCGGCGTTTCGACACCATCACCCGACACATCGACCACGCGCCGGGGCGCCGTGAAGCGGTTGTCGGCGATGAGGCGGACCGAATAGGCCACCGCCGAACCGATGCCTGTTCCACCTTCCACACGGCGCGGGAACTGGGAGACCGCATCGGCGAAGGTGAGTGCGCTCGGCCGGTCGCCGACCACGAACCAGCTGCTCTCGTCTTTGGGAAGCGTCGCATCCGCCCAGATGACGACAGCGACCGCGATGCGCCCGTTCGGTCCCGAGCCGATCGCCGACTGCACGGCCTCGTCGCGGAAGGCCTCGGCAATACCCTGGATCTGCAGTTGATACTCGGTGTCGTCGACACTGCCGGAGGCATCGACGGCCAACACCAGCTCGAGGTCGACCTCTTCCGCGGACGCGAGGGCAGGAGCCAGCCCGAGCGCCAGCAGGCTGACTATGATAAAGCGTCTGGCGTTCGTCAGGGCCACTTGGCCAGTGTGCCTTGAGGCAAGGCAATCGGCAACGGCAATTGCGTAACGATGCGGTGAGCTTGAAATCACCCGACGAGTTCGATCGCCTCGGCGATGGACTTGATCGGCACGAAATTGGCGAGGTCGGCGAGGGCGGTCTTGTGCACCTCCTCGTCGAAGGCGGCGCACCCGTCCTCGAGCACGATGGCCGAGAAATCCCGGATCTGGGCATCGCGGACGGTGGTGGCAACGCTGACGGCCGTGGTGATGCCGCCGATGAGCAGCGTCTCGATCGAAGCCTGGCGGAGCACCCATTCCAGCCGCGTCATGTAGAAGGCCGAGTAGGCGACCTTCTCGATCGAGAAGTCGACCGGCTCCAGCTCGGCAGCGAGCTTGTGGCCCCAGGTGCCGGCCTGGAAGTCGCCCTTGCCGAGGAACGGCCTCAGCCGCCTCAGATGCTCGCTGATGAAGGGCTCGCCGCCCTTGCCGGTCACCAGCGTCAAATGGGTCGAGACGATCCAGCCGTCCTTGGCGCGGATCGCATCAGCCAGCGGGCGGATGCGATCCGGCAGCGTGCTGATCGCCCGACATTGCAGGCCGGCGCGGCCATAAGCGCCCTTGGGGTGCACGACGTCGTTCTGCACGTCGATGATCAACAGCGCTGTGCGCTTCAGATCGAGACCACGCTTGGGCATGGATGCTCCGTTCTTGGCTGTTCGTCCGCAGCTGGCCGAGGCGACTCTGCCACCGTTTCCGCCGCACGCACAGATAGCAGCGCGTCAGGGGTGGACAGGCTGCCATGCGATGGGTGGGCAACGGATCGTTCACTGAAATGCCAAGTCTTCCGCCAGATCTCAGGAATTTGCCATTGTCCGCTGCCCCGCGCTTACCTAAACTGCCTCGTCCAGCCGCCGGAGTGTTCCATGCAAGACCTGCCATTCGATCCGCGCCGCCAGGGACCGCCCACTGCGAGCCGCATCTTGCGGCCGGGCATTCCGCTGCTGGGGGCAGGCGTCGAGCGGTACACGGTTGAGGGCGGCGGGCTCATGGTCGTTGCGATCGAGCCCGGCGACCGGGTGACGATCACCGACCTCGAGGGCGGGCAACCTGTCGAGCTAGTCACTGCCGATCCCAAGGGGCGGATCGATCTGTCCATCCTCGGCGTCAAGGCGAACGCCGCCGCCAAGGGCATTCGCGAGGCGCTGTCAGCGGATGAGGAAAGCGCCCGGATCGTACGGCGCGGCCTCGAGCGGCGGAAGATCGATCTGGCTAGCGCACGGGCATTGCGGCTTTTCTCCGCCGGTAGCTCCGCAGGCAATCGTGCCGAGTTCACGGCTGCCCGCGAAGGCGTGCTGATTCTCGCCGCGCCCGGCAAGCCGATGCTGCCCTTTGAGCAGCACACGGTGACATCGATTGAACTCCGCATCATGCGAGCCAAGCCGAAACGCAAGTCAGGCTCCCGCTTCAACCTGCCCGAGCCGCTCGCCGATCCGCTGCAGGATCTGCGGATCAAGGCGGCGACCGCAACGGGCTACTTCGTCAAGGCCGGCGAGTACATCCAGATCATCGATGTCGACGGACGCCAGTGCACCGATTTCCAATGCTTTGATGCGCGCAAAGTCGACAAGGGCAAGGATCGGCCGCTCGATGTGACATCGACCCGGACGATGATCGGGCTCGCCTATCCGGCACCCGGCCTGCCCTCGAAAGCCTTCGACCAGGATTTCGATCCGCTCGTCGAGGTCGTACGCGACACCTGCGGGCGGCACGATGCCTTCGGGCTTGCCTGCACCTCGCGCTACTACGACGACATGGGCTATCCCGGCCACCCCAACTGCACGGACAACTTCAACAAGGCGCTAACGCCCTACGGCGTCAAGGCGCGGGCCGGCTGGATGGCGATCAACTTCTACTTCAACACCGGCATCGACGCCAACAACGTCATCTATCTCGACGAGCCCTGGTCGCGGCCCGGCGACTACGTTCTACTCAAGGCGCTGACCGATCTCGTCTGTGTGTCCTCGTCCTGCCCCGACGACATCGATGCGGCCAATGCCTGGGATCCGACCGACATCCACGTCCGCACCTATGGCGCCAAGAAAATTTTCTCACGAGCGGTGGCCCACCGAATGAAACCCGACAGCGAAGCCAAACTTACCAAAGAGACGCCGTTCCATCCCAGGACCTCGAAGCTCACGCGCAAGCTCGTCGAGTATCGCGGCTACTGGCTGCCGTCCGAGTATAGAAACGGCGGCGCCATCGAGGAGTACTGGGCGGCGCGGAAAGCTGCCATCGTCACCGACCTGACGCCACTCCGGAAGTTCGAGGTGACGGGCCCCGATGCGGAAGCGCTGCTGCAATATGCGGTGACGCGAGACATTTCCAAGCTCGCCGTCGGCCAGGTGGTCTACACCGCCATGTGCTACGAGCACGGCGGCATGATCGACGACGGCACGGTGTTCCGGCTCGGCCACCACAACTTCCGCTGGATCGGGGGCGATGAGTTTGGCGGCGAGCATTTGCGCAAGCTCGCCGAGAAGCTCGGACTGAAAGTCTGGGTGCGCAACTCCACCGATCAGCTCTGCAACCTGCAGGTCCAGGGTCCCAAATCGCGCGACATCCTCAAGGAGATCGTCTGGACGGCGCCGGCGCAAACGGCGGTCGATGAACTCGGCTGGTTCCGCTTCTGCGTCGGCCGCATTGGGAATTTCAAGGGCATTCCGCTGGTCGTCTCGCGCACCGGCTACACGGGCGAGCTCGGCTTCGAGGTGTTTTGCCATCCCAAGGACGCGCCGGCCGTCTTCGATGCCATCTCGGAAGCCGGCAAGCCGCACGGCCTAAAGCCGCTGGGCTTGGCCGCACTCGACATGCTCCGCATCGAGGCAGGTCTCATCTTCGCCAACTACGAATTCTCAGACGAGACCGATCCCTTCGAGGCAGGCATCGGCTTCACCGTGCCGAAATCGAAAGAGGCGGACTTTGTCGGTAAGGCGTCGCTCGAGCGGCGCCGCGAGCATCCGATGCGCCGCCTCGTCGGCCTCGAGGTCGAGGGGCGCGATCCGGTCGGTCATGGCGACGGCATCCACATCGGCCGCGCGCAGGTGGGTGTGGTCACAAGCGGCACCTGGTCGCCGGCACTGGAAAAGCAGATCGCGCTGGCGCGCGTCGATCTGACCGCCGCCGAACTCGGCACAAAGGTCGAGGTTGGCAAGCTGGATGGCCACCAGAAGCGGCTACCGGCGAAGGTCGTCCGCTTCCCGCATTATGATCCGGGTAAGACGCGAGTCAGGAGTTGAGCATCACGTGCTCGGAGGTTCCGACTTGCCACGCCCTTTGAGCATCTTCCAGAGCCCACCGAGCAGAGCTGCCCCTGCGATCACGGCTATGGCGCCGAACTTCTTCAAGAAGACCAGTGCAAGCGCGAACAGGCCCGCCTTCTGCGCCACGGCACCGCCGATCAGAGCAGCGATACCGTAGCCTGCCACCTTGTCGATCGAGGAGTCGAAATCCTCGTAACGCGTGCCAGCATCGAAGCTCGTCATGGCGAGCACATCGGGCATGGCGGCTTTCACCGCCGTCAGCTGGTTCATATCAGTGATGAACGACAGCTCCAGCACGCCGAGGCGCCCGAGCACGCGCACGTCGTAGTTCACCGTGTTGACGTCGGCAGTGCCGAATTTGAGCTCCTTTGCCCAGTGTAGCTTGTGCTGCGGCTGATCGTAATAGGGAGGAGACGCCCAGCCGATGAGCGTGATCGGGTCGTAGCCGGCTTTCGTGCGCTCCTCGTTGCCGGCGAACGTCGACTCTTTCATGCTCGCGAGCATTGCGTCGTAGTCGAGGCTCTTGGCGTCGTCGTCCGCGACATAGCCTTCGTCGAGATAGGTGATGGTCGCGCCCCAGGAGTCGGCGTCGAGGGGTGTCATGCTTGCCGGGAACAGCATGCCGAGCAGGCCGGTGGCCGTTTCGGGTGGATTGCCCCAGGAGTCGACCAGCACCTTCCGCGCGTCGGCGGCGTTGAGGAAGTAAAAGCCCGCCGGTACGCTGAGGGTCGCCTTCGCCTCCGGGAGCTTGATCTCGCCTTGCAGATAGTCGAGCGCAGTGACGAAAGCCTGCGCCTGGGCGTCATCGTAATTGGTGGTGGGGAAGAGTTCGGAAAATGTCTTGGCGCTAGCCGGCGTGGCGGTTGTTAGCACTACGGCGAGTACAAAGGGAAGGATGCGCATGCGGGCCTCCCTGGCGGTGTTTCGAGTCGCCAGTAGATTCTCGCGGACAAACTCTGGCAAGCGGATTCGCTCACCTTACGTCGTCACGCCGGCCAACTGCCTGCGATTTGCAACAGGAATCCCAGCGCAATCAGCACCATGGCGAGCATGAACCAGCCGCGCCGCATGCCGCGCACGGCCTCGCCGCGCTGGACCTGCTGAAAAGTTTCTCGCTGATCGCGCATGTGGTCGAACACGGCCTGATGCGGACCACCGGGACGCGGCATCATGGGGCTGGGCTTCAGCATCGCCTGCCGGCGGAGCCTCTCGGCTTCCTGCCGCTCGGCCGAGAGCGCCGTATGCCATTCGAAGCCGGGCAGAACGACACCGAGGAAATCGAAGGTTAGTCCGGCGATGTTGAGATAGGGACCGGCGGCCCAGAGGATATCCGTGATCATGTGTAACCGAGCTCCGTATTGAGCTTCCTCAGAAGCTGCTCGGCGGCCTCGCCGATGTTCGTGCCGGGGCCGAACACGGCGATGGCGCCGGCATCCGTCAGCGGCCGGTAGTCGGAGGGCGGGATGACACCGCCGACGACGATCAGGATGTCCTGCCGGTTCACCTGGCCGAGTTCCGAGCGCAGCTCCGGCACGAGCGTCAGGTGACCGGCGGCGAGCGAGGAGACGCCGACGATGTGCACGTCCTTCTCGGCGGCGAGCTTGGCGACCTCACTGGGAGTGGCGAACAAGGGGCCGATCTCGACATCGAAGCCCAAGTCCGCGAGGGCCGTCGCAATGACCTTCTGTCCACGGTCATGGCCGTCCTGGCCGACCTTGGCGATGAGAATCTTCGGCTTCCGCCCGCCTTTCTGCTCGAAGGCGGTGACCATGGCGCGGATCGTTTCGGCGGTCTTTGCCGCGGCGCCCGTCATCTCGGCGCGATAGACGCCCGAGATCGTGCGTGTCTCGGCGCGGTGGCGGCCCCAGACCACCTCGAGCGCGCTCGAAATTTCCCCGACTGTTGCCTTGGCGCGGGCCGCCTCGACGGCGGCGGCGAGCAAGTTCGCACTGCCACGCGCGGCTTCGGTCAACTTCGCGAGCGCCGCTTGTGTCTTCGCCTCGTCGCGTTCCGACTTGAGCTTCGCGAGCTTGGCAATCTGCTGGCGGCGCACTTCGTCGTTGTCGACCTTGAGGATGTCGATCCCGGTCATGCCCTCGACGCGATACTTGTTGACGCCGGTGACGGTCTGGCGGCCCGAGTCGATGCGGGCTTGGGTGCGGGCGGCGGCTTCCTCGATGCGCAGCTTCGGCACACCCGCCTCGATGGCTTTCGCCATACCGCCAAGTCTCTCGATCTCCTCGATATGCTCCCACGCGCGGGCCGCGAGATCGCCGGTGAGCTTTTCGACATAGTAGCTTCCGCCCCAGGGATCGATCGGCCTTGTGGTATTGCTCTCCAGTTGCAATAGGAGCTGCGTGTTCCGCGCGATCCGGGCGGAGAAGTCGGTCGGCAAGGCGAGGGCCTCGTCGAGCGCATTTGTATGCAGCGACTGCGTATGGCCCTGAGTTGCCGCCATCGCCTCGACCATGGTCCGCGTGACGTTGTTGAAGATGTCGGCGGCGGTGAGGCTCCAGCCGGAAGTCTGACAATGCGTTCGAAGCGAAAGCGAGCGAGCGTCTTTCGCGCCCAACCCCTGCATGAGCTTCGCCCAGAGCAGGCGCGCCGCCCGCATCTTGGCGATCTCCATGAAGAAGTTCATGCCGATCGCCCAGAAGAAGGAGAGGCGGGGCGCGAAGCTGTCGATCGGCATGCCGGCGGCGATGCCGGCGCGCACATACTCGATGCCGTCGGCGAGCGTGTAGGCGAGCTCGAGGTCCGCCGTCGCGCCGGCCTCCTGCATATGGTAGCCCGAGATCGAGATCGAGTTGAATTTCGGCATCTTCTCAGCCGTATAGGCAAAGATGTCGGAGACGATGCGCATCGAGGGCGTGGGCGGATAGATATAGGTGTTCCGCACCATGAACTCTTTGAGGATGTCGTTCTGGACGGTGCCGGAGAGCTTTTCCGGCGGGACGCCCTGCTCCTCGCCGGCGACGATGAATAGCGCGAGGATCGGCAGCACCGCGCCGTTCATGGTCATCGACACGGAAATCTTGTCGAGCGGGATGCCATCGAACAGCGTGCGCATATCGAAGATGGAGTCTATGGCGACGCCTGCCATGCCGACATCGCCTTTGACGCGGGGATGATCGCTGTCGTAACCGCGATGCGTCGCGAGATCGAAGGCGACCGACACGCCCTGCTGGCCGGCGGCGAGATTGCGGCGATAGAAGGCGTTGCTCTCCTCAGCCGTCGAGTAGCCCGCATACTGCCGGACCGTCCACGGCTTCTGCAGATACATCGTCGGATAGGGGCCGCGCATGAAGGGCGGCAGGCCCGGCCAGGTGTCGAGGAAATCGAGATCGGACGTGTCGGCCTTCGTGTAGGCAGGTTGAACGGCAATGCCTTCCGGCGTCTGCCAGGCCGGACCGGATGCACGCGCGCTCCGGCGCGACGGCGGCACCGCGTCGTCGTAGGCAATGCTCGCGAAATTGGGGAGGCGGGTCATGCCTTGTCCTGATAGCTCACGAGATCGCGGAGGAACTCGGGGCCCGCGTTCTCTTCCGTTGTCTTACCCGGCAACGTTTTCAACTCGAGCGCCCAGGCGAGATGACTCTCCATGCCGATCTGGCGCACGGGCTTCACCTTCGAAGGATCATCAAGCGTCGCAATGGTGATGTCGACGGTTGCACTTCCAGGTGTGCGGAAGGCGAGCTGCGTGCCGCAATCGGCGCAGAAGTCGCGATGGCCCTTCGTCGAGCTGGCATAGGTTTTGGGCCGGCCCTTCGTCCAGGCAAAATCGTCACTCGCGACCGGCGCCGAGGCGAGGAACGGTCCGGCCATGGCGCGCTGGCACATGCGGCAATGGCAGACGGAGGGTGACTTCGGCTCCACATAAACGGCATAACGCACGGCGCCGCATTGGCAGCCGCCGGTCATCAGGGGTTTGCGATCGGTCATGGTCTCACTCCCCGAGCGGACGCGGTGTCCATCCGTCGACCTCGCGGTCGGGATGCTGATAGTTGGTCAGTGTGTTGTAAATCGTGCCGGGCACGTCGGCGCCGAAATCCTGACGCTGCATCCGGGGCAAGCCGTCGAGCCAGTGGGTTTTGCTCTCGAGCCCCATTTGTACGGTTGGCACGATCGACTGGAAATCATCGAACGAGCCGCCCGTCAGATACTGGTCCTTCGTCTCCTCGCCCGCCTGATAGCGATAGCCGACCGGCGTGCCACATGTTCCGCAGAACTGGCGAAATCCGAGCGACGAGCTCGCCCACTCTGCCGGCTGCCCACTTGTCCAGCGGAAGCCGGCGAGCGGCAGCTTCGTGAAGACCGCGAATGGTCCGCCGACCGATTTCTGGCACATCCGGCAATGGCAGACATAGACGGCATCGAGCGGCAGCGTTGTCTCGAAGCGCAGCGCCCCGCACTGGCAGCCGCCGGTCTTATGGTCGGTTGTCATGGGGCAACTCCTCCTGGTGGCCGCCAACCTTCCGGAGTCTCGCAATCGGGATGCTGCAGGGTGACGAGCCGCGCCACCACCTCGGGCTTCAGGCCCGCGTCGTGCTGGCCCGGCACCGCGTTGAGATGTTCGACCCAGGGCATGCGCGCATCGAGATCGTATTGCAGCGTCGGCGGGCGCTTTTGGGGCTCGTCGAGCGTGCCCATCGTCACATTGATGCGCCCGGAGCCGTCGCCTCGAAACGAGAGCGGCGTGCCGCAGTCGCCGCAGAAGTCGCGGACCGCGACGGTCGAGGAGCGATAGACCTTGGGCGTGCCACGCGTCCAGGCGAAGTCGGCGAGGGCGACGGGGGCCACCGTCAGGAACGGTCCGCCGACGGCCTTCTGGCACATGCGGCAGTGGCAGACGTAGCCTTCGCTCGGCATGGCGTAGATGGCATAGCGGATGGCGCCGCACTGGCAGCCTCCGGTCAAGACGGCTTGGCGTATCTCTGGGATCATCATGTGCTCGCGGGGAGTGAGGCGTCGTGCGGCCTCGGCGGGAAGGGGGTGATGCGGGTCTCGGCGCGCTGGATCGGCGCGGGCTCTGGATGCGGTGTCACGCTGATGGCTGGCACATCCTTTTCCGGAAACACCGTGACGCCGACAAGTGGCAGCTTGCCGTCGCGGAGGAGGGTGGTGCGGCGCTCGGCGGTCGACGCGATCCGCTGGGCCAACGCGCCCGACATCAGCGCCGTGGTCATGCCGCCGCTGGCCTCGATCTCCTGGAACAGCGCCCAGGCCTTGCGCGCCAGCGCATCCGTCAGCGTTTCGAGATAAGCGCTGCCTCCGCCCGGATCGGCGACGCGGCCCAGATGCGATTCCTCGGCGAGGATGTTGAGCGTATTGCGGGCGAGCCGCCGCGCTTCCGCGTCCGGTTGCCCGAGCGCCCAGGTGTAGGGCAGCACCGCGATGGTGTCCGCGCCACCGAGAACGGCGGCGGTTGCCGCGATGGTTGTGCGGAGCAAGTTGGTGTTGGGCGTGCGCTTCGTCATCATCCGCGCCGAGGTGGACGCGGTCATCCGCAAGCTCGCCGTGCGATCGCCGAGGCCTGCCGCCGCCATCACGCGCCAGACGAGGCCGCGCGCGGCGCGGAGTTTCGCCATCGACAGGAAGAGGTCCGTGCCGGTCGCAAGCGCGATGCCAGTCCGCTGCAAGGCGACGTCGGCACGGACGCCTGCCTCTTCCAGATGCTTCAGATAGGCGACGAGCGTGGCGAGCATCGCGGCCAACTCCTCCGCCTCGCTGGCGCCGGCCTCGTGATAGGGCCGGCCGTCCGCGAGAAGCAGCGACACGTTCGGCATGCGATCGATGTTGCTCGCCGCGAAGTGAGCGAGCGTGTCGAGGGCACGCCACAGGCCGTCCTCGAGCGCACCTGTGCTTGCAAGCGTTCCCAGCGGATCGGCGTTGACGGCGCCGAAACGGCGAAGATCGGCAACGCCCGCCTCATCCCACAATGCGGAGAGACTCTGCGCGGCGCCCAGGAACTGATCGCCCGCCATCACCTCGATCTGAGTGCCCGCGAGGTCGGCACTATCCAATGCCGCCCGTATTGCCTCGTAGCGCGGCGCCAGACCGAACTGGCCCGGCACGCCCAAATGCAGCACGACGCCGTCCGCCCCATTGGCAAGGTCATCGCGAATGGCGACATTCGCCGCTTTCGGATCATCGCTCGCGTGGAGCCCGAGGCACCGCCACGGTCTTCCGCGCTCCTCGATCCGCACTGCGCCGCGTACGTAGGGCGCCTCATCCGGCACGAGGTCGATGAGCGCGGGGGCGAGGCCTGCCACCGTGTAGATTGGCTCGATCCGGATTCCATCGAGCGTTTCGGTCGACAGACTGTCGAGCCCAGCCCCATCGAGGCCCTTGGCAGCAAGCCTCTCCCAGGCCTCCCGCGAGGCGGGCGGAAAGTTCGACGCGAGAGAGAGCTTGGGCATGCAACTTTCCCATGGATCAGTTCCGCCTAACTAGTACCGGATCGCTTAGAAATACAATCGCCGGAGCCGCCGGACCGCGCTGCGTTTGTTTGCATTCGCGTGCCCGCCATGGCAAGTCTCACGGGTTTCCGCGAGGACACAGAATCAGTCTCTCGCCCGACCCCGGAAGGGACCGCCATGCTCGACGATACGACGATTTACCTCGGCACCAGCTTCATCAAGGACACGCCCAAGCGTGAGGCGCTGGACCTCAAGCTCGCCAACCGGCACGGCCTTATCACCGGGGCGACCGGCACGGGTAAGACGGTGTCGCTGCAGGTGCTCGCCGAAGGTTTCTCCGATCACGGCGTGCCAGTCTTCTGCGCCGACGTGAAGGGCGATCTTTCGGGCATCTCGCAGGCTGGCGTGGCGAAGGACTTCATCGACGCCCGCGCCAAGAAGATCGGCTTCGACGACTACAAGTTCCAGGCCTACCCGACGATGTTCTGGGACGTCTTCGGCGAGCAGGGCCATCCGATCCGCGCCACCATCTCCGAGATGGGGCCGCTGCTGCTCTCCCGCCTCATGGAGTTGAACGAGGTGCAGGAGGGCGTGCTCAGCATCGTCTTCCGCATCGCCGACGAGGAGGGGCTGCTGCTCCTCGACCTGAAGGATCTCCGCGCCATCATCGCCAATGTCGGCGAGCGGGCGGCCGAGCTGACGACCAAGTATGGCAATGTGTCGAAGACCTCGATCGGCACAATCCAGCGCCGGCTGCTGGTGCTCGAAGAACAGGGTGCGCTGCACTTCTTCGGCGAGCCTGCCCTCGACATTCGCGACATGATGCGCACGACTCGCGACGGCCGCGGCTACATCAATGTGCTCGCGGCCGACAAGCTCATGAACTCGCCGCGCCTCTATGCGACATTCCTGTTCTGGCTCCTCTCGGAGCTGTTCGAGGAGCTGCCCGAGGTCGGCGATCCGGAGAAGCCTAATCTCGTCTTCTTCTTCGACGAGGCCCACCTCCTCTTCAATCAGGCACCCAAGGCGCTGCTCGACAAGATCGAGCAGGTGACGCGGCTCATCCGCTCGAAGGGCGTCGGCGTCTACTACGTCACGCAGAATCCATTGGACGTGCCCGATACCGTCTCGAGCCAGCTCGGCAACCGCGTGCAGCACGCGTTGCGCGCCTTCACGCCGCGCGAGCAGAAGGCGGTCAAGGCGGCGGCCACGACCTTCAGGCCCAACCCGGAGATCGATACCGAGCGCACGATCATGGAGCTCGAGAAGGGCGAGGCGCTGGTCTCGGTTCTCGAAGGCAAGGGCGCGCCATCGATTGTGCAGCGCACGCTGATCCGTCCGCCGTCGGGCCGGCTCGGGCCAGTCACGCCCGAGGAGCGCAAGGCCGTCATCCAGGCAAGCCCGGTGATGGGTCAGTATGAGAAGACCATCGACCGCGAGAGCGCGCACGAGATCTTGGAGAAGCGCGCCAAGGGCGTCGAAGCGCGGCGCGAGGAGACGGGCGGCACGCTCGGCGGCCGGCGCGACACCGAATACGAGCGGCACGGCGAGTTCAAGGTGCCGAAGATCCCGCGCGGCGATACGGAGGGCTACGAGCGCGAGCGGGCGGAGGAGAGCCGGAGTGGGCGGCGGACCTCCGGCGGCACGTCGCGGCGGCAGTCGGCCGGCGAAGCGTTCAGCAAATCGCTGCTGCGCTCGCTCGGCACGGCGGTTGGCTCGGCGATCGGCAGCATTCTGCGCGGCCGGCGGTAGGAGGAGGCAATGGGCTGGCTCGACGAGATCCTGCGGCGTCGCACCGAGAATCGCCGGCGCCGCACTGTCGCTCCGAAGACCGCGGGCGAAGGCTTCTGGATCAATTTCATCAAGGCCCTCGGCCGCGCACTCGGCGGCAAGTTCGGCCGGGCGATGACGGGACCCAAGCGGAGACGGCGGCGGTATTGGTAGTCAGCGTTTCGTATCAGCCGATCATCACCACCCACGCCAACCTAACCCACATCAGGAACAGCAGCGACGTGCTCGCCAGATAGGGCAGGCCGCGATGGAGCACGTTGTTATAGGTCAGGTGAATCAAGGCCTGCGCGGCACGCAGTGCGACGTAGATCCAGGCGCCTGCGACGAACACGGCGTCGCCGAGCCCGAGCGCCAGGACGAGCCCCATCAGCACGTAGAAGAGCACCGGAATCTCGAAGAGATTCATCAGCGCGTTGTTGGCCGTCTGGGCGTCGCCGAGCTTCTCGTCGGCGAGCGTCCGGCTCGGCATGTCCTGGGGTACGATCCCCATTTCCCGCATGCGCCGGGCGCGGCCGATCAGCATCGCGAGCCAAACCAGTCCCGTCAGCACGACGAGCGCGAATACGGGAGCAAGGAGCACGGCGTCTATCATCGATGACCTCGGGCCAGGGCATCCGCGGCGCGGTTTGCGCTCGATCAAATCGCAGTCCGCGTGGGCATGCCACGAGACACTGCAAGACAGAGCAGGATGGTTTGCATGCTGACGGCGTCAGGTCCAGTGACAATCGCGATCGTTGCCCTCCTGGCGTGCGGGCTGGCGGCTACGGCACACGCAGACGAGGCTCTCATCGCCGCCGGCAAGGCCTTCGCCAAGGAGACGTGCTCGGGTTGCCATGCTGTGGGCATCGAGGGTGACAGCCCGCGCGAGGGGGCGCCGCGGTTTCGCGAGCTGAGCCTCAGCTATCCGATCGAGAGCCTCGAAGAGGCACTCGCCGAAGGCATCGTCACCGCACACCCAGACATGCCGCAGGTCGAGATGACGCCCGAGGAGATCGGGGCCTTCCTCGCCTATCTGGAGAGCATCCAGGCGAAGCCCTGAGGCCTGGGCCCGTCTATCTCAACCGGTTCGCGTGCAGCTCGACGAGCGACACGAAACCGTGCAGCACGGTCCGGGGCTTCGCCGGACGCTCCGGCGGCATGGCGGTCGGCCAGGCCGTCTCGAGTTCGGCGAAGGCATCGAGCACCGTTTGGTAGGACTGCGGATCGCGTAATTTCAGTGCCGGCGCGATCTCCTCCAGCATGGCCCGCGCCTCGCGCACGAAGCCTCGGCCGTCGTGATACTCGATGACGTTGGTGATCCGCATGTGCTCGTAGGCTTCCTTGTACTCGAGGGCGGCCGAGCGCAGCAGCAGTGCGATCGTATCCAGGGTGAAGCTCGGGGTTTCAAGCTTTGATTTCGGAATGGTCGCTTCCGCTGCCGCGATCGCATCGACGACCTTTGCGAAAGCGGCGGCGATCTCGGCCTGTGTCTTGCTTGCGGAGAATGTCGCCTCGAGTGCCGCGAGCTCGCCGAGGAAGCCCGGATGGCCGCGCTTCAGCAATTCGGCGGCGATATCGCCGTAGACTTCCTCAACCGGATGACGGATGTGCTCCAGCACATACTTGTGCTCGCCGGCCGCGTAGAACTCCTGCGCCGCATCGAGGTGGCCGCGCATCTGCCGGAGCCGGGCGAACAGGGCCGTGTCCGGATCAATATGCTTGAAGAGCTCGTCCAGCACATGCGCGTTGAAGCCATCGTCCTCGGCGGCCTCGAGCGGCACCGCGAGATGAGCACTGTCCTTGGCGGTCGAGGCTGCAACGGCTAGCCGGGGCGAGGCCTCGGGTTGGGGACGGTTGACGGCCCAGGCGGCGAGGGCGCCGCAAGCGACGGCGATCAGAAGTGCGATGAATTTCGGCATTGTCTCTGGCTATTCCTTGGGGTTTTCCCGGATTATGCGCTGCGCTTTTGCGCTTCGCGCCCGGTGGAGTGGTCGTCGATCGGAGTCTTGAACTCCCGGTCGCGCTCGGCCTCGAGCAGTTGCGTCGCCGCCTTCTCCGGTACCGGCCGGCTGTAGAAATAGCCCTGGCCGATGTCGCAGCCCATGGCGGTGAGGGCAGCACTTTCAGCCGCGGTCTCGATGCCTTCGGCCGTTACTTTGAGGTGTAGCGTATGGCCAAGCACGACGAGGGTCCGCACGATATCGCTGGCGTTCGCCTTGCTGCCGAGTGCCTGCACGAAAGAGCGGTCGATCTTCAGCTTGTCGAAGGGAAAGTCCCAGAGATAGTTGAAGCTCGAATAGCCGGTGCCGAAGTCGTCGAGTGCCAGTGAGACGCCCATCGCCTTCAACTCGTGAATGAGGCGCTTGGTGGTGTCGGTGTTCCGGAGCAGCAGACCCTCCGTCACCTCGATCTCGAGGCGGGAAGGATCGAGACCCGAGGCGTCGAGAGCCTCTTTGACGATGCCGATCGCGCGGCCACTGCGGAACTCGGCGGGCGACAGGTTGACCGAGATGGACACGTTCCCGGGCCAGGACGCCGCCGTCCGGCAGGCCTCGTTGACGACGAAGCGGCCGATGTCGCTGATGAGGCCGGTATCTTCGGCAACGGGAATGAAGTCTCCAGGGGGAACGAGCTTGCCGTCCTCGCCCATCATCCGCACCAGCGCTTCGAAGCCGTCGATGCGGCCAGTCCGCAAGTCCATCAGCGGCTGGTAGTGGAGCAGCAGTCCGTCATTGATCAATGCGTTGCGGATCTGCGCTTCAATCCGGCGGCGGCGCTGCAGCTCGTCGTCCATCGAGGCATCGAAGAATCGGAACGTGCTGCGCCCGGCCGCCTTGGCGGCATAAAGGGCGAGGTCGGCGCATTTGAGCAGGCGCTCGGACTCCGTTCCGTCCTGCCCACCCAGGGCGATGCCGATGCTCGTACCGACATGTAGGACCTGGCCGCCGAGCTCATAGGGCTCGGACAACACCTTGACGATCTTTCCAGCGAGTGCCTCGGCGTCGGCCTTTCCGGCGAGCGGATGCTGGAGCACGACGAACTCGTCGCCCCCCATGCGAGCAGCGATTCCCTCCTTGTCGACGGCGTTGCGGAGCCGTCGGGCTGCTTCCTTGAGCACGGCATCGCCCGTGTCGTGGCCGAGCGTGTCGTTGATGCTCTTGAAGTGGTCGAGGTCGAGGAAGTGCAGGGCCAGTCCGGGTGTCTTCGGGTCATCCAGCACAAGCCGGTCGAGCGTTGCGAGAAAGCTCTCGCGGTTTGCGAGGCGGGTCAGCGCGTCGTGATGGGCGAGGAAGTGGATATGCGCTTCGGCCTCTTCCTTCTGGCGCGTGCGGTACCAGAAGGCGAATGTGGGGATTCCGAAGGCGAAGGCGAGCACGATGCCAAGCGTCGAGGCCGCCTTCTGGAAGACGCTATAGAAGAGGCCCTGCTTGTTGGACTGGTCGACGCTGACCTCGAGCAGACCGATGACATCCCTGCCGTCACGTATCGGAATGTGCGCCTTGGCGAGGAAGGTAGGCTCGCCCGCGACGCCGGGCCGGCTCGAGATGCTGCTGTTGCCTTGCAGGATCCGCTTCAGCTTGCCCGGGAACTCGTCCTCGAAGCGAGTGGTGTAGCTGCTGACACGCCCGATCTGGTTGGAGACGACGCGGAGCTTGCCGCCACGGTCGAAAATGCGGAACTGATAGACGTTGCCGACCTTCTTCGACTGCTCGAAGAAGATGACGGACTCGGCCGTCGGCATCTCCCCTTCCATGATCGGACGAAGGTCGGCGAGGTTGCGCACCAGATACTCGGCCCAGCCATGGGCCGTGCTCTCGGCATCGGCGCGGAGCAGCTGCTTCGTCTGCTGGGCGACGACGAAAGACGAGGCGAGCGCCAGTACGGTGAACATCACGAGGAACCGGGCGGGCATCCGCCATTGGACCGGCAGGTGTCCTGCGGTGCGCGTGTCGAAAGCGAGAATCCAGCTGGACAGGGTTTCGAATGGCCGGCGGGACCCGCCGGAGGCAGCGCCGTCGGAACCCATCGGGCTGGCCGTTGGGGCCGCCGCCTCATGATCGGATATTGACATTGAGCTACTGCTGCGCCCGGGCTGGCTTGTCCAAAGTGACAGGTTACCGTAGCCGTACGGCGCTAAGGCCCGCTTAAGCCGCGAGCCGCCAATCGCTGAGATTTCCCTAATCGGCGTGCCAGGGCTGGCCGGAAAGCCCGGGAACCGCCTAATCTGCCGGTTCAATCCCTTGCCAACGGAACATCCATGACCGCCGATCTCATCATCACCAATGCCCGCGTCCTCACGATGGACGACACGCACCCCACGGCCGAGGCGGTTGCCATCCGGGGCAATGCCATCGCCGCCGTCGGCGCTCGGCGCGACGTCGAAAGCCTCCGGGCGAAGGGCACGCGGCTGGTCGATGCGGGTGGTGCGACGGTGCTGCCCGGTTTCGTCGAGGGGCACATGCATCTGTTCGCGGGTGGCGCCAATCTCTCCGCGCTCTCGCTCGAAGGAGTGTTCGGCCACGAGCGCTCGGCGAAGCTCGTTCGCGACTATGCCGCAAAGCATCCGGCCCACAAGCTCGTCTATGCCGTGCAGGCGAATTATTCGATCTTCGGCGACGATGTTGCGATCACGCGCCACGAGCTCGACCGGATCATCGCCGACCGGCCGCTCGCCTTCCACGCGCCGGATGGGCACACGGTCTGGGTGAACACGAAGGCGCTCGAGGTGACCGGTCTGTTGAGGGGGAAGAAGCTCTCGCCCGGCAACGAGATCGTCATGCGGGCGGATGGTCTCGCCACCGGCGAGCTGCGCGAGCCCGAGGCCTACGAAGCGATCATGGCGATGCTGGCGACCGGCGGGCGCGACTCGGCCGGCATTCTCCAGGCGAACGAGCCGTCGGCGACGCCTGCCGAGCGCGCCATCGACCGCGAGATCATCGCCCAGGGACTGAAATTCTGCGCCGAATGCGGCATCACCTCGTTCCAGAACATGGATGGCAATATCTATCAGCTCGAGCATCTGGAGGCATTGGAGAAGGACGGCCGGTTGCTCGCGCGCGCGACATTGCCGTTTCATCTGAAGAGCACGCTGCCGCCAAGCATGATCGCCGGGAAGGCCGTCGAAATGCGCAAGCGCTGGCAGAGCGATTGGCTCAAATGCTCCTTCGTGAAGATCTTCGTCGACGGCGTCATCGATTCCGGTACGGCCTTCATGCTCGAGGAGTATGCGGACATGCCGGGCGTCACCGGCGATCCGCTGTTTACGCAAGAGATGATGAACGAGGCCTGCGGGATCGCCGACAAGCTCGGTTTCCAGATCGCCGTGCATGCCATCGGCGATGCGGGTGTCCGGCGCACGCTCGATGCCTATGAGCTGGCGCAGAAAGCCAACGGCCGGCGCGACAGCCGCCATCGCATCGAGCATATCGAGGTCATCCATCCGGCCGATATCCCGCGCTTTAGATCGCTCGGTGTCATCGCCTCCATGCAACCGATCCATCCGCCGAGCCCGCTGCTCTTCCCCGAGAAGCCGACGCTCGACCGGATCGGGGCGAAGCGCCTTCCCTATGCCTATGCTTGGCGGACGCTGAAGGAAGCCGGCGCGCGCGTCGTCTACGCGAGTGATTGGCCGGTGGCTCCCTTGCCACCGCTGCTTTCCATTCAGGCCGCAGTCACCCGCAAGCCTTATCGTCCCGGCCTCAGGGACGAGCGCCTCTCCCTCATGGACACGCTCGCCGCCTACTCGCGCGAGGGCGCCTATGCCGAGTTCGCGGAAGCCAGGAAGGGCATGCTGAAGCCAGGCATGCTCGCCGACATCGCCGTGCTCTCGGGCGACATCGAGAAGACCGATCCCAATGCCATCAAGGATATGACGGTGAAGCTCACCGTCTGCGATGGCCGCGTGACGCACGAGGGGTGAGACCCGCACGGTTTCGACAATCAAGGAGTGCTCCGCATGCCCAGAGTTCCTGCTCCAGCGACCATCAGCCCCGCCGCCCGTCGCATCATCGACGAGGCCCCGCCGATTCCGGCCATCGATCTCGCGCCCGCCGCGCTCGCCGAGGCGCGCGCCGCCAATCGCGCCGCCTATGGGCCGGCAAACACCGCGCTGGCGACATCGCTCGGCGTCAGGACGGAGGAGGGGCACGCCGGCGGCGTGCCGGTGCAGTGGGTGCATCCGCCGAAGCAGACGGGAGGCGGCGTCATCCTCTATTGCTTCGGCGGGGGCTATGTTTACGGCAGCCCGTCCGAGGACCTCGCCATCACCGCGCGGCTCGCGGCGTACTCGGGGCGCAAGGTTTGCGCCATCGACTATCCGCTGGCGCCCGAGCATCCATACCCTGCGCAACGCGAGGCGGGCCTCGCGGTCTACCGCGCGCTGCTCGAGGGCGGACACGGCGGGGTCGCGATCGCTGGAGAATCCGCCGGCGGCAATCTGGCGCTGAGCCTCATCACTGCGGCCGCCTCGGCGGGATTGCCGCTGCCGGTTGCTGCAGCGCTGCTCTCGCCCTGGTGCGATCTCACCCATCAAGGCGACACGATCGCGACGCTCGACGGCGCTGATCCGATCATCGACGGTGCGTCGGGTCTTGCTTTCGCGCGCGCTTTCGCCATCGGCCGGCCGCTCGACGACCCCGCGATCTCGCCGCTGTTCGCCGATGTGCCCAAGGGCTTTCCTCCGACGCTCATCACCTCGGGCACCCGCGACCTCCTGCTCAGCGACTGCGCGCGCCTCTCGACCAAGCTCCGTCAAGCCGGCGCCGCGGCAGAGCTGCGCGTCTGGGAAGGCATGTGGCACGTGTTCGAGTACTATGCCGGCTTACCTGAGGCGGAGGCGTCGCTCAGGGAGATCGCGGCGTTTCTCGAGGCGCGGTTGCGGTGATCTGGCTGCTTTGTCCAGGCCCGGCGGCAGAGCATCCAGCTACCCCGACGTGACACCGCTGATCCCCCGGCCAGTCCGCAGCCGCCGGTATTCGGCAGCGAGCGCCAGGATATTTTTTTGGCGCCAGCTCTTTACGCCATGCCGCGTCTTGAGCTCCTGCTTCATTATTGCCAGCAGCCGCCGCTCGATTTCCAACTCCGATTTCGAGATGCCGCGCGAGACATGATCCTGGCCAGGCTGCTGGTGTCGCCAGGCCCGCTCACGGGCCTTTGTCTCGTTGATGATCTCGCCGACCTGCCGCATGACGCGGTCAAGCACGCGACGTCGCAGCACTGGGTCCATCTCAGGCAGCTTGGCGGCGATGAGTTTGCGCGGGTCTGCGATGTAGGTGTCTGTCATGGTGTCTCCTGCTTGCTCCTCCCGGTTGGTCCCTCGTCGTCAAGGCAGTAGGCGGTAGGGGTTCATGCCGTACCGCTTGCTCAAATCACTACTGCCTACTGCCTTCTTCAATAGCCAAGGCTCCGCCATCTTCCGGCTCACGTTCCGCGAGCCGGGCTGAACCAAGTGAGGGGCGCGGGGCGATCTTAAAGCCGCGGGCCGAAAGAGAAAACAGATGAGCGACCTCTCGATCGCCCCGCCGGCGTTTTCGAAGCTGGCCTTGGTTACCTCAAAAGCCGAGCTGCTGCTCGTGTCCCGATCGCGAAGCTCGTCACCATGTGCGGCGGGCACTGCGCGAGCTTCGCGATCGATGAGGACACGAGCCAAGCCAATGCTGCCGCGTGGCGTCATGGTCGCAAGCTCACCTATGGTGTAGGCGGCAACCACGGGGGTGAGCTTGCGACCCGCCACACGGGGAAGGGAATCTCACCCCTTCCGAACCAAGGTGCATACCCTGCCATCAGCCCTGCGTGGGCCTCCGGCAGGCGCCGGTCACTCCGCGCTTCGTTAGACGCCTCTGCAGAAGCGCCCCTCGCCGGGTGACGGGAGGAGTATGCGGGCGCGCGCAATATGCGGGGATAAGTTTTGGGAGATTCCTGCGGGATATGATGAATCTCTCCCGCTGCCTGTGCGTTGTCGCCGCCCGCCCGTGCTGCGGCAATCCTCGCTCCCCGCTCAATCCTCCTCCGCTCCGTCGCCAACCGGGCCATAGGCATCATGGCTTGGCCGGCCATCGTAGCTGCCGTCGAGCTCGATCTTCAGGCGAGCACCAATGTTGTGCGTCTCTGCGCCGCCCGCGTCCGCCGCATAGCCGTAGCCGGCCCCGACCACCCATTGCTCGCCGCCGAAGCTCACCGGGCGGGGAAGCGCATAGTCGACGCCGAGGTCGACAAGATAGGCGCGACCGGCGGGTCCCTCCTTCGCAAGAACGTCCTGCATTGTGAACGTGGATTCGAGGGTCCACCGGTCCCATTCGAGACCAGCGGAGATCGTCGTGAACAAGGCGTCGTCCGGTCCGGTCTCGAAGTTTCGGAAGTAGGCCACCTCGCCGAGCAACCGCAGGTTCAGGTCCTCGCCGAGGGCATGCCGCCAGGTTCCGGCGAGCAAGAGCCCGCGCTCGTCGGCAGGTGTTAGCGCTTCCTCGATCTGTTCTTCGCTCGCCAAGCCGGCGCGTTGTCCGAGAATGCCGATGCGATAGCCGAAATCGCCGTCGGCATAGCAGTCGGCAGGAGCAGCGTTGCTGCAGCCGTCGAGCGTCACGGCGAGCGAGGCCGCGCCTTTCCGGTTGCCGGGACCACCGTCGGCAAGCCGCGTGCGCCCGCGGGAGGCGAAAATGGCGCCGCTCAAGACCGAGCGGTCGACCGTGAAGAGGCTCGCCGTCAGCGTATGCGAGAGGGCAAGAGCATTGAAATCGATGGCGATCTCGCCGCCGATCCTCTCGGTGAGATCATAGCTGCCGAGAAGGTCGGTCGCGTGGATACCGGAAAGCTCGGCCGTTGCTAGGCCGAAGGTGGGATCGAGCTTGCCGGCTTTCCCGCGCAGCCGGTCGAGGTCGACGCTGGCGTAGAGCTGGACGGCATAGAGCCCGTAGTCGGCGAACTGCGACAGCTCGCCCGGAGCCCGATCGGCCAGATCCTCATAGGTCAGCGACGTGACGAGATTGAGCCGCTGCACGGGTGCGAAGGTGAAGTCCGCATCGAGGACGGGTGCAAACTGGCCGTTGCCGGTGTCAGGTGCACTGTGCACAAAGCCGGCCTCGGTATCCGATGAGAGCGTGTAGCCGATGCAGGGCGCCTCGCACCCGGCGGCAAGGCTCGCAGTCGCATAGGCTGTCAGGCAGAGCGCAAAAACGGACGCCCAGAGCAAATGCGAACGACCGCATTCCGCCATGACTCCCCCCTGATGCTCACTGTTTGATCCGGGCCATTCGGCCTTCTCTCACGACAGATACGGGCGGGTGATCCCGTTCTTTCACGGCAGTCGGCTTTTTTCCGCACCGCATTGGTCCGCAAAGGAGCCGGGCGCGACGCCATGGCCCGGCTCCCATGATCGTTCCGGCTCGAAGGGCCGGTTTTGCTCAGCCGCCGTTCTCCACCTTGACGACAACGGCTTTCTCGTTGTCGGTCAGATTGAGCTCGAGCGCCGAGGTGCCGACCTCGCGGCAGTAGAATTTGGCCTCCTTGAGACTAGGGTCGAGCGGCGTCCAATTGTCGGTCTTGATGCAGTTCTGGAAGGTGCCGAGCGGGGTCTTCACGGTCTCGCT
Source organism: Hyphomicrobiaceae bacterium (assembly GCA_031403155.1). Lineage (GTDB taxonomy): Bacteria > Pseudomonadota > Alphaproteobacteria > Rhizobiales > Hyphomicrobiaceae > JANNSX01. The sequence continues at coordinate 61,031 of JANNSX010000468.1, forward strand.
CAACGAGGCGATCTTGGCCATGTCCTCGGCCTCGCCCTTGTAGTACTCCTCCCGGTAGGTGTCACCGACCTGCGGGTTGGCCTTCATCCAGATGCCTGGCAGTGCGCCATTCTCGCCGGCGATCCAGGAGCCCTTGTGGTCCTTGAGCTGGCCGTTCTCGTAGTTGTCGACCACCTCGCCGAAGTACCAGACGTCGCCATTTTTGTGCTGGGCGAGATAATCGCGCGTCTCCTCGTGGATCTTACCGTTCAACCAGACGCGATCCCAATAGACCAGCGTCGTCACGCCCATGATGGTGCGCGTTTCCGGCGTGGCGATGATCTCGTTGCGTTCCAAGCCATCAGCCGTTTGGCTTTCGAGCGTGATGGTCTTGCCGACCGGCATGGAGAAAAAGGGGTTGTCGATCTTGGCCGAGAACTCGGCTGGATCGATCACCGGGGCATAGGGCTCTTCGGCGCTGACAAAGCCCGGCAGACACAGCATGGCGACGGCGAGCACGCCGGCGTAGGTGCAGAGACGGTTGGTTGTCATGTCATGGCTTCCTTCGTGTTGGGCGGCCGCCATGGGACAATCGTCCACACACCGGGAAATGGGGCTTCCCGGAGATTTCAAGGCTACGCCGCAAGCGCTTCTGGAACACTCAGTCTGGCGCCCTGATCAGAAAGCCGATCATGGCGTCACCCATTGCTACGAAAGGGGTGCCGGATTTCTTTCGCGGCGAGAGATCAATCCCAGTCGCGAATGAGGCGTCCGCGAAACTCCGCGGCTCCCGTGCGACGGCCTTCGACGGCGACGTCCTCGTCGGCAAGCAAGTTGCCGACCTGGATCTCGGCACCTGTCAGGTCGACGATCCAAGTCTGGCCGTCGAAGTCGAGCACCTTGATGCGGTTAGGGCTGTCGACGGCGATGATGCGGCCGGCGAGGAAGCCGGCGTCTGGCGCGTTGGGCCGGCTCTCGCTACTGCGGGTCAACTGATCGTAGATCGGCAGATTACGTGTCAGGAAGGCGTGCGTCGCCGAGCCGGCCCCGGCAGCGTACAGCAAAGCGCCGAGGACGAGGCTGGCACCGAGTGCTGCGAAGGTGAGCTTCGCGGTGCCAAACCGATAGCCGCGGCGCGTCCGGCGGACGCTATAGGCGGCGCTGGCGACAAACGCACCGAGGGAGATGATCCAGACATAGGGCATGTAGGCCAGCACATCGTCGAGCGGCATTTCGTCGAAGCCGCGTCCGCCCGTCGTCATCTGGTCGTGAACCGCGAAGAAAATGACTGCGGTCGACAGCGCACCGAGGGCGACCGACAACATGGCAAAGGCCCAGAAGACGCTGCGCTTGGCCAGGAAGTAGGCATAGGGGCGTGGCGCAAGCTGCCGCTTCCCGATCTCTTCCAGAACCTTCTTGTGGAGCTCGGTCATCGGTCGCTTTCGCTGGCAGAGGGCGCGGCGCCGGACACCAGACCATCGAACGCCTGCCGTAGCCTCGACTTACCGCGGTTGATCAGCGTTGCGACCGTCCCCATGGGGATCTCGAGCACATCCGAGATCTCCTCATAGCTCAACTCCTCAAGGTATCTGAGCACGAGCGCATCGCGATAGCGCGGCTCCAACACTGCGATGGCCGCATGCAATTGCTGCAGGCGTCGCTCGGCGTCGATGGCGTGCTGCGGGTCCTGGCCGTCGGTCAACGCCGCGAGCAGCCTGTCAGCGTCTTCGCCCGCGATCGCCGCTGGCTCGCGCCGCCGGCCGCGCAGCGCGTTCATCGCCTCGTTGTGAGCGATCCGGTAGAGCCACGGACTGAAGGCGCGCCTGCGGTCGTAATCGTTGAGATTGACGTAGGCCTTGAGAAACGTTTCCTGCAGCACGTCGTCGATGTCGGCGCGGCTGTGGTCGAGCAGTCGCCCGACATAGCGGTGTAGGGGGGCCTCGAAGCGGCGGACCAGCATGGCATAGGCCTTCGCATCGGTAAGTGCGGCGTCGACCAGCTGCCGGACGGCGTGCTCTTGTTCTTCGGGCATCGATGGTCGGTTGAGCGGTTGCAAGGCCGATACTTTAGCCCGGGAACGGGCCTCGGAATGGAGGGGCGAGCGCCGAGCCTGAGCCCGCCTCTGTGGATGTTACGGCCATGGCTTGTGTTTCTTTCACAGGCTTTGGCCATAAGCGTGTCGAAACGCCAAAAAATGCGCCGACCATTCGATCCCTCTACCACCGCCGGCGGTTGTTGTGCTAGCGTTGCACCCTCCACACCCCCATCAGAGGAGCACCCCCATGACCGCGCAGTTCGATCGCATGGAGCCCAAGGGCCCCAAAGGCAAAGGCCTCGAGGATTGGGGCGGGATACCGGCCGCGAGCCTGGAGAGCGGCACGCCGCAGCAGTCGGGCTTCGGCTACCTCGACGAGAAGTCGACCGGCATGTCGGCCGGCGTGTGGGCCTGCACGGCGTTCACCGGCAAGATGGACGCATATTCGGTGCACGAGTTCATGACGCTCATCGAGGGCTCCGTCACCATCGTCCACCAGGACGGCTCGGAAGTGACCGTGAAGGCCGGCGAGAGCTTCTTCATTCCCAAGGGCACGGTCTGCCAGTGGAAGCAGCCGGGCAATGTGCGGAAGCATTACGTCATCTGGGACGACAAGTCGGGCGCTAGCCCCAAGGACGCCGGCAAGCTGCGCGCCGTCAAGGTCGACACCAAGCTCCCTCTCTCGGCCTGCGAGGGTCCCGATCCCAAGCTCGTCGTCAAGGGCACGCCGAAATGGGCGGAGACTCTCCTCTTCGCCGACCCGACCGGTCAGTGGACCGTGGGCTTGTGGTCGACGACGGCTTATGAGCGGAAAGTGATCCCCTTCCCGCGCCACGAGCTGATGCACATCCTGGAAGGCACGGTCACGCTCCACGACGGCCAGGGCCGCGAGGAGACCTTCAAGGCCGGCGACACGCTGTTCGTGCCGAAGGGCGCGCTGATGGGCTGGAAGTGCTCGCAGGACGTGAAGAAGATATACTGCATCTTCCTCGAGAAGGCGAAGGCCGCGAAGTCGGAAGCGGCCGAGTAGGCATTGAGCGGGAGTGGTATCGCTCGTAGGCTGGGCTTCGGGACGCATAGCGTCCCGAAGCCCAGCGCTGCAAGCTCCGTGTTTGCGATGCTGGGCTTCGCCTTCGGCTCAGCGCCAGCCTACGCTCGGCTTACTACGCTCGGCTTACGCCCTCACCCCGTGCACCTCGGCATCGATGAGATCGACGAGCGCGTGGTCGAGGCCGAGCGCGCCTTCGAGCTGGCCGAGCCAGCGCCGCTCGGCCGGATGATCGGGATCGATCGTCATGCGGGCCGCCGTATAGACCTGGGCCCGGATCTCGGGCGTGCGGGCGGCGGCCGCAATCTCGGCGACCGTTGCCGGGCGCGCGACCTCCTGCTGCAGGAACGCCGACGCCTCCGCATCGATGCCGATCTTCGCGAAGCCGCCGATGATCTTCTGCCGCTCGTCGGCGTCGATCGTGCCATCGGCGGCGGCGGCCGCGATCATGGCGCGCAGGTAGAGCACCGCATCCTCGTTCGTCTGCCGGCCGGGCTCGAAGCCTGAACCCGCAGGCGCGGCAGCGAGTGCTGCGCCCGTGTCGAGCGCGGGCTTGCCCGACTGATAGTTCTGATAGGCCTTGTAGGCGAGGCCGCCGACCAGCACGAGGCCGCCGAGCTTGGCCGCATCCCAGGTGAGGCCGCGCCCCGTCTTCGTGCCGAGGATGAGACCACCGAGCACGCCCGCGAGCGCGCCTGCCGCCGTCGGGTTCTTGGCGATCATGTCCTTGGCTTTCGCAACCAGATCGCCGGCGCCCTGGCCGCCCGAAAGCTGCCGCACCAGATCGTCGATCTTGGTGCCGGCGCCGGTCGCCTGCTCGACGCGCCCGGCCGCATCCTTGACGCCCGAGGTGGCCTGGCCGAACACTTGGCGGGCCAGGTCGGCAGCGCCGCCAAGCCCGGCATTGCCGGCGCCCTGCTGCAGCTTGCCGAGCCATCCGCCGAGGACGTCCTGGCCCTCGCCGGACTCCGAGGGGACGGCCTGCGCCTTGCCGGCGACCATGGCGTCGAGAAGCTTCTTGGCATCGAACATGGTGTGATCCTTCTTGCCGCCAGACTGCGGCTGTTGCAGCGCAGCATATATGGCGTATCGGCCGCGTTACAAGGATTGCGCGGCGTCGCTGCTCAACACCGATTTTCAGCGCATGCGCCGATTCGATCCAACATGGAGCTCAGCCATGCCCGCGGCTGGGGCTTTCTTCGTCTTCCAGGGGAAGACATAATTGCTGTGTAACACCGGCTTGACCCTAGCTGGCCCGCGCTTATGTGTGCGGGATAACCTCGTCTGGAGCCCCCCATGCTGAAGCAAACGTTCGCCGCTCTTCTCGCGCTTTCGCTCTTGTCCGGCGCAGCCTACGCCGCCGGCTCGTCAACCACGACGACGCAAGAGCCTGCCGCCGCCGCCGATCCCTGGACGCAGAAGTGGGGCGATCTCGGCCCCGACTATGCTGCCGCCGAAGCGCTGGTGAAGGAAGAGAAGTTCGCGGAAGCCATCACCGCGCTGGAAGCGTTGCCCAAGCAGGACGATCCGCGCGTCATCAACTACATCGCGTTCTCGCATCGCAAGATGGGGGAGACCGACAAAGCGATCGCGCTCTACACCAAGGCCCTCGAGATCGCGCCCGAGTTCACGCTGGCGCGCGAGTATCTGGGCGAGGCCTACCTCCAGGCCAAGGACATGGCGAAAGCCAAGGAGCAGCTCGCCGAGATCGAGAAGCTCTGCGGCAACCAGGATTGCGAGGAATACAAGGACCTCGCCGAGGACATCAAGAAGGCGGAGGCCGGTGCGAGCTGAGCTTCATCTAGAGTGCTTCCGGAAAAGTGCGAAGCGGTTTTCCGATGAGAAGCACGGAAAACCAAGGACCTAGAGTGCTTCCGGAAAAAGCCTGTCCCGGCGAAGGCCGGGATCCGAAGCGGTTTTCCGATAAGAAGCACGACAAACCAAGGAATTAGGGTGCTGAAGTGATCGAACGAAAAACGGCAACACCCTAGGGCACGCTCCGGCGAGATCCTGTCCCGCGAAAGCCGGGATGGACATCGGATTGCCTTAAGATCGTGTTCAAGTCATCGAATCGAGAGCGGGATCTCGATGGCACGCGTTGTGAACTCGCACTGGCGGGCGCGTGAAATACTCCGGCTGCTAATTTGGAGCGAGGGAACGCAGAAACCTCGCCGCATCGCTCAGCGCCTCGTCCGGGGCGCTGACAGCATTGCTGGGCGGCTCCGGCCTCTCAGCCGCAATTAGCGCGAATGGAGGAACTCATGTTGAAGCATTCCGTTGCAGCCCTTTTGCTCACCTCGCTCTTGGCCGCAACTGCCAATGCCGCCGGTGGTGGCGGCGGATCGTCGGGCGGAGGATCCTCCAGCGGAGGATCGTCCAGCACCTCCTCGGGAAGCATCTTTGACGCCTTCGGCACAGCGCCGGAGCCAGCGCCAGAGGCGACCAGCAGCCCGGAGACCACGGCGACAATCCCGCTAACCAACACCACCAAACCCAAGAAATGGAGCCAGAACTGGAAGGAGAAATGGGGCGACCTCGGTCCGAAGTACACGGCCGCCGTCGACCTCGTCGAGACGAAGAAATACAAGGAGGCCATCAAGGCGCTGAAGGCGTTGAAGAAGCCGAAAGACCCGCGCGTGCTCAACTACCTCGCTTTCTCCTGGAGGAAGCTTGGCGACGTCGACAAGGCGCTGCCTCTGTATTACCTCGCGCTGAACATCGCGCCCGAATACACGCCCGCGCACGAGTATCTGGGCGAGGCCTATGTCCAGATCAAGGATTTCGAGAAAGCGAAGGCGGAGCTTGCCGTCATCGAGAAGCTGTGTGGTGGCCGGGATTGCGAAGAGTGGACGGACCTCGCCGAGGACATCCAGAAGGCCGTGGCGGACGCGAGCTGAGCTTTGGTGCGTAGGCGCGTCGGCTGGGTCCGTGTGGCCCAAGCTTTCGCGCCGTGCATCGATTCGCGCGTGACCCAACATATGAGATGGCGTCGTTGGGTTACGCGCGGTAGCACCCGTAGGTTGGATTGGCGCGGCCCCAGCAAGCGCTCATTCATCCCAAGCTCTCAATCCGCGCGTAACCCAACAGCCGCACCCGATGACGTTGTTGGGTTACGCGCGGTTCGGAGCCGCCAATCTATCGCGGGAAACGTGCCCGCGCTAACCCAACCTACATTGCCGCTTGCCTCAGCGCCTCGTCCATGGTGCCGATCAGGATTGCAACGTGCGCCGGCTTGAAGGGGAGCGGGGGGCGGATCTTCATCACCTGATAGTCGGTGCCGTCGGTCGAGGTCAGCACACCCAATCGGCGCATGGCGTTGACGATGCGCTTGGCGCCGGCGCGATCGGGTGCCTTGGATTTGCG
>JANNSX010000469.1:0-3552 GCA_031403155.1 Hyphomicrobiaceae bacterium
CTCCCGCATGCCGATCCCTCCGAATCAGAGTTTGATCGACACCAACAGAATCACACGCAAGTGTAGCCATGCAACCGCCTTTCACCAGCCGAAAGCTAAGCGACTCCAGCGACTCAAAAAAATCCGTGTATGCCGTAACCCCAAGGGAGAGGGCCGACAGATGCGAGATGCCTCCAACGCCGCACCTCTTACTTCGCGACAAACAAGGCACCGCCTGTAGCCGGCCTTCTCCTTTGGGGAGAAGGTGGCCCTTCATGCCGGAGGCATGCCTTCGGCATGAAGGGCCGGATGAGGGGTTGAGCTACGCGTCGATCCATCGGTTCGACATCATGTGACACCTGCCCCGCTCGTAAGTCGTCACGGCGCGAGGTCCCAACGATCCTCTTTGACACCGGGATAGAGAGGAAGGCTGAACTCAGTCGCGGGATGCTGGTGCATCGTCCATTGCGAGAAGAACATTCCATCTCCCCAGAGCATCGAAGCGAATATGAGACTTGCGATCATGTTGCCCCCTGCTTGGCGACCAGACAGGCACCAAAGATGGACATTGCCTGGGGCAGCATAGTGGCGGCTCAGCGCCCGGGAGGTTTCTCCGGGCAGATAGGCGGATCAGAACATGAACCGGACAGTCCGTACGGACCCGGGCGTACCCTCTCACGACGTCCGATTCGCGAGGAGGCAAGACCCTGTCGGGTGTTGCCGCCTTTTTCGTGTTGATAACGGGGACAGCGCTTGCGCCCGGCTCCGGCCCCGCGCGAGGCCCAGATCGAATCAGCTAGCGTCGCCCTCATGCAGACCCAAAGACAGACCCCGGCGACGGATGCCGTCGCCAAGGATGACGCGCTGCCGTTCCGCAACGCGCCCCACAACATCGAGGCCGAGCAGGCGCTGCTCGGCGCCATCCTCGTCAACAACGAGGCGCTCGATCGCGTCTCGGGTTTCCTCGGGCCCGAGCACTTCTTCGATCCGCTCCACGCGGAAATCTACGAGACAGCTTCGAAGCTCATCCAGATGGGCAAGCACGCGACGCCCATCACGCTCCGCACCTTCTTCGAGAACGCGTCGCCCATCACGAGCGACCTGACGGTGCCGCAGTACCTGGCGCGCCTTGCCGCCTCCGCCGCCACCATCATCTCGACGGAGGATTACGGGCGCACGATCTACGATCTCGCCACCCGCCGCCAACTCATCCTGATCGGCGAGGACCTCGTCAACGTCGCCTATGACAGCCCGGTCGACGCGACGCCCGGCGTGCAGATCGAGGAGGCCGAGCAGCGGCTCTATGGCCTCGCCGAGCGCGGCCGCTTCGGCAAGGGCTTCGAAACCTTCGGGCATGCCGTGCTCGGCGCCATCGAGATGGCGAACAACGCCTATCAGCGCGAAGGCGGGCTCTCCGGCCTCGCCTCGGGCCTCAGGGATCTCGATTCCAAGCTCGGCGGCCTGCAGAACTCCGACCTCATCATCATCGCGGGGCGCCCGGCCATGGGCAAAACCGCGCTCGCCACCAACATCGCCTTCAACATCGCCCGCGCCTACAAGGGCGAGACGCAGCCGGACGGCGAGATGAAGGCGGTGGATGGTGCCATCGTCGGCTTCTTCTCGCTGGAAATGAGCTCCGAGCAGCTCGCCACCCGTATTCTGTCGGAGCAGGCGGAGATCCCGAGCGAGAAGATCCGTCGCGGCATGATCAACGAAGAGGAGTTCCGCCGGTTGCGCGATGCGGCCGAGACGCTCTCCTCGCTACCCCTCTATATCGACCAGTCCGGCGGCTTGACGATCGCCCAACTCGCGGCCCGAGCCCGGCGCCTCAAGCGTCAGAAAGGCCTCGGCGTCCTCGTCGTCGACTATCTCCAGCTGCTCGCGGGCTCGAGCCGGCGCGCCAACGACGGCCGCGTCCAGGAGATCACCGAGATTACGACGGGCCTCAAGGCGCTCGCCAAGGAGCTCAACGTGCCGGTCATCGCGCTCTCCCAGCTCTCCCGTCAGGTCGAGACGCGCGACGACAAGCGGCCGCAGCTCTCGGACTTGCGTGAATCGGGCTCAATCGAGCAGGACGCCGACGTCGTCATGTTCGTGTACCGCGAGGAGTACTATGTCGGGCGGACGGAGCCACCGATCAGCAAGCCCGATGAGTATCAGAAGTGGCAGATGGAGATGGAGCGGGTGCACGGCTTGGCCGAGGTCATCATCGGCAAGCAGCGGCACGGTCCGACGGGCACGGTGAAGCTGCAGTTCAACGGCCAGATCACGCGCTTCGGCGATCTGCAGGACGAGGCGCGGCTGACCTACCGGACGCACGAGTAGAGGTGCCATGACCGACGGCCGGCATGACGCGCTGCTTGACAGGCTGCCGCCTGAAGCCACCGCAGTTCTTATCGTCGAGCCCGAGGCTGTCGCTAGAAACTATGCCCGGTTTGCTGCTCAAGCGCCGCACGCCGAGACGGGCGCCGTCGTCAAGGCAAACGGCTATGGGCTCGGTACGGCAGACGTTGTGCGCGCACTCGCAAGAGCGGGCTGCAAGACCTTCTTCGTGGCGACACCAGGTGAGGCTCACCGGGTTCGGCAAGCGAACCCGACCGCGACGATCTATGTCCTCGATGGTTTGCTGCTGCGCACCGAGAGCTATCTCGGCGAGAACGGCGCACGGCCCGTCCTTGCGTCCTACGCGGAGGCCGCCGAATGGGCCACCTATTGCACGAGGCTCGCGCGCCGGCTGCCGGCCGCCATCCAGCTCGACACCGGCATGCACCGGCTCGGGATGAGCGAGGCAGATGTGAAGCGCCTTGCCGCATCACCCGACATCCTCCACGCCTTCAAGCTCACGCTGATCCTCTCCCAACTCGCCCGGGCCGATCTCATCGGCGACGCCAAGAATACCGAACAGCGGCAGCGCTTCGAGACGCTCGCGCGAAAGCTCCCGAAAGCCCCCTGGAGCCTCGCCGCCGCCTCGGGGCTGTTCCTCGACCAGGGCTTCCACTACGACCTCGCGCGTCCCGGCATGCCGCTCTACGGCGGCATTCCCTGCCCGGCCGGCGCTGCGCTCGTCGAGCCGGTGGGCTTCCTCTATGCCCGCATTCTCCAGGTGCACGAGGCCGCCGCTGGCGAAACCGCCGGCTATGGCGGCCAGCGCCGGTTCGACAAGCCGATGCGGCTCGCGACGCTCGCGATCGGCTACGCCGATGGCTACGGCCGCAGCTTGAGCGACAGCGGCACAGATGATGGTGCAGTGGCCCACATCGGCGACTATCCGGCACCCGTCGCCGGCCGCATCTCCATGGACTTGACCACGATCGACGTCGGCGCGGTGCCGCCAGAGCTGGTCCGGCGCGGCGGCTTTGCCTGCATGATGGGCGACAAAACCACCGTCGACGACCTCGCAACGAAGGCCGGGACCATCCCTTACGAGATTCTCACCCGCATCGGCCCGCGCGTCAGGCGGGTGGTGGCGTAGGCTGGCGCTGAGGGCCCCGCGACGGTTTGTAGGGGCGACCGGCGGTCGCCCGTCGTGCCACACGGAAAAACCGAAGAGCGGGCGACCGCCGGTCGCCCCTA
>JANNSX010000470.1:0-7753 GCA_031403155.1 Hyphomicrobiaceae bacterium
ACGCCGGTTGAATCGTGTAGCCGGTAGTGGGCGGCTGTGCCCGCCGCGTCCGCGCTGGCGTCCGACCATGTGCCAGACTTGGCTTTCGAGCCCGAGGCCGCAGCCGCCATCCAATCGGACGGGAGCGTGATGGTCGCCAGCACCGTGCCGGAGTTGGCCGCCGCGCAGTTGGCCGGCACGGCGCCCGAGCGGATGGTCAGGATCGGCGCCGTCCCGACCGTCGCCTCGATGTTGTCGAGAAAATTATTGGCCGCCGTCACGCCGAATTGAATGCTCATCCGACCGTCCCGCCGATGATAGCCCCGTCATCCCCGCGTTCGATCTTGATCCGCTTGGGCCCGGCCTTGGCCTTCTCAGCCTCGCCCTTCTCGGCCTCCCGCGCGCGATCAGCCGCGCTCTTGCGCAGCTTGCCGTCAATGTCCACGTCCGATGACATGCGCTTGTGCCGAAGCTCAGCCTCGGATGCCGCTCGCCTACCCCGCAGATCGATCTTGAGCGTTTCATCCTTCGCGGCCGCCGACTTCACGGCCTGCTCAATGTCGATCTCACCGCGACGCTCGGCAATCATCATGTCCAGATCGGCCATGCGCGCCTTGTGTTTGAACTCGAGGTCCATGGCCTTCTGCTTGGCCTTGATCTCCCGCCCGACCATGTCGGCCTCGAGCTCCTTGATCTCGAGATCGAGCTCTTTCATCTGCAACTCGGCTTGCTGCTTCTGCTGATCCGCCTGGCCCTTGGCTTGCGTTCGTTCCATATCCATTTGCGCGGCCTGCATTTCCATCTGCGCCTTCTGCGCTGCCGGGTCTTGCTTGGGCTGCTTGGCCGACTCTGACGCGATCTGCGACAGCTGTTCGAGCGCGTCCTCGGCGGTTTTCCCGAGCCTGAAGTTGCGCGCGAAGCTCACGAATATCTCAGTCGCCGCCGGCATGATTTCGGGCGCCATCTGGATCATGCCGCCAAGCGCCGTCGCGTACTGGCTTGTCGCGCCGAGGAACTGATTCATCTGCTCCATATTGCGCGTCATGTCGCTGCGCACCGTCGAATCGGACTCGATATCGATACGGAACGATGACATTTGCGAGCGGAGCAGTTTCTCGACCTGCTCCTCGTGCTGCTGGGCCGCATTCTGCTGCATCTTCTTCGCTTGCTCGGGCGGCATGTCCGGCGGCATCGGCGGCATTTCGACCGAAAACTCGATGCCGGTCATTTTCTTGATGCGCTGCCAATCGAACTGCGTCGCCACGACATGCGCCATCATGCGGAACAGATCACGCGCGACCCGGGCGACCTCGGCTTGCATGTCCTGCAGGCGGAGCGAACCCCACTGGGTCTTGATTTGCTGTGCTGTGGCAGTCTCGTTGGGGTTGCTCGCGCCGCGCAGGATATCGCTGAGGCCGGTGACCTCATAGATGAGTTGCTTGAGCTGATCGCGCTGCAGGTAAAGCTGCTGCAGCACGGTGATGATGCGCTCGATCGGCCAGAAGGCGATGCCGGACTCAAGCGTGGCGCCGGCGCCCTTCTGGAACGCCTTCACGCCCTCGGCCGCTTTGAACTCGCCATCCTCGAGGCCGGCAACAGCCGTCAGGTCGACGTTCAATTCCTTGTCGTAGATGCCGCGAACCTTGAGCTGACCTACCAGGCTCGAAATGCGCACCGAAATCGCGTTGAACTCCTCGAGGAGCTTCCGATACAGCGTGTACGGGCATATGGGCGTCAGACTCGACCGGCGCTTGACCTGCTGCAGCGGTGCGGGGATCGGGAAGAAGCCCGGTAGCTCGAGAATGTCATCAAGCACCAGCAGCGGCTCATCCTTGTCGCGCGGCGTGATGAAAAGCGTCTGCCGCTTCGTCCGGTCCCAGACCTCATAGACCTCGATTGTCTTGTAGATGCCTTTCTGGGCTACATCATCGTCCTCGCTGCGGCTTTTGCCATCCGCCTCATGCGGAGAGGAGGCGCCGACGCCGATCCGCTCCAGTCGATCGGCCTTGACGCCCAGCCGCTCCAGCTCGTCAAACGTCAGGTCGAGCTTGAAGGCGATCCACGGCACCTTGTCCCAGCTCCGGCCCGGCCCGCGAATGAACTTCTCCCAGGGCACCACCTCGAGTTCCATATCCTCGGCCGTCTTCTCGATGCCTTCAACGTCCGCGCTATAGCGCAGCCGCATGATGCCACGGCCCGGCACAACCGAGTCCGTCGTCATCTCCTTCATCAACGTATCGAACGGCATCTGATCGATGATGTAGGAAACCGCCCGCTCGGTGATTTCCGCCACGTCTTTGGCAATCGCATCCTTGTCGCCGTAGCGGCGGCGCACGTCGGGGATGGGGGTTGAGTTGTAGAGGCTCGGCACCAGCGTCGCGACGTTGCTGTGATAGAGGTTCGTGACCGCGTTGGTCTCGTCGCCCTCGTAAACTTTCAGAGCCTCGCCGCCCTCCTTGCGCCACTCTTCCTCATCCTCGCGGGCGCGGGAGATTTTCTTGAGCCACAGCTCCACATCGGTTGCGCCATGCTTCTTGGCGTCGCGATCGGTCTTGATCTCTTGGGATGCGCCGGCGAGGTAGGCCTCAGACATTGCCGCGCTTGCGCTTTTTCATTTCGATGATGTCCCAAATGTTCATGTTGGCGTTTAGCCGGCCGTCGGCGCCGACCTCGTAGGCCAGCTCGGTTGGCTTGGGCTTCACAGGCTCTGCGGGCACATGCTCGCGCCACGACGTGGCCAGCGTGCGGAAGGCGTCGGCGCCGTGGCTGTTGTCGTCATGCCGAGGAACCCCCGTTTTCCACGACGCCAGCTTTTCGTCCCACTCCCAGCGGTATTGCTTCAGCACCTTGATGCCGTGGCCGCAGCCGGCAGCATCGAAGTCGCACGCGGAAATGGTCGCGCGCTCCGCGTTGATGCCGTCATGCAAGCTCAACTCCGTCCCGAGCTTGGCCTTGAACCCGAACTTGATGGCCTGCTCCGTTCGCGCCCGGCCTGATCCCCACTCCGTCACCCGGCCGTCATGCGGGAAGAACGTCGTGCCCATCATCCAGCCCTTGTCGGCATAGATCCCGGCCGTCGTCCCGCGCGAGAGATAGTCCGGCATGTGCTTGTGCACCGCTGCCGTGCCTAGACAGTACTCGGCGTAGTGAGGCAACTCGCTCAGCACGTCCTGGTGGAACCCCACCACGCGAACCCGGCCCGGCAGGATTTGCGCGAACCAGATCGACGTGTAGTCCGTCCGGCCGATGTCCCAGAAGCTATGCACGGGGATGCCCGGCCTCGCGGGGAACTCGCCGACGCGGCCCGCCCGTTCGGCGGCCTCCATCCATGGCCCGAGGATCGCGCCCTCGATCGAGGCTTCGAATGCTTCCTCCGGCGTCGACGGATATTCCCGTTTCATGTCGTCAAGCTGCGTTTCCGCCTTCTTGACGTACCAGGCCTGCTGGCCTGGCGTCAGCTCGATGCCCTTTTCCGAGGCCAGCTTTTCGAAGTAGACCGCGAACGCATCGGGGATGACCACGCCGTCCGGGCTGAGCTGGTACTCAGGCGCCCGGTGCCACGGATAGAAATGGAACTTGAAGTCGAGCGGCGTCAGCTTGGCCTTGAGCCGCTGCTTCGCCTGCGCCGCCTGGCAGATATCGTAGAACCGCCCGTCCTGCCCTTCGGCCGTGCTCTCGATCAATGCGATCTGGCCAGCCTGAATGGTGTTGAGAGCGCCCGTCATGATCTCGCGCGCTTTTTCAGGGGTTTTCGCGCAGATCTTACCAAACTCAGAGATGTGCAGATATTGCAACGTGCCGCCACGATGACTGGTGCCAACACTGATGCTCGAGCCGTTCGCGAATTCCAGCGTGAAGGCGTTCCCGGTCGTGATCGGCACCGCCTGCCTGATGGCGTCCGGTAGCCGTTCATAGGCGAAACGGATCTTCGCCAGCTTCTGCTTGGCGTCGTCGATCGTCGCGTCGATCAGGCCACAATGCGTCGAGCTGTTGAACAGGCTCACATCGAGCATGAAAATGCAGATAAAAGTCGAAAAGCCGAGCTGCCGGGCCTTGAGGATCACATTCAGAAAGTGCATCGCATCGAACAGGCTTTCTTGCGAACCATTCATGCGGAATGGGACTTCGCGGCCTTCCTTGTCGGTGATCCAATACAGATTGTTGAGCCGCCAGCGCCAGTCGCTGAAGAACTCATTGGCCCGGTCTAGGGAGGCCACGGGTTTTTCCGTCAAGCATTTGAAGGAGGCCCGCCAACCCGTGCTCGACCTTGGCATCGACGGTTTGAGCCGACAAGCGCGGGTGTAGGTAGGGCGCGGCGTCGACGGCGTACTTCTGGGCCTCGGCGATCTGTTGAGCGTCCCAGGCCTGCCGCATGGCGGCCAGCATGACTTCCAGCGGTGTGATGCCGTCAGCCTTGGCGGCCTCAACCAGCTCGATGTGGCGGGCTTCTTTTTCTATTGTCGCGCGGTTTTTGATGCCCTTGACTCTACCGCCGGTCTTCTTGCCCTTAGCCACGTCTATTTGCGATCTAACTTTGAAGTTGTAGATGCCTTCTCAATATGTGAGAAATTGCCGTTTGCATCGAACACAAACCATTCGCCGATCGGCTCGCACCAGACCTTCGGGACCGTGACTCGCTCCAACAAATCGAAGCCGGTGACTTGCTCAAACAGATCAAACCACGCGTCTTCGGCGGCAATCGGATCAGGTTTGGTCTGCAGCATATCCTCGGGGCCATAGAGCCAGAACGTTTCGGGCTGCATCTTCGCCCCGAGCTTGATCGGGGGCGGGCCAAGGCCTGCAAGCATGTCACGGTAGCTCATTTGCGACCCTTACTTGCCTTTGAGCCACGCGGGCGGCCTGGCTTGCGTTTCTTCTCGCCGCCATGAGGGACACGGGCAAGGCTTTTTGCTTCCATTCGTGTATCGCTCTAGTGACGAGCGCGGCTTTGTCGTATGGCTCGTACATGGACGCCGCTTGGCGTTTCCGTAGCTCCTGATAGAGCGCACTGCGTTCCGTGACGTTGTCGACGAGTGCCTTCGGGTTCAAGGAGCGCCTGGCCGGGTCTAGGCCCAAAGAGCCCATGATGGCCTCGAGATAGTTTTCAATGCGAGCAAGCCGAGCCATCAGACTGTCAGTCATCTCGTCACCAAATAAAACCCGCCGGCGATATAGGCGAGGTTGACGGGATCGAGCGTCGCCACATAGGGCAGGTCAAACCCGAACCCGCGCGACAGAGCCACGGCGCCTACCATCAGCACGAGGGCCAGCTTTAGGATGGCGGATGCCCAGCCGGTAGCGGTGTTGAGCCAGCCGTTGAAGGTGGCGGATGACAGGGTCATGGGATGTCCGGGGTTTTGCGGTCTTTCCGCAGCGTGACATAGACTAGCTGATTCGGGTGCGGGGTTTCTATCGCTTTTGAGTCACAGTCTCGGGCCTTTCGCCCTTGCGGGCGACCTTGATCTTCTTCGACTTCCTGGCCCGGATTTTAGCCGAGACGGATTGCGGGCCTTTGGTTTTCCATTTGCCGGCCGGTATCCAGGTGCTCATTTCGGCGGCTCCGGTAAATCCACCCATGTCCCGCCGTCCATCGGGTCGCCATGGTTGGCGTTAACCCAAAACCCAGGGCTGCCATCCGACGGCTGCAACCACTCCGCAACCCACCACTGTCCATCTCGTGGGGAAAAATACAGTACCGGCGTGTTGGGTGTCGGGCTCATGCTGCCTCCTCGTGCGGCACCGGCCAGTCGTCCGGCCGGTATCCGGCCATATACGCCTCGATAAGCCGTCGCTGGGGCTCGCGAATGGGCCGCCGGCCGGTTTCCATGTGGTGGACCTGCGAGCGGGCCTCGCTGCCGCGATAGCCGAGCACGGCGGCTAGCTCGGAAAGAGTAAGGCCCAGCTTGCGCCGGGCCTTTTGGAGTTGGATCGGGGTCATCCGTTACCGCCGCTGTCAATGTACCAAACTTTCCCGGTCGTGTCGGAAAGAACTTTCTCCCGGTACTCCTCCGAGACTCTATAAAGCTCGCCGTCTTCTTTGATGTCGCCGGCCTCGTATGTGTAGGCCTCATCGCCTGGATATGGGCCGAGTTTTTCAATCCACATCCCGCGTTCTTCGGCCTCACATTTCCGGTTGTAATCGGATGCGAGGTAGGCTGCGATCTGGGCCTCGGCCTGCTCTGGCGTCTCCGCCATTGTCGCGACAGTTTCCCAGAAGTAACAGTTGGCAAGCGTGCATGTGTACCTATTCATTTTCATCCTCCATTAGGTGGGCGCTATGCCCTGTTGACCTACTTAATATAGGCCCGCCCCCTCCCGTTGTCAAGCGGCAACTTGATAACGAATTTTTACAGCCTCCTCGTTGGGAACCAGGTACGCATCCGCCAGGCACCCCAGCATGGTTTTCAGCGCCCCGACACAGACCAGCGCATGCCGGTTATCGTCCGTCTGGCCCGACTTGATCGACAGCCCTGCGAGGCTCCCCCGCCGCGTCGTGTTGCAGCGCTCGATATCCCCGAGCATGGCCCGGATCGACGGCGGCAGCGCGCCCTTGATCTGTTCCAGCCGGATCGAGGCGGAAATCTCAACACCGAGCTGTCGGTTCGGATTGCGGATCGGCGGGTCATAGTCCGACGTTCCGGGGTTGCCGGCCTTCTCCGCGTTTTCCTTGTCGCGCTCGTAGAGGAGGGCGGCGGCCTTTTCGCGATCGGTCAGGGCTTGGCGGTTGACCAGCTCGAGCAAGATCGAGGCCCGAGTGACTGTGCGGCGGTCTTTGCGGCTCATGTGTCATCCTCGATTTGTTTGCAGTGGTCACGCAAAACGTACTCGTCGAATGGCCGATCTCCGCTGATGCGCTCTACATCCTCGTCGATATCCTCCCGCGACATTTCCACAACATCGAGCGTTGGTCCGAAATTGATGTCCGCAGCATGTCGCCAATAATAGGAGCTGCCCTTGACCTGCGAGCGCGAGACTAGCGAGTGTCCGCCGCGTTTCCCGTGAGCTAGGGTCATGACATGCGCCCCGTCATCTGGAACCGCTCGAAATCCCGCATGTATTGCCATTCCGATGTCCACTGAGGAAACCGCTCTGCATCGTGCCGCTTGCAAATCGCAACGTACACGGCGCGATCTAACTTTGGCCGGTTGCCGCGCTCGATCAGCTGTACAATGTCGGCCGGCGCCGGCATGTCCGCGTTGGTCTTAAAATAAGCCGCGAATGCGGATCGGATTTTCTCGATCGGGTAGTCCGCCAGCACCATCTGAAACAGGCCGTTCACCGCCTTGATCTGCTCCGGCTCCTTGCCCCAGGTTTTCAAGGCCTCGAAGCACTGCGCCAGGAACAGGGCCAGGGTTTCCCTCCCGCTGGCGTCTAACAGCAGCGGTAATTCCGAGTTCTTCGTTGGACTCGGCAATGGCGCGCTTGAGCCGTTCGTGCTTGTTGAGATGCCCGCCATTGCCCCGGCTACCGCCGCTTTGAGCGCTTCCATTGCAAACCCCTTTTTTCGCTTTGTCGCAGTAGCCGGTGAAGGCTTTGAGGACGTTTCCGACGAGCTTCCCGTCGATCACGTCGGTTTGCAGGTCGGCGTAAGCTCGCCGTACCGCGTCAGAGCCGAATATCCCAACATTGCTGACAACGATCCTCCGGGCGGTCGGAATGTCGGGCGCTAGGTTGTTGAGCCAACCGGCGATCCCCTCGACGATCGAGCTTGTCGCGCCATTGAGGGCACCGATTTCTGGCTCGCTCGCGGCTACAGAAAAGGTGCGAGCGAGCG
>JANNSX010000471.1:0-5614 GCA_031403155.1 Hyphomicrobiaceae bacterium
CAAGAGCGACCGTTCGTTGCCATGAGGTTCGCCAATCTCATTGCAGTGCAGCAGGATTTGATCTGCACTTCTGCCGGCTGACGCACACGAAAAGCACACGCTGTCTGATGATCCGTGTCTCAGTTCGTCCGCAGATGGCCCTCAGCGAAAACTAGAACCAAACAGGTCTGGGAGGTCAACCGGACATTCCTGGCGCGGCCCTCATTGCGCAGGAAGTATCGCGGTGCACCACGCGCCGATCCACGCGCTCGCTCTCGATGCAACACACGTGTTGTGCACTGGCACTGAGTCCGGAGTGGGTCAACAGCAGAAGTTGAGTCACCGTAACCAGGAAGGCGTCTCCCGCCGTAACGCAAAGAGCCCCGGTTCGTGACCGAGGCTCTCGCATTCGTTCCAGTGACGCTGGCTTACGCCGCGCGCTCGGCGCCGCCGGCATCAACCGCCGGCTCCGCTGCCGCCGCTTCGACCGCCTTGCGGCTCTTGGCGCTCTTCGACAGCACGTCGACCACCTTCTGCGTCGCGCCGCGATCATCGAGGTTCTCGATGGCCGCGATCTCGCGCGACATGCGATCGAGAGCCTGCTCGAACAGCTGGCGCTCCGAGTAGGACTGCTCCGGCTGC
This sequence comes from Hyphomicrobiaceae bacterium, assembly GCA_031403155.1. Classification (GTDB taxonomy): domain Bacteria; phylum Pseudomonadota; class Alphaproteobacteria; order Rhizobiales; family Hyphomicrobiaceae; genus JANNSX01. The sequence goes on from JANNSX010000471.1 coordinate 622, forward strand.
GTCTCGGCGCGGAAGAGATCGCGCACCACCTCGGCGATCGCGACGAGATCGCCGGAGTTGATCTTCGCCTCGTACTCCTGCGCCCGGCGGCTCCACATCGTCCGCTTGATGCGGGCGCGGCCCTTCAACGTCTCCATCGCGCGGTCGACGATGCCGCTCTCGGCGAGCTTGCGCATGCCGACACTGGCGAGCTTGGCCGTCGGAACGCGGAGCGTCATCTTCTCCTGCTCGAAGTGGATGACGAAGAGCTCCAGGCTATAGCCGGCCACCACCTGCTCCTCGATGCGCACGATCTTGCCGACGCCGTGCGAGGGATAGACGATGTATTCATTCGTGCGGAAACCATGCCGTTGGGTGGCGGACTTCATCGGCTTCTTGGGGTCGGGCTGGGCGGCCACAACCGGCGCAACCGGCGCCTTGGCCAGCGGCTGTCCGGGCTTGTGACCCGTCGCCACAGGAGCAGCGGGCTTCGCTGCGACAGGTGCAACAGGCTTAGCAGCCATTGGCGTGCCAGACTTCGCGGCAAGGGGAGCCGGCGCCTTCGACGCGACGGGCTTGCTGTCGAGCGGCAGCTTCTTGAGGGGCAGCACGATCGCAGGCTCCGAAGCCTTCGGTGCAGCCTTCTGGGCCACGCCCGAAGCTTGCGGCTTCGCCACCGGAGCAGTCTTTGCAGCGGCAGGCGGGGCCTTGGCGACCGCCGGAGCAGCCGTCTTCGTGGCCGGGCCAGCCTTAGTCGGGCTCGCGACTGGCTTTGCCACCGCGACAGCCGGCTTTGCGGCCGATGCTGCGGTCTTCGCCGCGGCTGCGGCCTTTTTCTCGAGAAACTTCTTTACTGCTAAGCTCACGATGCTCTTCTTGCTGCTGGGTTCAATCTTGGTTGCAGGCTTGGTCGCAGCCGTCACAGGCTCGACCTTGCGCACCTTGGCAGGCGCGACGACGGCCGGCGCTTTCTTCCCGATTTTTGGAACGTCTTTGATTTTCGCCGGGGCCTTGGCGACAGCCTTGGCCTTCGCTGCCACCTTCTTTGCCACCTCGGCCTTGCCCTTGACGGGAGCCTTGGACTTGGCAGGCGACTTTGTCGTTTTGTTCGCAGCCATACTCTTCTCACTCACCTATTCGCACGCAAGCCATCCCGTGCGGGAATGGCCCGACAGTCGATACCCCAATGTCCCGAAGTCGATGCCGACCGAAGCTTTGTTCGTGCCCGTTACCGGCGGTACGCCATCCCTTGCATGCTTTTCGTCACCTCCTGAATCGCCAGGAATTCACCGGGCGGGGCCAGAAAGCGGGCAACCAGGTCTCCACAACAACAAACCGCAAAACCAACTCCCGGACGGTATTCCGGCGGGGTCGTTCTGCGGTCGTATTCAGGCTATTGCCTCCACCAACTCAGCGGCGGGGCTTTTTTTGCGCCATTGTGGCCACGCAACTTGCACTGAGGAGATCAATACCACGAATCTCCCTGAAAATGAAGGGCTTCGTGGCGCGATGGGTTGCATATTCTTTCCGAGGGACCGTTAATGCAGCAGTACCACCGCCGTTTCTGGCGCGGCCGGACCCACCCATGTCGTTTTCGGATCAGGAGAATTTGCCAATAGGCGTCGCTATAAAGGCTAACGGAAGATCAGCCTCGGCAAGGCCCGATCAGTCGCCCTCTCCGGGCTCCGGCGAGAAATGCTCGGCGAATTTGTTGGGCACTCCCTCGAATGCCTTGGCGTCGGCCGGGGCGTCCTTCTTGGAAGTGATGTTCGGCCACTGCTCGGAGTAGGAGCGGTTGAGCTCAAGCCACTTCTCGAGGCCGGGCTCGGTGTCGGGCTTGATGGCATCGACCGGGCACTCGGGCTCGCAGACGCCGCAATCGATGCACTCGTCGGGGTGTATCACCAGCATGTTGGCGCCCTCGTAGAAGCAGTCGACGGGGCAGACCTCGACGCAGTCCATGTACTTGCACTTAATGCAGTTCTCGTTGACGATGTAGGTCATTCACCGCTCCCGGGCCGCCCGTTTTGAGGCGGTGAGGCTCATGCTATTGGCGCTCTGCCTAGCCGATGCGGAGTGGCCGAGCAAGGGTTGGACCAAGTGCTGCTCGCCGGCAGCACCGGCGGACGTTTCCCGTGAGATCGCCTGCCGAGGTCGGCCGTTCCGGCGTCGAGGCCTAACACGCATCCCACACCCCGGGCTGGCGGCGGCCGAGGAACCAGTTTGCTATCACGAGGAGTGTTGTCACGCGCCTGGCAATCTAATTTGACCATGGTCATTGACCATGGTAACAATCGCCATGGAAACGATCTCCATCTCCAAGTTCAAGGCCACCTGCCTCGCGGTTCTCGAACGCGTGCGCCAAACCGGCGAGCCCATCCAGGTGACGAAGTTCGGCAAGCCGGTGGCTGATGTGATTCCGTCGATCCCCAAGACCGGCGGCTTCAAACTCGGCTACATGCTCGAAGGCAGAGAGGTCGTGACCGTCGAGCCGGAAGACAGCGGCTGGGACGAAGGCGACGACGAGGAGAGCGTCCGTGAGTGGGACGAGCTCAACGCCGAGCCCGCTCCACCTCTCACCGCGCCCCCGTTGAAGCGCCGATGAGGCTGCTGCTCGACACGCATGCATGGATTTGGGCCGCCATGGAACCGAGCAGACTGGGCACGAAAACAGCCGCGATCCTGATCGATCCGAGCTCTGAGATCTGGTTATCGCCGATCTCTGTTGCCGAGGTCCTGTCTCTGCACACAAAACGCAAATTGCCAATGATCACCGATGTCGAGCAGTGGCTCGACGAGGCTCTGAGCCGGGTCCCGCTAAGGGACGCACCGGTGACGAGAGAGGTTGCGCGGGAGATCGGCCGGTTCAAGCTGCCCCATCGCGATCCCGCGGATGTGCTGCTCGTCGCGACCGCCCGTGCGCTTGGCCTCACGCTTGTCACGGCAGACCGGAACATCATTTCAAGCGGTGCTGTCGCGGTGATCGCCAACGATTAATGGCGACTCCTTGGCTTGAGCACGCTCGCCGGCCAACCGATTCCCACTTCGCCGGAACGTGCTCTAGAAAAACGCCTGCAGACCCGTCTGCGCGCGGCCCAGGATCAGCGCGTGCACGTCGTGCGCGCCCTCATACGTGTTGACCGTCTCGAGGTTCATCATGTGGCGCCTCACCGGGAAGGCATCCGAGATGCCATTACCGCCGTGGATGTCGCGAGCCTGGCGGGCGATGTCGAGCGCCTTGCCGGCATTGTTGCGCTTGATTGAGCTGACGGCCTCGGGCGCCGCCGTGCCGTCTTCCAGCATGCGCCCGACACGTAGTCGCCACCCGGCCTGAACGGATCCGCGCTCAGGAGCCATGTCCGCTGTGGCCCGACGAATGACCGGCATAGCCACGCAGATCGCGGTAGCTCGCACGTTGCTCAGAGGACAGCAGCGCGCGCGTAGCCAGATGGTACTTGAGATGAACGAAGCGCAGTTGACCCTCGGCCGCAGCCGCCTCCGCAACTGCGCGTGACAGCGCAGCCTCGGTCGGCTGCCCACTGCGAAACAGGCGATCGAGGTCTTCCTCCCGCTCGACGAGTGTTTCTCCTCCCCGCTTCGCCTCCTGCAGCATCGCGTCATACAGCCGTTGAGCTTCTCGAAGTTGATCTGCACTGAGCTCCAACTGCTCGCCAAAATCCAACACGTGCTTTGGTCCGGGAAAGTCGTTGAGCTCGGCGGCAAGCGCGTAGCCCATACCGCGCCCCTCGCGCAATTCATCGATCTGCGAGTCGGAGAGAGCTTTGATACGCCGCGACTCGAGGCCGGCATAGGGCGCACTGCCGTTACCGTGGAGATGGTAGAATGACCCGGCTGTCACCAATGCGACAACAATGGCACCCGACGCAATGAGACGGCGCAACTTAGTCCTCCCAAGTCAAAAGAAAGCCTGCAGCCCCGTCTGCGCCCGTCCCAGTATCAACGCGTGCACGTCATGCGTACCCTCGTAGGTGTTGACCGTTTCCAAGTTCATCATGTGGCGCATGACGGGAAAGGCATCCGAGATGCCGTTGCCGCCGTGGATGTCGCGGGCCTGGCGGGCGATATCGAGCGCCTTGCCGGCATTGTTGCGCTTGATGAGGCTGATCGCCTCCGGCATCACCTTGCCCTCGTCGATCATGCGGCCAACGCGCAGCGCTGCCTGCAGGCCGAGCGTGATCTCGGTCTGCATGTCGGCGAGCTTCTTCTGCACGAGCTGGGTCTGGGCGAGCGGCTTGCCGAATTGCTTGCGGTCGAGCGCATACTGCCGCGCCGCGTGCCAGCAGGCCTCGGCCGCGCCCATCGTGCCCCAGGCGATGCCGTAGCGGGCGCGGTTCAAGCAACCGAACGGACCCTTGAGGCCCGAGACATTCGGCAGCAGCGCGCTTTCGGGAACGTCGACGCCTTCCATCACCACCTCGCCGGTGACGGAGGCGCGCAGCGACAGCTTGCCCTCGATCTTCGGCGCCGAAAGGCCCTTCATGCCTTTCTCCAGGATGAAGCCGCGGATCTCGCCGCCATGCGCCTCGCTCTTCGCCCAAATCACGAAGACATTCGCCACCGGCGCATTCGAGATCCACATCTTCGCGCCCGAAAGGCGATATCCCTTCGCCGTCTTCTCGGCCTTCGTTTTCATGCCGCCGGGATCGGAGCCGGCATCGGGCTCGGTCAGGCCGAAGCAGCCGATCCATTCACCGGAGGCGAGCTTCGGCAGATAGCTCATGCGTTGCTCTTCCGTGCCATAGGCATGGATCGGGTGCATGACGAGGCTCGATTGCACGCTCATCATCGAGCGATAGCCGGAATCGACCCGCTCCACTTCGCGCGCCACGAGGCCATACGAGACATAGTTGGCGCCGGCACAGCCGTACTTTTCCGGCAGCGTCAATCCGAGCAGGCCGAGCGCACCCATCTCACGGAAGATCTCGGGATCGGTTTTTTCCTCGAGGTAGGACTGCACCACGCGAGGGCTGAGCTTCGACTGGCAGTAGTCGCG
>JANNSX010000472.1:0-11152 GCA_031403155.1 Hyphomicrobiaceae bacterium
GCCATGTTCAATCGGTGCGGACAATTTGCGGCTAGCCGGCAAGAAACGCTGCAATCCGCGCGGCGTGCGCTTGGAATTGTCCGCCTCAAGTCTGGCGCACAGAATGCGCGTCAGTGTTCGCGCGGCTGCAGCGGTTGAACCGCACCTACGAGGAAGCGTCCGCCGACTTGGGCGCCAAGCCCTGGGAGACCTTCCTCTACGTCACCTTCCCCAACATCCGCTCGGCGGTGATCGGCAGCGCGCTCATTGCCTTCACGCTCTCCTTCGACGAGATCCCGGTGACCTATTTCCTGACCGGCCGCGACAACACACTGCCGATGTACATCTGGTCGACGTTGCGGCGCGGCATCACGCCCGAGATCAACGCCGTCGGCACGCTCATCGTCATCGCCTCGCTGGCGCTCATCATCCTCTCGGTGCGGCTGATCCAGGACACCGAGGACAAGTAGTCGGCTTTTTTTCTCCGGAGCCAGATCCATGACCGCCGCGGAAGCGTTGACCGCCCCCTATCTCGATCTTGACGATCCCGCCTTCTCGATCCGTTCCAAGCCCGTGCGCGATGCCCGCGCCCAGGGCTGGTACGCGCGCACGCCCTACGGCTTCGCGATCCTCAGATACGAGGAGGTCGGCGAGCTGCTGCGTAGCCCGCACACCCGCCAGGGCAGCCACCGCTGGCCCGAGCACAACAATGCGACAGGCGCCTACGCCGACTGGTGGCATCGCATGCTGCTCAACCGCGAGGGGCAGGACCATGCGCGCTTGCGCCGCCTCGCCAATCCGGCCTTCTCGCCCAAGCTGATCGCGACTCTCAACCCGGCTTTCCAGACGATTGCCAACGAGCTGATCGATGCGTATGCGAAGCAGGGGCGCTGCGAGTTCGTCGAGGGTTTCTCCAGCCCCTATGCGACGCGCGTCATCTGCGAGCTGTTCAAGCTCTCGCATGATCACTGGAAGGACCTCGCTCAAATCTCGACCGAGATGGCGCTCGCCTTGGGCGTCACCTACAACCGCGATCAGGCCATCGCCAACGCCGCGACCGACCGGATGTTCGATTACGCGCGCGATCTCATCGCCGATCGCCGCGCGCGCCCGGGCGAGGATTTCATCACCGTGCTCGTTCAGGCCAATGAGGAAAAGGACCGGCTGGACGATCAGGAGCTGGAGGACATGGTCGTCCTCGTCGTCTCGGGCGGCATCGAGACGACGCGCAACCAGCTCGGCCTCGCCATGAGCCTCTTCATCGATAACCCGGAGCAGTGGCGGATCCTCGCCGAGCGGCCGGAGCTCGCGCGGCCTGCCGTGGAAGAGGTCATGCGCACGCGCCCGACGACGACCTGGGTGACGCGCGAGGCGGCCGAGGACTTCACCTACAAGGGCCTATCCATCGCCAAGGGGACGACCATCCACTGCTTCGCCGAGTCCTCAGGCACCGACCCCGAGCACTTCACGCCGGGCTTCGACATCACCGTGAAGAGGAAGCAGCATTTCGCCTTCGGAGGCGGCGTGCATCATTGCATCGGGCATTTCATCGCCCGGGGCGACATGACGGAAGCGCTTAAGCTGTTGGCGCAACGGTTGCGCAATCCACGCTACGACGGGCCGTCCGAGTGGCTGCCCGACAGCGGCAACACCGGGCCGATCAAACTGCCCATCGCCTTCGATCCCGAGGCTTAGGCCATGCGCATCTGCGTCGACCGCGCCAAATGCAATCGCCACGGCCAATGCACCATCGCCGCGCCCGGCCTCTTCCGCTTCGCCCCCGACGGGGCGCTGGAGCACACGGAGGAGATCACCGAGGCCCAGCAGGGCGACGCCATGGATGCCGCCGACGCCTGCCCCGAGCAGGCGATCACGCTCGAGGTGTGAGGTGAGAGCCGAAAGCGACGCGAATCAACCTCGCGACAAAGCGGCATACACCCCACCCGCCAGCGCCTCCGTATTCACCTTCTCCCATGGGGAGAAGGTGGCCCGGTCCATGCGGAGCATGGCTTCGCCATGACGGCCCGGAAGAGGGGGTACGATGTATCCGATGGGATCGGGCCTAATCTCAAGGCCCAGCGGGCAGACCTTTTTCCCTTCGACACGCCGTACCCCCTCTCCCGCCTGTCGGCACCCTCCCCCCATGGGGGAGGGCGGGTCTTCGCGAGCCTGTCCAATCGAGTCTGATTCAGATCCAAGTGAGGAGTTCGCGGATCCGCCGCGATCGCCACCCCCTCACGGATACGGCCCACCAATCGCATCGTTGCCGCCGTCCACCGAGAGCATGGACGCCGTCATGTAACTCGAGAGGTCGCTCGCCAGGAACGCCACGCAGTTGGCGACCTCCTGCGGCTTGGCGAGGCGGCGCATCGGAATGCCCTTGGCGAGGCCTTCAGGCGTCAGCCCCATATCCTTCAGCATGGCGTCGACCATTTGAGTGTGCACCTCGCCAGGGCAGACGGCATTGATGCGGATGCCCTCGGGCGCATGATCGAGCCCCATCGATCGCGTCATCTGCACGATGGCGCCTTTGCTCGTGCAGTAGGCGACATAGTTCTTCTCGCCGTTGAGGCCCCATTCGGAGGCGATGTTGACAATCGAGCCGCGGCCCTTGGCCCGCATAGCCGGGATCGCGGCCCGAGACATGCGGAAGACGCCGGTGACGTTGACGTCCATGGTGTCCTGCCACTGCGCGTCGGTCGTCGCCTCGGCCGTACCTTCGACGAGGATGCCCGCATTGTTGACGAGGATGTCGAGGCCGCCGAATGTCTGCTGAGCGGCTTCGACGATCCGCTTAGCCATTCCGTCCTCGCGCATGTCGCCGAGAATGTAGTCGGACGTGCCGCCGGCGAGCCGGATGCTCGACTTGACCGCCTCCGCCCGCTCGGCGTTGCGCCCGGTGAACAGCACCTTCGCCCCGGCAGCCGCGAGCGTGCGCGTACAAGCTTCCCCGATGCCGGTCGTCCCGCCGGTCACGACGGCGACGCGTCCCGAAAGATCGATGGCAATGCCCGGCATGAGGACCTCCTTAGTTCATATTCCTGAGTGAGCTTAAACCAATCAACGGCGAACTCGATGGGGATTTCGAAGTGCCGCCGAGGGGCACGCCCCGGGCCAAACACGGGTGCACACGGGTCCCGGACCTGTGGGGGCTCCGCCCTGCGTCCGGGATGACGACGTGGGAAGTGCACGGGATCTCGCTGGCGCCGGAGAGTGTGGAGGCGCTGCCAGCAGGATGATCGTTGCCGGACCGCCAACTCTCAACATCGTCATCCCGGCCTCCGCGCGCAGCGCGGTAGAGCCGGGACCCGTGTGCGGTGGTGAAGCGGACAGTGTTGCCGAGCTGTCCGGCGCGAGCGAACCAGCGAGGCAGCGATGTCTCTGCGGGGATAACTCGATGTCGAAAAAGTGCCGGTTAACTATATCTATTGTCTTGAGCGTGACGCTACTTTGTGCTATTCTTGGCATAATCCCCGAAGTTGTGAGATCGCTGGACCCGCCCGCCGCCATAGACATGCGGGCTGACCGCTGTCGCCAGCCATTCGACAAGCGTGATGGTGTCATAGACGGGAACGCCGAGCCGGCGGGCGATGGCCGCCGAATAGGGCGCCACATTCGTGCATTCGACGACGACGGCGCCGAGATCGGGCGCGCGGCGTTTCAAGTCCATTGCGGCGACGAGCGAGGTTCGTTCTCGTTCCTCGGTCAAGCTTGGGGGGCCGCGACCGAGGATGTCCTGGACCATGGCGCTCGCTGGATCGAGGCCGGCGACGGGCGTACCGGCGGGTGCGCCGGCGGCCGCTAGCAGCTTCGCCCCGAGGCCAGCGGCATTGAAGGTGATGACGCCGACGGACCTGCCCTGGGGAAGCATCGCCTGGGCGAGCGGGATCTGCAGCAGCGAGGACGTCGCCACCGGCACGGACAGCGCCGCCGCCAATTCCCTCTGATAGAGCACGAGGAAGCCGCACGTCGTGGTGATGGCGTCGGCACCCCGGTCGACAAGGCGGCGGCCGGCGGCAATGAAAGGCTCGAGCAGGCTGTCGTTGTCGAGCGAGGTCACCTTGTCGGCGGTCGCACCCACAACTGTCTCGATCAGCACCGGAAAGGGGAGGGACGCGGGATTGCCGATGTCGCCGGCGAAACGTTCGAAACGCGTATCGAGTTTCAGAACGCCGATGGTCGGCAGAAAGCTCGGATCGATTTCAGGCGGCACCACTTTACGCTCCCTCCGCCGTAGATACGCACGGCCTCAGCGGGCGCGCGATCCTGTCCTCGGCTAGCGGATCGAGCAAGGCCCAGATGGTGCATATGCGGCATGCCACGAATGCGGGCACCGGTGGTTTCGTTCCTTGACTTGACGGGACGCCCGCCGAATGTTGGCGACCGCCTCTGGCAGGAGAACGTCCATGACCTTTCCGCCCTACCGCACCCGCTTTGAAGGCAATGATGTTCCCAAGGAGCTGGACTTTCCCATCGAGGAGTACGCGCGGCGGCGGGAGGCTGTGCAGGGCGCTATGGCGCGTGATGGTCCCGATCTGCTGATCCTCGGCACGCTCGCTGATATCTGCTGGCTGACGGGCTTCCAGACTCCTTCGGCCGGGACCTTCGCGGCGCTGCTCGTGCCGGTGAAAGGTGGTCTCGTTCTCCAAGTCATCGATCACGAGTACGGCTGCGCGCGCTATGTGAGTTGCGCGGAGCGGATCGAGAGCTATCCCTGGTTCGAGCCGGAGACGGGGCTCAAGCAGCATGCGGGTCTCGTGAGCGAGCTGATCGGCGGACGGACAGCCCGCATCGGTATCGATGCGAAGGCGCCCGTCCGGGCGGAGGAGATCGAGCGGCGCATCGGCGCAGGCCGCATCCAATGGTCGATTGCAACGGGGTTCGTCACGCAACTGCGCCGCTCGAAGTCGGCCCTCGAGCTCACGGCCATGCGCGAGTCGGGCCGCATCACCCGCGTGGCGCTGGACGATACGCTGGCCGCGCTCAAGCCCGGCATGAGCGACAGCGACGTCGCCGCCATCCTCATGCGCCGCATGATCGAGGAGGGCTCCGAGTTTCCGGCGATGGGCCCATTCGTGGCGACGGGCCTGCGATCATCGCTCATCCACACAACCTGGAAGCGCCGTCCCATCGCGCCGGGCGAGCACATATTCCTGGAGCCCGCCGCCGCCTATAAACGCTACAACGCGCCGATGATGCGCACCGCCATCATGGGGAAGCCGTCCAAAACCGCCGAGCGGTTGACCGCCGCGGTGGAGGCGACGCTCGCCATATTGTTCGAGACCATCCGGGCCGGCCGCACGGGACACGAGATCGCGGTCGCCGCCGCCAAGGGCTTCGCGCCCGTCAAGGACGAGATTTTTTTCCAGGGGGCATTCGGCTATTCGGTGGGCCTCGCCTTGCCGTCCGATTGGGCGGAGGGGTCGACGCCCTTCATCGCCGCGGGGATCGAGGAGCCGCTGGTTGCCGGCATGACGCTGCACCTGCCGGTCGCCGCGCGCATCGTCGGATTTGGCGGCGTGGCGCTGTCGGAGACGGTGCTCGTCACGGAAAAAGGATGCGAGAGCATCACTGGACACAGCCGGCAGGTCGTCATCGTCTGAGGGTCGAGGAGAGGTGAGATGAACATCGAGAAACGCCTGGAAGCCATGGGCGTCAAGCTGCCGATGCCGGAAGGTGCCAGCTACTATGGCGCCACCTACGGCACCATGAAGCCCTTCCACATCATCGGCAATGTGCTGCACCTCTCCGGCCACGTGCCTTGCGACCTCAGGGGCGATCCCGTCTATCCCGGACGCCTCGGCGAAACCGTGACGCTGGAGCAGGGGATCGCGGCGGCGCGCCTGACCGGCATCAACGCCCTTGCGGGGATGAAGCAGGCACTCGGCGATCTCGATCGCGTGGCCGGCCTCATCAAGTCGCTCTGCTTCGTTGCCGCCGCGCCCGACTTCACCGACGTCCACAAGGTCTCGAGCGGCATGACCGATTTCCTCGCCGAGGTGTTCGGCCGCGACATCGGCATCGGCTGCCGCGCCACCATCGGCATCCAGGTGCTCGCCCGCAACAACTGCTTCGAGACCTGGATGGAAGTCGAGTTCCGGTGAACCAAGGATAGGTCGATGCCCATTTCCGACTACAAAACCGCCCTCGTCACCGGTGCCTCGAGCGGCATCGGCCTTGCCATCGCCGAGACGCTCCGCGCCGCCAACCTCGAGGTGCACGCAGTCGCCTTGCCGGACAGCGGCCTCGAGGCGCAGGCCGAGCGCATCGGGGCCACGCCGCATGCCATGGACGTCGCCGACACGGCGGCCGTCGAGCGGCTCGTTGCCGAGGTGCAACCCGATATCCTCGTCAACAATGCCGGCATCCTCGGCGCCTACACGCCTCTGCAGGACGTACCGCGCGAGGCCGTCGACCGGCTGATCGCGATTAACCTTTCCCAGGCGATCCATTTCACGCGGGCGGCACTGCCGGGAATGATCGCCCGCAAGCGCGGCCACATCCTCTTCACCGGCTCGATCGCCGGCCGGATCGCCAACCGGGGATTGGCCGTCTACGGGGCGACCAAGGCCGGGATCCTCGCCTTCGCGGAAGGCATCCGCTGGGATGTGCTGGGCTCGGGCATCCGCACCACCGTGCTCGTCCCAGGCCGCGTCCAGACCCACATTTACGACACGCACTTCGGCGGCCACGGCAAGGCGGGAGACGCGCTTTACAAGGATTTCGACGCCATCCGGCCCCATGACATGGCGCAACTGGTGATAGCGGTTCTCGACATGCCGGCCCATGTCGACGTGTCGGTCGTGGAAGTCATGCCGACGGCACAAGTCTTTGGCGGAAGTCAGGTCGCCAAGAGAGCCAGCGACTGATTGACCCGCCTGAAATCTTGTGCAATCGATGCCTGCGAGAAACGGTGCTCCCCTAGAAGATACGGTCTCGATAGCGATTGGCGGCATCCGCAAATGAAGTGGCCGGGCTCACAAGGCTCTGCTAGGGAGCGTCGTGCGGAAAGCCTGGTCGATCATTTGGGAGGAAGCGGCACATGCGGTTTAAGTTGTCTTTGGGCGCTGTCGCGATCGCGGCAACGGCCCTCATCACGTCGGCGGCGTTGGCCGTGACGAAAGGCCCGGTCACGGACGACCTCGGCGTCGTCGAGCTACCGGCCGGCGCGCCGATGCCGATCGGGCTCTACTGGGTCATCTCGGGTGCCGACGCGGCGCTCGGTATCGACTCCAAGCGCGCGGTCGAGATCGCGTTGAAGGATCTCGGCGGCAAGATCAAGGGTCGCGACGTCCAGCTCTACGAGGAAGATGACGGTTGCAACGCCGAGGGCGGCCAGACGGCTGGTACCAAGCTCGCGGCGGTTCCCAACATCGTCGGCGTGCTCGGCGGCGTTTGCTCGAGCGCGACGACGGCTGCTGCCCCCATCCTGTGGAAGCAGGGCATCCTCAACATCTGCACCGCCTGCACGGCCGCGAAGCTCACCGCTCCCGACCGCAAGCCCGATTACGCGGGCTTCATGCGCACGATCTACTCGGACGCCGACCAGGCGGCCAACGACGCCAAGTGGTTCCGCGAAGGTCTGAAGTGCGACACGCTCGCCACCATCCATGACGGCAGCCCCTATGCTCAGGGCCTCGCCGAGGATGCCGGCAAGAACTTCGTGGCTCTGGGTGGCACGCTCGTCGCCGCCGAGGCCGTGACGCCGACCGACGTCGACATGCGCCCGGTCTTGACCTCGATCGGCACGAAGAAGCCTTGCGTGCTCTACTTCCCGATCTTCATCGCCTCTGGCGCCCAGATCGCCAAGCAGGTGGCCGAGATCGCGGACCTGAAGGACACACACATCATTGGCGGCAGCGCCATGCAGGCTCCGGCCATGCTGGAAGCGGCCGGCGATGCGGCGAAGGGCCTTCGCATCACCAACGTCGATACGTCGCTGCTCGGCTCGAAGTACCCCGAGTTCGTGAAAAAGTACGAGGCCGACTACGGCGAGAAGCCGATCCAGTCGTTCCACGCGATGGCCTATGACGCCATGATGGTGCTGGCGGCTGCGATCGACAAGGTGGCCGTCGAGGACGGTGGCAACCTCTACATCGGCCGCAAGGCGCTGCGCGACGCGGCGTTCGCGACCAAGGGCATGGAAGGCATCAGCGGCGCGATCAACTGCAACGAGCACGGCAGCTGCGGCGCCTTCAACTTCGCCGTCTACCAGTTCACCGACGGCAACCCGGCCACCTTCGAGACGGGCAAGAACCCCGTCAAGATCTATCCGTGATGATCGGCACTTGATCGGCTAGACGAAAACAGCAGCCGGCCCTTCGCGGCGACGCGGGGGCCGGCTGATTTGATGGGGAGGCCATGGTCGTAGCGGCCGTGGCCTTTGGGGCGGAAACGGAACTGGGAGACCCTCGGCATGGCTGCGGCTCAAGCTGCGGCGGGCACGGCGCGGAGCTCAGGCGGGCTCTTCAAGGGCGTGCACCGCATTACCTTCGTCGACATCATCCTGTGGGCGCTGAGACTGCTGGTTCTCGTCGTCGTGGTCGTCGGGCCTATCCTCATCCTCATGAAGGGCACCTACGGCGTCCAGCACTGGTTCGATTTCTTCATGTTCGGGCTGACGATCGGCGGCGTCTACGCCCTGATCGCGCTCGGCTACACCATGGTCTACGGCATCCTGCGCCTCATCAATTTCGCCCATGGCGATATCACGATGACGGGCGCCTTCTCGGCCTTCTTCCTGGCGCGCAGCTTCGACCAGTCGGGCTTCCTCGACGCCTGGCCCGTCACAGCGACCCTGCTCATCATGCTGTTGTCGATGGCGGTCTGCACGGTGACGGCGCTGATGGTCGAGCGCATCTGCTATCGCCCGTTCCGGCATGTCGCGACGCTGGCGCCCTTGATCTGCGCCATCGGCGCCTCCTTCGTGCTGCAACAGGTCTTCCGCGGCATGTACGGCTCGACGGTCAGGTCCTATCCCGATGCCGAGTGGCTCAAGGGCAAGATCTCCCTGCTCGGGTTCGAAGTGCCCGTGGTGCAGCCGATCGTCATCTTGACCGCGCTCGGCGCCATGATCTTCCTCTACCTCATCGTCCAGAAGACGAAGATGGGCATGGCCATGCGCGCGGTCTCCGAGGATCGCGACGCGGCGGCCTTGATGGGCATCGACGCCAACCGGGTCATTATCTTCACCTTCATCCTCGGCGCCTGCATGGCCGGCATCGGTGGCGTGCTCTACTGCCTCGTCTACAAGCAAATTCACGCCTTCATGGGCTTCATTCCCGGCATTAAGGCCTTCGCCGCGGCGGTGCTCGGCGGCATCGGCAACATCCCAGGCGCCATGATCGGCGGCTTCTTCCTGGGCGTCGTCGAAAGCATGGGACCGGCCCTCTTCCTCGAGGGCTTCGGCATCCCGGCCTCCCACCAGCTCCGCGACCTCATTGCTTTCACTCTGCTCGTGATGGTGCTGATCTTCCGGCCCTGGGGCCTGATGGGCGAAAAGCTGGCGAAGAAACGGGCATGAGCGGGCACGCGACTCCAGATCAGGAATAAGGAGCGATCTCTCCATGGCGATGGACGTCATTGCAGCAACCCGCGCCGAGAGCGAGGACGTCACGGCCTGGGGACACTCCGTCCGCACGGGCGTCTTCGCCGGGCTGACGCTGCTGGCGCTGGCGCTCATCGGCGTGCTGTCGCTGTTCAACGTCCGCAACATCATCGTCGACGTGCTCTCGCTCGCCTATGCGTTGATCGGCCTGGTGCTGATCGGCGCCGGCATCGCGGTCGCCAAGCGCGGCCTGTTCGGCAATCCGGTTAGCGCCATCATCGGCGCTGGCGTCGCGGGTGCCATCGGCGCGGCGTTCCTGGCGGCGCTCGCCATCTTCATGACGCTTGTCAACGCGCGCTTCATTTTCATCAACCTGGAGGCCAAGCTCCTCAAGCTGCTGACGTTCGGCATGCAGCCGCCGGTCATGGGTGCTCTTGCCATGATCGGCCTCGGCGCCGCGGTCGCCGCCGCGGTCGCGCTCATCGTGTTGCTGCCCTCCGTGCTGCGCCGGCCCGTCTCGGCGGCGCTGATCGGCGCCGGCGCCGCCGGCCTCTTCCAGGAGCTGATCCGGATCACGCTCGTCAACAACCTCGCCACCAAGTGGCTGCACGATCTGCTCTACACCTACACCGGCCTGACCCTGCAGGGCGCCATCATCATGGCTATCGCCAGCGCCATTGGCATTATCGTCTACGACGCCATCCACGGCAGCATGCGCATGGCCGGCGTCGACATGGCGGCGGCGAAGCAGCGGCTGCGCTGGCCGCTCATCATCCTGGCGATCGTCATCCTCGGCCTGTTTCCGCTCTACGGCGGCAACTTCATCGGCCAGGTGTTCCTGATGGTCGGCTTCTTCGTGCTCATGGGCATGGGGCTCAATCTCGAGGTCGGCCTCGCGGGATTGCTCGATCTCGGCTTCGTCGCCTTCTACGCGGTCGGCGCCTATACGACGGCGCTGTTCATGGCCGACAGCGAGTTCTCGCTCGCCCAGAACTACGGTTGGGAATGGGCGAGCCTATCCTACTGGGCGGCGATGCCGCTCGCGATCCTCGCTTCCGTCATCGTCGGCATCCTGTTCGGCGTGCCGGTGCTCAAGGTGCGCGGCGACTATCTGGCGGTGGCGACGCTGGGTCTTGGCGAGATCGTGCGCATCATCGTGCTTTCGGACGCGGCCTCGCCCTTGCTTGGCGGGGCCAAGGGCGTGCTGCAGATCCCAAGGCCATTTGTGTTCGGCTACCAGCTCAACGATCAGGTCTCGCTGTTCTACGTCGTCTTCTTCGGCTCGCTGCTCGCCGCCTACATCGCCTGGCGGCTGGAGAACTCGCGGCTCGGGCGCGCCTGGACGGCGATCCGGGACGACGAGGACGTGGCGCAGGCGCTCGGCATCAACCTCATCAACGTGAAGCTGCTGGCCTACGGGTTGGGCGCGGCCTTCGCCGGTTTTGCAGGCTCGATCTTCGCCGTGCTCGTCGGCTCGATCTTCCCGCACTCCTTCCAGCTCATCATCTCGATCAACGTGCTCGCCCTCATCATCGTCGGCGGCATGGGGAGCTTGCCGGGCGTGGTGCTGGGCTCCGCGGTGCTGATCGGCCTGCCGGAAATGCTGCGCGAGTTCGGTGAGTTCCG
>JANNSX010000473.1:0-1847 GCA_031403155.1 Hyphomicrobiaceae bacterium
GGCAAGCTCATGAAGGGCCGGCTCGAGGACATGCAGAAGAAGAACGAGTTCTCCTGCATCGGCGATGTGCGCGGGCTTGGCGCCATGATCGCGGTGGAGCTCGTCAAGGATCGCGTCTCGAAGACGCCGGATGCGGACCTGACGAACCGGGTCGTCGCCAATTGCCAGGAGAAGGGTTTGCTGATCCTGACCTGCGGCCCCAACGCCAACGTCGTCCGTTTCCTCGCCCCGCTCACCTGCCCGACCGAGCATGCCAAGTCCGGCATGGACATCTTCGAGCAGGCGCTGGCCGAAGCTGTCGGCGCGGCGTGAGTTCGAGCACTTTCAGACCAAGTGGATACCGGTTGGTCGAAGACAAGTGCTCAAGGCCAATAACCTAGACCGGCTTTGCGATCCATGAGGATCGGAAAACGGTCTAGGCATCGGTGATCGGGCATCGAGGCATCGGTAGGCGATGCCTCGATGCCCGATGCCTGATGCCCGATACCCACTACACGGAGTGACACCGATGGCCGCTGCCGAGCAGAAATCCGCCGCCGCAAAGCCCACGAGCCGCGCCGCCTTCCAGTGGGAAGATCCGTTCCTCCTGGAGGAGCAGCTGACAGACGAAGAGCGGATGATCCGCGACTCGGCGCGGGCCTATGCGCAGGAAAAGCTCGCGCCGCGCATCAAACAGGCCTATCGCGACGAGAGTTTCGATCCCTCGATCCTGAAAGAGATGGGCGATCTCGGGCTCTTGGGTGTCACGCTCCCCGAGCAATACGGCGGCGCCGGTGCCAACTACGTCGCCGATGGTCTCGTCAAGCGCGAGGTCGAGCGTGTGGACTCCGGCTACCGCTCAATGATGAGTGTCCAATCTTCGCTCGTCATGTATCCGATCTATGCCTATGGCGATGAGACGCAGAGGAAGACCTATCTGCCCAAGCTCGCCAGCGGCGAATGGATTGGCTGCTTCGGTCTGACCGAGCCCGATGCCGGTTCCGATCCCGGCGGCATGAAGACGAAGGCCGAGAAGACGGCCAAGGGCTATCGCCTCTCGGGCGCGAAGATGTGGATCTCGAACGCGCCTGCCGCCAACGTCTTCGTTATCTGGGCGAAGAGCGAGGCACATGGCGGGGAAATCCGCGGCTTCGTGCTGGAGAAGGGCATGAAGGGCCTCTCGGCGCCGAAGATCGAGGGCAAGCTGTCGCTGCGCGCCTCGATCACTGGCGAGGTCGTGATGGATGGCGTCGAGGTGGCCGAAAGTGCGCTGTTGCCGAACGTCTCGGGCCTCAAGGGCCCCTTCGGCTGCTTGAACCGGGCGCGCTACGGCATCGCCTGGGGCACCATGGGCGCGGCCGAGGCCTGCTGGCATGCGGCTCGACAGTATGCGCTCGACCGCAAGCAGTTCGGCAAGCCGCTGGCGCAAACCCAGCTCGTGCAGAAGA
Organism: Hyphomicrobiaceae bacterium; assembly: GCA_031403155.1. Lineage (GTDB taxonomy): Bacteria > Pseudomonadota > Alphaproteobacteria > Rhizobiales > Hyphomicrobiaceae > JANNSX01. Next base: position 1,428 of record JANNSX010000473.1, read on the forward strand.
AGCTCGCCGACATGCAGACCGAGATCACGCTCGGCCTGCAGGCGGCGCTGCGCGTCGGCCGCATGATCGACGAGGGCAAGGTGATGCCCGAGGCGATCAGCCTCATCAAGCGCAACAATGCCGGCAAGGCGCTCGACATCGCGCGTCAGGCCCGCGACATCCACGGCGGCAACGGCATCTCGGATGCCTTCCCCGTCATGCGCCACATGATGAACCTGGAGACGGTCAACACCTACGAGGGCACGCACGACGTGCACGCGCTGATTTTGGGGCGTGCGCAGACGGGCCTGCAGGCGTTCTTCTAGAGCACGCTCAGGCGAAGTGGGAACCGGTTCGCCGTAGAACGTGCTCAAGCCAAGGAGCAAGTTCAGGCGAAGTGGGAACCGGTTCGCCGTAGAACGTGCTCAAGCCAAGGCGTCG
>JANNSX010000474.1:0-5632 GCA_031403155.1 Hyphomicrobiaceae bacterium
GGCAAGTGGAGCCACCACAACGGCCGCTCGCATGTCGTGCTGACGGGGGACGCCGCCCACACCGCGCACTTCGCCATCGGTTCCGGCACCAAGCTCGCCATCGACGATGCGATCGAGCTCGCCAAACAGATCGAGGCGCACGGGCACACGGTCGACGGTATCCCGGCCGCGCTCGCGGCTTACGAGGAGGTGCGCCGCGTCGACGTCGCCCGCATCCAGAATGCCGCGCGCAACGCCATGGAGTGGTTCGAGGTCGTCGGCCAGCGCTATGCCGATACCATGGAACCCGAGCAGTTCATGTACTCGATGCTGACGCGCTCGCAACGCATCAGCCACGAGAATCTTCGGCTGCGCGATCCGAACTGGCTGGAGGGCTACGAGCGTTGGTTTGCGCGCCGCTGCGGGCTCGCCACGACAAGCAACCGTCGCGTCGCACCCCCGATGTTCACGCCCTACACGGTGCGTGGCGTGACGCTACCCAACCGCATCGTCGTCTCACCCATGGCCATGTACTCGGCCGAGGATGGCGCGGTCTCCGATTTCCATCTGGTGCATCTGGGATCACGCGCCATGGGCGGCGCCGGGCTCGTGTTCGGCGAGATGACATGCGTTTCGCCGGACGCCCGCATCACACCCGGCTGTCTCGGTCTGTGGAACGATGCGCAGGCCGAGGCTTGGCGGCGGGTCGTCGCCTTTATCCACGAAAACACGACAGCGAAGGTCGGTATTCAGCTCGGCCACGCAGGCCGGAAGGGCGCGACCAAGCGGGCCTGGGACGGCATCGACCAGCCATTGGAGGCGGGGGGCTGGCCGCTCATTTCCGCCTCGGCCCTACCTTACCTCGAGCACAGCGTCCTCCCAAAAGCGATGGATCGGGCCGACATGGATCGCGTGCGGGATGATTTCGCTTCCGCCACGCTTCGCGCCGCAGCCACGGGGAGCGATTGGCTCGAGTTGCACGCCGCCCACGGCTATCTGCTCTCGAGCTTTCTCTCGCCGATCACCAACCATCGAGACGATGCCTACGGCGGCAGCCACGAGAACCGGGCTCGTTTCCCCCTCGAGGTGTTCCGTGCCATGCGCGCGGTCTGGCCGCAGCATCTGCCGATTTCGGTCAGGCTCTCCTGTCACGACTGGGCCGACGGCGGCAACACGCCGGAGGACGCGGCGATTTTCGCTGCCCTGTTCAAGGACGCCGGCGCCGACGTGATCGACTGCTCGTCCGGCCAGGTGACGACGGACGACAATCCCGTCTACGGCCGGCTCTATCAGACGCCCTTTTCGGACAAGATCCGCAACGAGGTCGGCATCGCGACCATCGCGGTCGGCGCCATCTATGAAGCCGATCACGCCAACTCGATCATCGCCGCGGGCCGCGCCGATCTCTGCGCCATCGCACGCCCGCACCTGGCCGATCCCGCCTGGACGTTGCACGAGGCGGCGAAGATCGGTCTCACTGATGTCGCGTGGCCGAAGCAGTACGTGTCGGCCAAGTCGCAGCATGAGGCCAATCTGGCGCGTGCGGCCATTACGGCGGCGGCGACCACTCCGACCCGGCGGGCGCAATGATGACCGACGAGATGCTCATCGGCCGGCATGCACTCGTCACCGGGGCCGGCAGCGGCATCGGCAAGGCAATCGCCTTGGCGTTGGCGAGGTCGGGCGCGCGCGTGACGCTCGCCGGCCGCCGCGCCGCGCCGCTCGAGACCGTCGCCGCCGAGCTTTCCGTTGCGCGGTCGTTCGTTGCGAGCGGCTTCGATGTGACCAGTCCTATTGCCATCGCCAATGGGCTCGACGCGGCTCGCGCCGCGCTCGGCCCCATCGACATCCTCGTCAACAATGCCGGCAAGGCCGCGAGCGCGCCCTTCGAGAAAACCGATCTCGAGTTGTGGTCGCACATTCTGGCAACCGACCTCACCTCCGTGTTCCAGGTGACCCAGGCCGTTCTTCCCGACCTGAAGGCGCGCGGCGCGGGCGCCCGCATCGTCAACATCGCCTCGACGGCAGGGCTTGCGGGCTATCGCTATGTCTCGGCCTATTGCGCCGCCAAGCACGGCGTCGTCGGTTTGACACGCGCGCTGGCGGCGGAACTCGCGAAGACGGGCATCACGGTCAACGCGGTATGTCCGGGATACACGCAGACACCGCTGGTCGATCGCGCGGCGGCAACGATCGCGGCCAAGACCGGCAAGTCCGCCGAAGACGCGCGTGCGGGGATGGCATCGACGAACCCGATGGGCCGTTTGGTGACACCAGTAGAGGTGGCCGACGCCGTGCTGTGGCTGGTCTCGCCAGGGGCCTCCGCGATCAACGGTCAGGCGATCGTGGTGGCCGGCGGCGAAGTGATGGTGGGATGAGACGATGACGAATGCCATGCAGGCCGCGCGGCGGCCGATGAAGGACTACGCGGCGAAGCACTTTGTCTTCGAGGCGCCGGGCGACGGTCGCGTCGCGACGATCCGTCTCAACCGGCCCGAGCGCAAGAACCCGCTGACCTTCGAGAGCTATGCGGAGCTGCGCGATATTTTCCGCGCGCTTGTCCACGCCTCCGACGTGCGTGCCGTCGTGCTGACCGGTGCCGGCGGCAACTTCTCCTCGGGCGGCGATGTCTTCGAGATCATCGAGCCGCTGACCAAGATGGCGATGCCGGATCTCCTCGCCTTCACGCGCATGACGGGCGATCTCGTCAAGGCCATGCGCGCCTCGCCGCAGCCGATCATCACGGCGGTCGACGGCATCTGCGCGGGCGCCGGCGCGATCCTCGCCATGGCGTCCGATCTTCGATTGACCACGCCGGAGAGCAAGACGGCATTTCTCTTTACGCGCGTCGGTCTCGCTGGGGCCGACATGGGGGCGTGCGGCATCCTCCCGCGCATCATCGGCCAGGGCCGCGCGGCGGAGCTGCTCTATACCGGCCGTGCGATGACGGCGGCCGAGGGCCAGGCCTGGGGCTTCTACAACGCGACCCATCCGCAATCCGACCTCGAGGGGAAAGCGCAAGAGCTCGCGCGCTCGCTCGCGGACGGTCCATATTTCGCCCATGCCATGACGAAGACCATGCTCAACCAGGAATGGGCCATGAGCCTCGACGCCTTGATCGAGAGCGAGGCGCAGGCGCAGGCGATCTGCATGGCGACCGGCGATTTCCGCCGCGCCTTCGAGGCGTTCGCCGCGAAACAAAAGCCGAAGTTCGAGGGCAATTGACGCCATGGTTTCGACTGGTCCCGCCAGAACTCCGACACGCGCGCATTTGGCGTGGCCCTTTTTCGATGCCGCCCATGTCGAGTTCGCGCAGCGCGTGGACGGCTTCGTTGATGGTGGTGGACTGAGCGGTATTGATCACAGCGATGTCGACGGCACCTGCATCGCGCTCGTCCGGCGCTTGGGTAAGGCAGGGCTGCTCGATTGCGCCGTCGCGTCCGAGGCGGGTGATGCTCCACCCATCTCCTCCCGCCACATCTGCCTTGCCCGCGAGACACTCGCCTATCACGACGGCCTCGCCGACTTCGCCTTCGCCATGCAGGGGTTGGGGACGGGCGCGATAGCACTCGGCGGTTCGTCCGATCTGAAGCGGATGGTGTTGCCCAAAGCCCGCGCCGGCGAATGGCTCGCCGCCTTCGCCCTCTCGGAGAAGGACGCGGGCTCGGACGTTGCCGCCATGCAATGCGCCGTCCGCGCCGATGGTGGCAGTTATGTGCTTGATGGTGAGAAAACCTGGATTTCCAACGGCGGCATCGCCGATGTCTACACGCTGTTCGCCCGCACCGGCGAAGCGCCGGGCACGCGCGGCATCTCGGCATTCGTGGTGCTGAAGGACGATCCGGGTTTCTCTACGCCTGAGCGCATCGAGGTGATGGCGCCGCATCCGCTGGCGACGATCCGCTTCGAGAGCTGCCGAATTCCGGCGAGCCGCCGCCTTGGCGCACCGGGCGAAGGCTTCAAGCTCGCCATGCGCACGCTCGACATATTTCGCGCCTCCGTCGCGGCAGCGGCGCTGGGCCTCGCGCGCCGCGCCTTTGACGAGGCGGTGGCGCATGTGAAGTCCCGCCCGATGCTGGGCGCGACGCTCGGCGATCTTCAGCTGACGCAGGCGGCCCTCGGCGACATGGCGGCTGGCATCGATGCAGCAGCCCTCCTCACCTATCGCGCCGCCTGGCGCCGCGATGTCGAGCAGCAGCCGACGACCCGTGAAGCTGCGATGGCGAAGATGACGGCGACCGAAACGGCGCAATCCGTCATCGACCGCGCGGTGCAGCTCTTCGGTGGCCGGGGCGTCAGGTCGGGAGAAATCGTCGAGCGGCTCTATCGCGAGATCCGTGCGCTCCGCATTTATGAAGGCGCGACCGAGGTTCAGAAGCTCATCATCGGGCGCGATGTTCTGAAGTCGGGATGAGAGAGGATTTGATGTTCGAGGTTCTACAACCCGAAGGCTGGGTAAAACCGATCGGCTATGCCAATGGCATCGCCGCGCGCGGGCGGACGATCTTCGTCGGCGGCCAGATCGGCTGGAACGGGCAATGCCAGTTCGAGACCGACGATCTCGTGGAGCAGGTCCGCCAGACCCTGCGGAATGTCGTCGCCGTGCTGGCCGCCGGTGGAGCGGGGCCCCAGCACATCACCAGCCTCACCTGGTACTTCATCGACAAGAAGGACTATCTCGCCAATCTCCGCGCCATTGGCCAGGTCTATCGCGAGGTGATCGGCAAGCACTATCCGGCGATGGCGGCGCTGCAGGTCGCGGCGCTGATCGAGGATCGAGCGAAGGTCGAGATCCAAGCCATTGCAGTGGTGCCGGAATAGGTCCGATCGTCTTGACAGGTCGTATTGGAGGCTGCTGAGTTGCACCTTCAGGTCACAGGGGAGCAGGTCAATGAGGTTCGAAAGCTGGTTGTACCGGGCTCTGAGCCTGCCGGCGACGCTGGCCATCATCGCTTTCGCCGGCAGTGCGTCTGTACGCGCGGAAACCACCTTCAAGCGCATCCCGCTCCAATACATCGCGGCGCTCGCAAGTCCCACGGCGACCAGCGGCACGGGTGCCGAAGCCTGGGGTGTCTGGCGCCTCGATCCCGGACCACGCGGTGTCCGGCTCAGCAACTACGAGGCGCTCAAGGCCAATGGCGGCGTGGCGCCGGCCGCCTGGAAATTCGACGGCAGCGACTGGTGGCTCGAGGAGAACGGCCTCATCATGGAGGCGCCCGAGTTCGGCATCGCGCCCGGAAAATACGTGGTCACCGGCAATCGCGAGAAAGTGAGCATCCTGACCGTTCACGCGAAGGATGCGGACGGCAAGCAGCGCTGGGAGCTCTCCGACGGCGCGACGGTCTTCGATGTCACGCATTTGAAATGCCGCTCCGCCCGCTACAAGCCGGCCGAAGGCAATGCCATGTGCTCGCCCGAGCAGGCGCCGGGCCGAGAATTTCCCGTGACGCCCGGTGCCGACATGCCGCCGGTGCCCGGATGCCACAAGCAGGATTACGCTGTGCTGTTCCTTATCGGCGTGGGCGTCGGGGACTGATGGGCGACTAACGTAATCTAACAACTGATTTGTGTTGGCGGTGGAGCCGGCCTTCTCCCTTGGGGAGAAGGTGGCGCGGTCCATGCGGAGCATGGCTCCGCCATGACTGCGCCGGAT
>JANNSX010000475.1:0-3603 GCA_031403155.1 Hyphomicrobiaceae bacterium
TTCCTCGCGATTGTAGAGCTCGGCATCGATGCCGTTCAACCGCATCCAGTTGCCGCGCCGCGCGAAGGCGTCGTACTGGGCCGGCGTATGCGCCAGGTTGAACACGCCGCGATGCGACATCATCACATTGTAGTTGAGCTCATGGGACAAACCCTCCCACAGCTTCATCGCCCATTCGTAGAATTGCGTGTTGCCGTCAAGCGCGTAGTTGGAGCGCACGATCGTCGTGTTGCGGCCCATGTTGCCGCCACCGAGCCAACCCTTGTCGAGCACGCAGACGTTGGCGATGCCGTGCTCCTTGGCGAGATAGTAGGCGGTGGCGAGGCCATGGCCCGAGCCGATGATGATGACATCGTATTCGGGTTTGGGATCGGGGTCGCGCCAGGCCCGCGTCCAGCCTTTGTTGCCGGTGAGGGCTTGTCTGAAAATCGAGAAGGCGGAGTACGTCGTCATCGGTGGCTCCCCGGCGGGCCAAGTTCGACGCGCAACCTAGTCGGTTTGGAACAAACAGTCCATTCTAGCCTGTCGATGGATCAAATGGACCGTTGGTCGCAGGGGGTGGATTGGGCTGCTCCGGCGATCGCACCTGCACCCCACCGCAAACCCACTTCAACCCCTCTCGAACCACTCCCGATACCACCTCGACCACGCTCCAAACCCACCCGGATACCTCTCAAAACTGTCCGCTGCCCCCCCGCCACCGCATGCACGACCAGCTCCTCGGGCAACCTCTTGAATGCGCGCGACCCGAGCGGCACGAGATCGATCCGATTGCCCACCGCTTTCGCCGCGACAGGATCGACGAGGATCTGCTTGTATCGCGCTTCCGCGCCGAGCCGCGCGGCGAGGTTCACAACCGGCCCGATGGCCGCATAGTCGAGCCGGCTTTCATGGCCGATCCGTCCTCACAACCACGGCGGCGTACAGGCGCTGACGACCTCGCAAGGGGCGTCTGAGAGGTTGCGGAAGCGGTGCGGCACGCGGCTGTCGAAGAGGTAGGCATCGCCCGCCTTGAGCACGCGTACCTCCGCGCCGACCGTCACCTCGAGCTCGCCCGATATGACCACACCGCCCTCGTGGCTTTGATGCTCGAGCATGGTTTCACCCGTGTCGGCGCCCGGCGCGTAGCGCTCGTGCAGGATCTGCAGGTTGTGCGCCCTCGGATCGCCGACCTGGCGGAAGGACATGCGGCCTGAATGTCCATTGCCGTGCGCGTGGCCAACACGGCCGGTCAGATCGGCCAGATCTTCCGGCCGGAAGAACACCGTGTCGCTCGCCGGCCGTTCGGGCTCGAAGAATTCCACCATGGTCATCGGAATGCCGCCGAGGATTTTGCGTAGCGAGGCGACGGAAGGAGAGTTCTTATTGGCTTCCAGCATGGAGATCAGCCCATGCGTGACGCCCGACCGTTCGGCGAGCTGACGCTGCGTCAACCCGGCCTTCGTTCGCACCTGTTTCAGCCGTTGGCCGACGTCGAAGTCCATTGCGCTCTCTGTGTCTACGGCGAACTCGCCGCTGCCCTAATTTGCCTTGGCTGCTGCATAAGGCGTCGCCGCCTCCTTTCCTCCCCCTTCCTATGGGGGAGGACCGCGCGCCTTGGACTTAGCGGCGAAGCCGCTCAAGTCCTTAGGCGCGCCAAGGTGGGGGTGTTCGTGCAGCGTCGCGAGGATTGCATAGCCAGCGACCACTTACGCAAGTCATCGGCGATATCGTCGATAACGCCAGTATTGCCGCACGAGCACCCCCACCTATGTTCGCCTAAGGGTTTAGCATGCGCTAAACCCAAGGCGAACAGTCCTCCCCCATAGGAAGGGGGAGGAAAGTAACCCATCGCACCGTCTTGCTCAATATTTTGAGCAGTGCTATGGGAGCGGCTTCCGAAAGACAAGCGGCGCTCTCCCGGGTAGGATCGGCGCCGAAAGCTCGCTCTCCCCGAAAGGAAACTCCATGGCCACGAAGTCAGAAGCGCTGAAGGCCCGGCAGACCGCCGCCGTGCCGCGCGGCATCGCAACGAAATCCGTCTATGCCGCCAAGGCCGAGAACGCCGAGGTCTGGGACGTCGACGGCAAGCGCTATATCGACTTCGCGGCCGGCATCGCGGTGGTCAATACCGGTCACCGGCATCCCAAGGTGATGGCGGCTGTAGCGAAGCAACTCTCCGAGTTCACCCACACCTCCTTCAACGTCGCACCCTACGAGGCATACATCGCGGTCGCGGAGCGCCTGAACAAGTTGGCGCCCGGCAACTTCGCCAAGAAGACGCTGTTCGTGACCACCGGCGCGGAAGCCGTCGAGAACGCCGTCAAGGTTGCGCGCGTGGCGACCGGCCGCACCGCCATCATCTCCTTCACCGGCGCCTTCCACGGCCGCACCATGATGGGCATGGCCCTGACGGGTAAGGTCGTGCCCTACAAGCGCGGCTTCGGACCCTTCCCGGCCGACGTGTTCCACGCGCCGTTCCCCAAGCCCTATTTCGACATCACGGCCGAGGACGCGATGGCGGGCCTCAAGGACATCTTCGCGGGCGATGTCGATCCGGCGCGGGTCGCGGCCATCATCATCGAGCCGGTGCAGGGCGAGGGCGGGTTCTACGTGGCGCCGACCGAGTTCCTGAAGGCGATCCGCAAGATCTGCGACGAGCACGGCATCCTCTTTATTGCCGATGAAATCCAGACGGGAATGGGCCGCACCGGCAAGATGTTCGCCGTCGAGCATTCCGGCGTGGTGCCGGACCTGATCGTCACCGCGAAGGGTCTCGCCGGTGGCTTCCCGCTGGCGGCCGTCACGGGCCGGGCCGAGCTGATGGATGCGGCCCTTCCGGGCGGTCTCGGCGGCACCTATGCGGGTTCCCCCGTCGGTCTCGCTGCGGCCAACGCCGTTCTCGACGTCATGGAGGAGGAGAAGCTCTGCGAGAAGGCGGTGGCCCTCGGCAAGCTCATGAAGGGCCGGCTCGAGGACATGCAGAAGAAGAACGAGTTCTCCTGCATCGGCGATGTGCGCGGGCTTGGCGCCATGATCGCGGTGGAGCTCGTCAAGGACCGGGTCTCGAAGACGCCCGACGCCGACCTTACGAACCGCGTTGTCGCCAAGTGCCAGGACAAGGGTTTGTTGATCCTGACCTGCGGGCCCAACGCCAACGTCGTCCGCTTCCTGGCGCCGCTCACTTGCCCGACTGATCTTGCGAAATCGGGCATGGACATTTTCGAGCAGGCGCTGACGGAGGCCGTCGGCGCGGCTTGAGATGGGCATCGGTGATCGGGCGCCAGGCATCAAGGATTGATAGCCCGATGCCTGATACCTGATCCCAATTTCACGGAGTGAAAGACATGGCCGCTGCCGAGCAGAAAACCGCCGCCGCAAAATCCCAGAGCCGCGCCGCGTTCCAGTGGGAGGACCCGTTCCTTCTCGAGGAACAGCTCACTGACGAGGAGCGGATGATCCGCGACTCGGCGCGCGCCTATGCGCAGGAGAAGCTCGAGCCGCGCATCCGCCAGGCCTATCGCGACGAGAGCTTCGATCCTTCGATCCTCAAAGAGATGGGCGAGATCGGGCTTTTGGGCGTGACGTTGCCAGAGCAGTATGGTGGCGCCGGCGCCAACTACG
>JANNSX010000476.1:0-14067 GCA_031403155.1 Hyphomicrobiaceae bacterium
CGCAGCGCGTAAGTCCTTAGGCGCGCCTAGGTGGGGGTGTTAGTCCGGCGTCGCAAGGTGTGGATAGACTCGCTAGAGCCGCACGAGCACCCCCACCTAGGCGCGCCTAAGGGTTTAGCTAGCGCTAAACCCAAGGCGAACCGTCCTCCCCCATAAAAAGGGGGAGGAAGATTGCGGCGAGGCCGTTTGCGATAGCAATGGGGGGGTGGGTTTGCGCGCGCAACGACGCAAGGTCGAGGCATCATCGGCGCCCGAGACCTTTCTCGGCGTGACGGCATCCGCGCGCGGCTTCCAGTGGACGAGCCGGCTCGAGCCGCACCAGGCCAATCTCGCCAGTGCAATCTCCGAGCGGCACGGTTTGCCCGAGCTGCTCGGCCGCGTGCTCGCCGCGCGGGGCGCGACGCTGGAAAGCGTCCCCGTCCTGCTCGATCCGACCCTCAAGGCCCTCATGCCCGATCCCTCCGCCCTCCAGGACATGGAGAAGGCGGCCGGGCGGTTGGCGGATGCCATCGTCAGGGCTGAGAAGGTTGCCGTGTTCGGTGACTACGACGTCGATGGCGCCTGCTCCTCGGCCTTGATGCGCCGCTTCTTCGAGGCGCATGGGCAAAGCGCCCGAATTTACATTCCTGATCGTATCTTCGAAGGCTATGGACCCAATACGGACGCCATCGAGCTACTCGTGAATGAGGGCGCCAGCCTCATCGTCACTGTCGATTGCGGGACGGTCAGCCACGACGTGCTTGGTGGGGCGGCCAAGCTCGGCGCCGAGGTCATCGTCGTCGACCACCACCAGGCGGACGACCGGCTGCCGGCGGTGGCAGCCATCGTCAATCCGAACCGGCAGGACGATGTCTCCGGCCAAGGCCACCTCTGCGCGGCCGGTGTCGTCTATCTCTTTCTCGTCGCCGCCACCCGCACGCTGAGGAACCGCGGCTTCTACAAGTCGCAAATCATGGCCGAGCCGCCGCTGCTCGAATGGCTCGACCTCGTATCGCTCGCGACCGTCTGCGATGTGGTGCCGCTCGAAGGCTTGAACCGCGCCTATGTCGTGAAGGGCCTGCAGGTGATGCGCCAGCGCCGCAACATCGGCCTGCGCGCGCTCGCCGATGCGGCCGGCCTCAACCAGCCCCCGACCCCCTATCATCTTGGCTATGTGCTCGGTCCCCGCATCAATGCCGGCGGGCGCATCGGCAATGCCGCGCTCGGCGCCGAGCTGCTGTCGCTCGACGACGAGATCGAAGCGGCGCGCATTTCGGTCCTGCTCGACAAGCTCAACAAAGAGCGCAAGGCGATGGAGACCGAAATCCTCGCGCAGGCGCTCGCGGCCGCCGAGGTCGAGGTCGCCGAAAATCCCGCGATGCCGATCCTGATCGCGGGCTCGAAGGACTGGCACAAGGGACTGGTGGGGTTGGTCGCGAGCCGCCTCGCCGACCGCTTCCAGCGCCCGGCTTGCGTCATCGCCTGGGGCAAGGACGGCCAAGGCACGGGATCGCTGCGCTCGATCGCCGGCGTTGACATCGGCTCGGCCGTGCGTGCGGCCGTCGAGAGCGGCCTGCTCGTCAAGGGCGGCGGGCACGCCATGGCGGCGGGCTTGACCGTCGAGGAGAAGCAGCTCGATCGCCTGAAGGCGCATTTCGCCGAAGCCATCGGCGCCTCGGTGGGCGTTGCCCGCGAGCGCAGCGGCTTGGCCATCGACGGCGCATTGACGCCTCGCAGCGTGACGCCTGAGCTGGTAACGCTCCTCGAGCGCGCCGGACCCTTCGGCCAGGGCAATCCGATGCCGCGCTTTGCATTCCCCGCGCATCGTCTTCGCTCGGCCAGGATCGTCGGCGAGACGCATGTGCGCGTGACGGTCGAATCCTCGGACGGCGCGCGTCTCGACGCCATCGCCTTCCGCGCCGTCGGCTCCCCGCTTGGCGATGCGATTCTCGGCGCCGCCAACGCGCTCCCCGTCCATGTCGCCGGCCAGATCAGGCGCGACAGTTGGGGCGGCCGCGAGAAGATCGAGCTGCAGATCGACGACATCGCCGATCCGCGGGCGCAGGCGTAGGGTTCGTGGCGAAACCGAAAAAGCCCAAGGCCAAGCGGAAACCCAAACCGCGCAATCCCGTCGCCTCGAACCTCGCCGAGGGCCGCTATCAACCGCGAAAGGAGCTGCCGAAGAAGGGCAAGGGCAGCTACCGCCGCAAGCCGGCGCGCGCGCCTGAGACAGAGTGAGGCCCGGCCGATCTGCTTGTCAGCCGCAGTGAACCCCACTATACCCACCCCGTCCCGCCGCTCCCTTCGTCTATCGGTTAGGACGTCAGATTTTCAATCTGAAAAGACGGGTTCGACTCCCGTAGGGAGCGCCATGAAACATCGAGATAGTTTTCATTTGCGATCTCCGTTCCCACGTTGCTTCTGGCGGCGTGGTCCCACAATCGCGCCTTTGCGTGCTGCGATGTGGGTGCGGCGGCTCTCGGCGACGGCGAGGCGCTGGGTGTCGGTGCCGCTGCCATCCGCAACGATGCGATCGGCGAGTTCGCCGCTGACCGGACAGGCGGCCTAAGCCCTTTCCCGCCCTAAATCCCCTTCAGCCAACACCCCACTCTCGATCATCGCCGTCGCGAAGATCCGTTCGTAGGCGGCCTGGCCCGCCGGCGTCGCGACCTCGTCCTGGCGGAACTCGACCTGCAGGTAGTCGAGGCCGTGGATGAGGGCATGGCGGACGATCGAGTAGTCCTGGGCCGGGTCCATGGCGTAGGGCTCGTTGTCGCCGACGGTGAGACCGGGGACGCGGCTGAGCGCGGCCAGCACCGGGCCGGTGGCCCGGCGGTTCGCGTCCGAGGATAGCGCGATCTGCCACGGCCGGTGAATGCCCTTCATCCGATCGGTCATCGAGTGCACGGAGACGACCAGCGGCCGCTTACCACCGGCGGTTGCCCGCGCCAGCATCCGATCGGCTTGCCTGTGATAGGGCTCGAAGTAGCGGGCGATGCGGTCGAGCCGCAGTGCGGTGCCGATCGCGCGGTTGCCGGGGATCGGCGTGCCGTCGCTCGCCTCCGGGATCAGCGTCGGGTCGGTGAAGGTGCGGTTGCAATCGATGACGAGGCGCGAGGTGCCACACAGCACCGCCGGCGCACCCAAGCGCTGCGACAACAGGCGGGTGATCGCAGCGGCGCCGATGTCATAGCCGATGTGGCGATCGAGCTCGGATTGCGGCAGGCCGAGATTGGCGAGCCCGGGCGGCACGGCGTTGCTGGCGTGATCGCAGATAATGACACAAGGGCTGTCCCCGTCCGGCCGCAACACGTCGAACGCGGGCCAGCTCATCGGACGGAAACCTGGCGTGGTATGAGGCCGTCGGGATACCGGTAGAGCACGCCGATCACGACGGTGAGCACGATCGCCTCACGGTAGGACTGCAGCGCGTCCGGCAGGAAGGCGCGGGCCATCACCTCGATGAATCCGAGCAGGAATCCGCCGGCGACGGCGCCGCCAAGGCTGCCCATGCCGCCGAGCACGACGGCGATGAACGCCTTCAAGACCGGAGTGAAGCCCATCAACGGATCTACCGATCCGCGCTGGAAGATCCATAGAATGCCTGCGATCGCCGCCAGCGCCCCAGACGCTGCGAAGGCGGTGGCGATCACCCGGTTGGCGTCGACGCCCATCAGGCGGGTCACGTCGAAATCTTCCGCCGCGGCGCGGATCGAGATGCCGAGCAGGGTGCGGTTGAGGAAGAGGGTGAGGCCGACGAGTGAGATCGCGGTGATGATGATCGAGAGGAGTTGGATGGCGCCGATCTGCAGCGTGCCGAAGTTGACTGCGCCAGCGAGCGCCTCGGGAATGGCGATCGCCTTCGGCCGCGTCGCGATCAGGTTCTGCATCAGGATATGCAGGATGGTCGAGACGGCGAAGCTCGACAGCAGCATGATGGTGGGAGACGCCCGCCGGACCGGGCGGAAGGCGATGCGCTCCATGCTGACGGCGGCGACGATCGCAAGGCCGATGCCGGCGGCGAGTGCGAGCGGAAATGGTAAGCCGGCGGCGAGCGAGAAGAAGATGCCATAGCCGGTGATCGTCATCAGCTCGCCATGGGCGAAGTTGATGAGCCCCATCACCGAGAAGACGATGGCAAGGCCGAGCGCCAGCAGCGCATAGGTGCCGCCGACGGCGACCGCGTTGACGAGCTGCTGGATGATGATCTCTGAGGTCATGCCGCCGCTCCCGCGCCGAGATAAAGACTGGCCAGGTCGGCGCGCGCGACCTCGGCGCTGGTGCCTTCCTTGACGACGCGGCCTTGCGCCACGACCAGCGCCCGGCCCGCGACCTCGAGGGCGATGTCGGCGTTCTGCTCGACAATGAGGATGGTGAGGCCCTGGCGGTTCACCGCGGTCAGGAAGTCGAAGATCTGGTCGATGATGTTGGGCGCGAGACCGAGCGAGGGCTCGTCGAGAAGCAGCATGGCCGGTTCCGCCATCATTGCCCGGGCGATCGCCAGCATCTGCTGCTCGCCGCCGGAGAGCGAGCCCGCCATCTGACTGCGCCGCTCGGCAAGGCGGGGGAACAATTCGTACATGCGCTCGCAGTTGGCGACGGTCTTGGCGCGGAGCGAGGGCGTCGCCGCCGCGCCCATGGTGAGGTTCTCGAGCACGGTGAGATGCGCGAACACACGGCGGCCTTCCGGGACGAGCGTCATGCCGCGCTTGACGATCGCGGCAGGGTCGCGGCCGGTGATGTCGACGCCGGAGAGCGTGACGCGGCCGGCGGTGATCGGCGCGAGCCCCATGGCCGCCCGCAGGATCGAGCTCTTGCCGGCACCGTTCGCCCCCAGGAGCGCGACGATCTCCCCCTTGCCGACGCCAAGGTTCACGCCGCGCACGGCGGCGATGGGGCCGTAGCTGACGGCGAGGTCCTTCAAGGTCAGCACGCAATAGGCCGATCGGACGGAGTGGGATGGGACGGTTTGCTAATCCCGCCCTCCCGGAGAAGCTCTCCGGGAGGGCGGGGAAGCCGTGTCACTGCGGCGCCGGGACGTCGGCGGCGGCCGGAATGTCGTTTGAGACGAACGTCTTCTTGCCGCCGGCGACCTTGTTGAGGGCGACGTTGCGGAGCGCGATCCGGTTCTGGCCCTTGTAGGTGATCTTGCCGGTCGTGACCTCGACGTTCTCGAGCCCGTCCATGCCGTCGCGGATGGCTTGGCCGTCGAGCTTGCCGCCGCTCGCCGTGATCGCCGCACCGAACAGCTTCAACAGGTCATAGCCGGTCGCGTAGTAGACGACGTCTGGCTCCTGGCCGGTCGCGGCCTTGAACGCAACGTTGAAGGCGGCGAGCGCGGACCCTTCGGCCGGGAAGCCGGCGTTGGAGAAGACGACGCCTTCGGCGACACCGCCGAGCGCCAGGGTGGTCGGCGAGTCGACGCCATCCGAGCCCAGGATCGGCGCGGTGACACCGGCCGCCCGCAGGGCTTTGATAAATGCCGGGAAGTCCGGCTCGTAAGCCGAGGTCATGATGACATCCGGCGCCGGGCTGAGGGCCGCCAGCGTGGTCACCTCGGCGGAGAAGTCCTGCTGGCCCATCTTGAACTCGCCGACCGCTGCGACGGCGCCACCCTTCTTCTTGAACACCTCGCCGAAATACTCAGGCAGCTTGTGGGTGTAGGGTGTGTCCTTGGAGATCAGCAGATAGGCGTTCTTGTAGCCCGACGCCGCGGCGTGGTTGGCGAGGGCTGCCGCCTGCAGGTTGTCGGCGGTGTAGTAGGAGAACACGAAGTCGCCGCCAATCGCGGCGAGCGTCGGGGTCGAGGCGCAGGCGGAGATCGAGGGGATCTTCGCCGCGTTGGCGAGCTGGCCGGCCGCGATCGCCGGGTCGAGATCGCAGGGGATGACCATCACGTGGACGCCCTCGGCAATGAGCTCCTGCGCCATGACGGCCGCCTGCGCGGTCTCCGAGCGCATGTCGCGCGAGATGAGCTCGACCGTCATGCCGTTGAGGCCGCCCTTGGCGTTGGCCTCTTCGACTGCGTATTTGAGGCCGGCGAGCGAGGGTCCGTCATAGCCGGCGAGATAGCCGGTGAGGCCGCCGAGATAACCGATCTTCAGCGTCTCGGCCGAGGCGGCGAACGCCGAGCCGAGAAGCGCCGAGCCGGCGAGCAATGCCGCCGTCAAGGTGCGGGTCGTGTGTTTCAGCATGGAAAAGGCTTCCTCCGTTGATGGGCCCAAAGGGCTATGAACCCGGTGCGGTTCTGCGCCGCCGTCCGAGATAGGCTTCCTGCACGGCCGCGTTCGCCTGGACATCCGCCGGCGTGCCGGTGGCGATCAGCTTACCGCGATTGAGAACGGCGATCCGATCACACAGCGACATGATCAGCTTCATGTCGTGGTCGACAATCAGCAGGCCGATGTTGCGGTCGCGGACGAGCGCGCGCAGCGTGCCGAGTATGCTCGCCGTCTCGACGTCGTTCATGCCGGCGGCCGGCTCGTCGAGCAGCAGGAAGGAGGGGCTTATGGCGAGCGCGCGGGCGATCTCGACCCGTCGCTGCTGGCCATAGGCGAGGGTTCCAGCGGCGCGGCCGGCGAGGTCGCCAACGCCGCACTCGTCGAGAAGCCGCTGGGCTTCGGCCTTCAGCGCCGCGCGGGAGAGTCTTCCATTCGCCTCGGCGAGTGCTGCGATGACGTTCTCGGCAACGCTGAGGCTGGCGAACAGGCGCACCGTCTGGAAGGTCCGGCCGATACGGGCGCGGGCTATTTTGTGCGGCGGCAGACCGGTCAAGGTCGTCGCGCCGACCGCAACCTGGCCGGAGTCGGCCGCATGGGTGCCGGCGATGCAGCCGAGCAGTGTGGTTTTGCCGGAGCCGTTGGGACCGATCAGGCCCACGATCTCGCCGCGGTTGACGGCAAGGCTGACATCGTCGACGGCGACGAGGCCGCCATAGGCCTTGCTGACGCCGGCGATGGTGAGCGCCGCGGTGCCACCGTCGGCGGCGAGCGGGGGCCGGTCCACCGTCGTGGCCGCGACGCTGCCGCGTTCGGCTGGACGCCGCCAGATGTCCTCGATCTCGCGCGTGCCGAACAGGCCCTCGCGCCGCCGGTAGAGGACAGCGAGGATCGCGAGGCTGAGCCCGATCTCGGTGAGACCGAAGACCTGCGGTACCTCGACGACGCCGAGCGAGAAGCCGTTCTCGAGCCGCCGCAGGATCTCGACGAGGATGGTGATCAGGGCCGCCCCGGCAACCGCCCCGAGCACGCTCGCGGTGCCACCGACGACCAGCATCACGATGACTGCGAAGGTCAGGTCGAAGTAGAACTCCTTGGCCGAGAACACGGTCAGCATGTGGGCGAGCATCGCTCCGGCGACCGCCGAGATCACCGCGCCGGCGATCCAGGCTTCGATCCGTACCGCCGGCACATTGATGCCGGACGCGCGCGCCGCTGCCTCGTTGTCGCGAACCGCGCGCAGCTTCAGGCCCGGGATGGATTCGCGGTAGAGTCGCGCGACGATGATGCCAACGATGGCAATCGCCAGGGCAGCGAAGAGGTCGATGTGCTTGGGGATGCCGTAGAAGGCCTGGCTGCCGCGTGTGAAGCCCTGCGCTCCCAGGATCACCGAGTTGATGATGATGAGGAGGCCGAGCGTCGCGATCGACGCCGAGGTCTCGGTCATCCGCATGATGACGAGGCCGGTGATCCAGGCGACGATGGCGGCGATCACCATCGCGACCAGTAGCGACGGCCAGATGCCGAGCTGGGACTGCAGGATGAAGTCCGGCAGATCGGGAAGGAGCGAAGCCTTGAGGGCCGGCGGCGTCGTCAGCGTCGCCGAGACCTGGGCGCCGATTGCCATGAATCCGGCCATGCCGAAGCTCATGATACCGGAATTGCCGCTGAACACGGCGAGGCCGAGCACGGCGACCAGCATCACCAGGAAGTTGGTAACCGTGAGGACGGCCGAGCCGTTGCCGAGCAAGCCGATCGCAATGCAGGGAATGGCGACGGCGGCGGCGAGCAGCACGGCGCCGGGCAACACATCGGTCGCGACGAGCCGGGTCAGCGCTCCCGATGACGATGACGTGCCCACGCGGCCAGAACCTCGCCAGAACCCTAACGATATGACGTTGCGATGGTCGAGCGTAGGATGCGGTATCGGCCGCTGTCAACGCCGTCGCCGAACTGGCCGTTACAGAATTGACAGGGATGGGCGAAGCTGTAACGTTTTGGACATGCGTGCCGTGTCCAACACCGTCTCCCCATGGCACGCTTGGCGCGATAGCGGGTGGGCCCTGCTGCATCGCATCAGCGCCAAGGGCGGAACGATCCAAGAGCCAGCGGGAGTAGAGAGCCATGGTGGCGCAGCACGACGGTGAGGTGGTGCTCCTCGCCTGGAGCGACTATGTCGGCATTACCCGCTGCCGCGGCGTTCCCGCGGGCGCCCTCAAGGACCGGATGGCACACGGCCTCGGCTGGGCCGTCGCCGGCCAGGCGCTGACGCCCTTCGAGGACATCGCCGACAATCCATGGGGACCCATGACCGAGGTCCGGCAGACCCCGGTTGCCTCGACCCACACCCGTCTCGACATCTGGCCGGGCGAGCAGCCGTTCAACTTCGTGCTCTGTGATTCGATGCTCGACGGCCGCAACTGGGAGTGTTGCACCCGCGGCTTCTACAAGGCGGCACTCGCCGACCTCGATCACGAGACAGGCCTGACATTCGCCGCTGCTTTCGAGCACGAGTTCCTGCTCTCGGGCGAGGGCATGACCTGGACAGTGCCGTTCTCGATGGAGCAGATGCGCAAGCCGACGCGGTTCCTGTCGGACCTGACCCGCGCGCTCACCGCCGCGGAGATCGGGCTCGAGACGGTCGAGCCGGAATTCGGCGTCAACCAGTACGAGATCTCGACCGCCCCGGCGGTTGGCGTTGCGGCCGCCGAGCGGGCGATCGTCACCCGAGAGGTGATCCGCGAATGCGCCCGCCGCCTCGGCTTGCGTGCCAGCTTCACGCCGAAGCCGGCTCCCTCCAGCGTGGGCAACGGCGCACACGTCCACTTCAGCCTGGTCGATCGGAGCGGCACCAACCAGATCTATGATGCAACCGGCGGCGAGGAGCAGCTGTCTGCGGTCGCCCGCCAGTTCGCCGCTGGCGTCGTCCATCACATGCCGGCGATTTGCGCGCTCGTTGCACCCTCGCCGGTTTCCTACATGCGGCTCGGCCCCCACCACTGGTCGTGCGGGTATGCCACGTTCGGCATCCAGAACCGCGAGGCAGCGGTGCGCGTCTGCCCGTCGCCCGATCGCAGCCGGCCGGCGGGAGGACACAATCTCGAGGCGCGGCCGCCGGACGGGACGGCGAGCCCCTACATGGTGCTGGGCGCGATCGTCCGCGCCGGCCTCTCCGGCATTCGCAACAAGCTGGCCCTGCCGAAGCCGCTCGGCCGCGACCCAGCCGATTTGAGCGACGCCGACCGCGCCGCCATGGGCATCCGTCCGCTGCCGGGATCACTCGGCGAAGCGCTCGACGTTATGCTCGCCGACGCCGAGGTGAAAAGTTGGATGTCGCCAACGATGCTCGAGAGCTACGTCGCGGTGAAGCGCAAGGAAATCGCCATGTTCGCCGAGGCGACACCCGAGGCGATGTGCCAGCGATATCATGACGCGTATTGAGTATATAACATTCGTTGAACCGGCGAGGATTGGCCCATGACGCGAACCGCCACCAGCAGCGCCCTCGACCGGCCGCTGATCGACCACCACTGCCACGGCGTGTCGCCGGCAGAGCTTGACTGGAAGGCGTTCCAGGCACTGTTCTCGGAGAGCTATCGCCCGGCGCCCGCCGGCACCAACGAGTTCCAGAAGCCACTGGGCCTCGCCATCCGCGCCTTCTGCGCGCCGGTGCTCGACCTCGAACCGCACGCGAGCGGGGAATCCTATATTGAGCGTCGCCTGGCGCTTGGCGCCGCCGAGGTCAACCGCCGGCTGCTGGCCGGCGCCAATCTCGAGAGCCTCCTCATCGACACCGGCCATCGCTCCAATGCGATCCTCGGGTTCAAGGAGACGGGCGAAGCCGCCGGCCGGCCAGCCCATGAAGTGGTCCGGATCGAGTCGGTGCTCGAGGAGGTGGCGGCGAGCGGTGTCCCGGCCAAGGGGTTCGCCGCGGCGTTCGATGCCCGCCTCACCGAGCGCTGCCGCGATGCCGCCGGCTTGAAGTCGATCGTGGCCTACCGCTGCACCTTCGCCATCGACCAGACGCCGCCATCGCCGTTCGAGCTCGAGGCGGCGGTCGGGGCGTGGATCAAGGCTTCGGAGAAAGCAGGAAAGTTCCGCGTGAGCGACGCGACCGTCATCCGCCACGGCCTCTTCACCGGCGCCGCGATCTGCCGCGATCGCAAGCTGCCGCTTCAACTCCATGTCGGCTTCGGCGATCCCGACATCCTGATGCCGGCCTGCGATCCGACCCACTTCACGCCGTTCATTGCCGAAATGGAAAAGTGGAGTGTGCCGATCACTCTCCTCCACAACTGGCCGTTCCTGAAGGAAGCGCAGTGGCTCTCCGAGGTTTTCGAGAACGTCTATTACGACGCCGGGGTGATCCTGAACTACGGTGCGGCCGAGAGCGAGCGCATCCTTCAGGAGGCGCTGCAGATCGGCAAGTTCCAGAAGTTCCTGTTCTCGACCGACGCCTTCGGCCTCTCCGAGCTCTACTATCTCGGCGCCCTCCTCTACCGCCGCGCGCTCTCCCGCATCCTCGACCGCTGGATCGCCGACGGCTACCTCGACGCCAAGGGGTGCGACGAGATCGTGACGCTGTTTGCGACCGAGAACGCCCGGCGCATCTATCCCAAGGGCTGATGCCTGTGCCGGCTCGCGAAATCCCACTCGTCCCGCCGCTGTTCGTCGGCGTCTATAAATTCGCGCCAACACGCCCGTGCCGCGTTGCGCAAGCGCGGCTCCTGCCCGTTGCCGGCGCGGTCCGCTCGCAATAGGGTCGGTGCGCAACCACCTACCCCGCACTGGAGAGCTGGATGTCGATGCTTTCGCCTTGGAGCCACTCGGCTGCCCGCCTCATCGATGTCGCCATGGGTCGCAACCCGGCCGACATGGTCGTTCGCGGCGGCCGCTGGGTGAATGTGCACTCGGGCGAGATCATCCCCGGTACGGATGTCGCAATCGCGGCCGGCCGCTTCGCCTATGTCGGACCCGATGCGAGCCACGCCATCGGCGACGCCACGCGGGTCATCGAGGCCAATGGTCGCTATCTCGTGCCCGGCCTCTGCGATGGCCACATGCATGTCGAGAGCGGCATGGTGACGGTGACGGAGTTCGCCCGCGCCGTCATCCCGCACGGCACGACCACCATGTTCATCGACCCCCACGAGATCGCCAATGTGCTGGGCTTGGACGGCGTCCGGCTCATGCATGACGAAGCGATGGGGTTGCCCATCAGCATCTTCGTACAGATGCCGAGTTGCGTGCCGAGCGCGCCGGGCCTGGAAAACGCGGGTGCCCGGCTCGGCGAGCGCGAGGTCGCGGAAGCCATGGCCTGGCCCAACATCATCGGCCTTGGCGAGATGATGAATTTCCCGGGCGTCATCTATCAGGACGGGCAAATGCTCGCGGAGATGGCGGCGACCCAACGCGCCGGCAAGGTGATCGGCGGCCACTATGCCTCGCCCGATTTGGGCCGGCCCTTCCACGGCTATGCGGCCGGAGGCGCGGCCGACGATCACGAGGGCACGCGGCTCGAGGATGCGGTGGCGCGCGTGCGTCAGGGCATGCGGGCGATGCTGCGTCTCGGCTCGGCGTGGTTCGATGTCGCGGCCCAAGTGAAGGCCGTGACGGAGCTGGGTCTCGACTCCCGCAATTTTATCCTCTGCACCGACGACAGCCATTCCGGCACGCTCGTGCGCGACGGCCACATGAACCGCGTCGTCCGGCATGCGATCGCTTGCGGATTGAAACCCATCACCGCCATCCAGATGGCGACCCTCAACACCGCCCAGCATTTCGGCCTCGAGCGCGAGCTCGGCTCGATCACACCCGGCCGCCGCGCCGATCTCATCCTCACCTCGGACCTGCCGTCGCTGCCGGTCGAAACCGTGATCGCGCGTGGCGTGGTGCTGGCGGAGGGCGGCCGGCTCACGGCCGACATTGCGGCTGCGCGCTATCCTCAGAGCACGCGCAAGACGGTCAGGATCGGGAGAACGATTTCGGCGCGTGATTTCGACATTGCCGCCCCCGCCGGAGCGAAATCTGTCGAAGTCCGGGTCATCGGCGTGATTGAGAACCAGGCACCGACGAAGGCCCTGACGCGCAAGCTCGCCGTCGAGAATGGCCTCGTCGCGATGGATCGCGCGAACGATGTTTGCCAGATCGCGCTCATCGAACGGCATCGCGGGACGGGCCAGGTCGTCAACGCCTTCGTGTCGGGTTTCGGCTACGACGCCGATTGCGCTGTCGCGAGCACGGTCGCTCACGACAGTCATCATATGCTGGTGGTCGGAACCTCGAAGGCCGACATGGCGCAGGCGGCCAATCGATTGGCCGAGGTCGGCGGCGGTGTCGTCGTCGTCAGCGGCGGCAAGGAACTGGCGCTGGTGGAGCTGCCGATCGCCGGTCTGATGTCGGACGAGCGGGCCGAGATCGTCGCCGAGAAAGCCGACCGTTTGGTCGAGGCGATGATCGAATGCGGCTGCCGGCTCAACAACGCCTATATGCAGCATTCGCTGCTGGCGCTCGTCGTCATTCCGGAGCTGCGCATCTCCGACATCGGCCTGGTCGACGTGACAGCGTTCAAGAAGACCGAGCTGTTTGTAGGGTAGGGCAGGCCGCAGTTGAGTAGGCTTTGCCGCAAAGTCGCGCCGCTCCCATCGTCGAATGGTCCGCAGCCGAGCGCCCTTCCGCAGCTTGACAGTCGAGGGTCATCGGATATTTTAAGTTTGAACTATTTGCGGCGACTCTCACTCAACGCAACGTTCAGGAGGCGGCGTCCATGCGAATCGTCTCGATCGGTGGCGGACCGGCTGGGCTCTACTCGGCGCTCCTTCTGAAGAAAATGCACCCGGACCACCGCGTCACGGTCGTCGAGCGTAACCGGCCCTACGACACTTTCGGCTGGGGCGTCGTCTTCTCCGACCAGACCATGGAGAGCATGCGCGCCTGGGACGCCGGGACGGCTGCCGAGATCGAGGACGCCTTCAACCACTGGGATGACATCGAGGTGCTCTTCAAGGGCACGCGCCAGCGCACGAGCGGCCACGGCTTCGTCGGCATCGGCCGCAAGAAGCTCTTGAACATTCTCCAGCGGCGGTGCGAGGCGCTCGGTGTCGAGCTTGCCTTCGAGCATGAGGCCGAGAGCGATACGGAGTTCGCCGATGCCGATCTGGTCATCGCCTCGGATGGCTTCAACTCGAAGATCCGCAATCGCTATGCCGGCGTGTTCCAGCCGGACCTCCTGGTGCGCCCGAACCGCTATATCTGGCTCGGCACCAACAAGCTCTTCGATGCTTTCACTTTCGACTTCCGCAAGACCGCGCATGGCTGGTTCCAGGCGCACATCTACAAATTCGATGCGGAAACCTCGACCTTCATCGTCGAGACGACGGAAGATGTCTGGCGCGCGCATGGCCTCGATACGCTCGACCAGCAGGGCTCAATCGACTTTTGCGAGAAGCTGTTTGCCGAGGTGCTCGATGGCGCCAGCCTGAAGACGAACGCGCGGCACATGCGCGGCTCGGCCTGGCTCAATTTCAGCCGGCTGATCTGCGGCAAGTGGAGCCACCACAACGGCCGCTCGCATGTCGTGCTGACGGGGGACGCCGCCCACACCGCGCACTTCGCCATCGGCTCCGGCACCAAGCTCGCCATCGACGATGAGATCGAGCTCGCCAAACAGATCGAGGCGCACGGGAACACGGTCGACGGTATCCCGGCCGCGCTCGCGGCTTACGAGGAGGTGCGCCTCGATCTGTTTGGCGAGCTCGATCGCATCGTCGATGGCGAGCTTGGTGCCGGAACCGATGGCGAAGTGCGCGGTGTGGGCGGCGTCCCCCGTCAGCACGACATGCGAGCGGCCGTTGTGGTGGCTCCACTTGCC
>JANNSX010000477.1:0-5378 GCA_031403155.1 Hyphomicrobiaceae bacterium
TCCGAAAAGCCGATCACCATCGTGTTTTACATGGGGGCGCTGCAGATTCCGGTGACGCTCGTGCTCGCCTGGCCCTATCTCGAGGTCGAGCAGCCGGTCGTCTACGCCTATCTGACGGGTATCACACTCGCGGGCATGGGCGCGCATTATTGCCTCGCCCGCGCATTCAAGTTGTCGGACGCGGTGATGGTGGCGCCGCTCGATTTCCTGCGGTTGCCGCTCATTGCCATCGCCGCGGCGTTTCTTTACGCCGAGCCGCTCGATCCACTGGTGCTGCTCGGGGGTGCGGTAATCCTTGCCGGCAATCTATGGAGCCTGATGGCCGAGCACCGGAAGCAGAAACAGCCCGCTGCCGCGAGCACAGTCCAGGCATCGCTCGCCACGAGCGACGGCTCGGTTTGGAAATCCCACGCATTATCGCCGCCGGGCAGGCCCGACTTCGTGCTCGACACATCCGGCCTGCATTGCCCGATGCCGATCCTGAAGGCCAAGAAGGCCTATCGCGATCTGCCGGTGGGCCGCATGATGGAGGTTATCGCCACCGATCCGCTGGCGGTCGACGACTTCAAGGATTTCTGCGCCGCGCACAAGGCGACGCTCGTGCTGTTCAACCGGCACGGCGCGATCTTCCGTTTCCTGCTTCGACGGGATGCGTGAGGTGACACTCAGCTCCTGAGTTTGCGCTGGCCGAAGGTCGGCGCCGCCTCCGGGATCGGCGGCATCTGTCTTGTTTCATCATCGGGGGAGGAAGGGGCCATTCATAGGGCCATGCTTAACGGCGGCCATGCAGCGACCGGTGGGCTGGGATGCGCTGTCAGGCCCATATCGCCTCCAGCCGGAGCGCGCCGCCGATTGCTTTCCAGCGCCGTCCAGGCCACCTTCGGGGGCGATCCCGCCCAGTTGGAGTTCCCATGTCCGACGACGATCTGTGCTATCTGACAGCGACCCAAGCCCTTGCCCGCTTCCGCAAGCACAAGTTGTCGCCGGTCGAGTTGCTGGATGCCCTGATCGCGCGTGCCGAGCAGATCGAGCCCCAGGTCAACGCCTTCGGCGATCGCTATTTCGACGAGGCGCGGAAGGCGGCGAAAAAGGCGGAGGCCCGCTACATGGGTAAGGGCGCCGATCCGCGGCCGCTCGAAGGGGTTGCAGTCGGTCTCAAGGATGTCGCGCGGCTCGCGGGGAAAAGGACGACGCAGGGCTCGCTCACGCTCAAAAACAATGTCGAGAAGGTCTCCGACCCGATGGTCGAGCGGCTGCTCGATGCCGGCGCCATCTTCCACGCAAGGACGAATGTGCCGGAGTTCTGCCTGTCGGGCACCTGCTACACGCGCATGTATGGCGTGACCCGCAATCCGCATAATCTCGACTACGGGCCGGGCGGCTCTTCCGGCGGCTCTGGCGCGTCGCTCGCCGCCGGCACGTCGACGCTGGCGACCGGCACCGACATTGGCGGCTCGATCCGCATCCCCGCCGCCGTCTGCGGCCTCTACGGCTACAAGCCGCCGCACGGCCGCAACCCCGAAGCCTTTCCGGCCAATCTCGATCCCTTCAACCACTGCGGCCCGCTGGCGCGCTCGGTGGCCGATGTGGCGCTGTTCCAGAACATCGTTTCGGGCGCTCATCCGCGCGATCTCGATTCGCTGCGCGATCGCGTGAAGGTCTCGGCGGCAGTGAAGAGCCTGAAGGGGCTCAAGATCGCCTACTCCTATGACCTCGGCTACATGCAGGTCGATGCCGAGGTTAAGAAGAACATGCAAGCCCTGATCGATGGCCTGAAGAAGCAGGGCGCCAAGGCGGTGGAAGTGGATCTCGGCTGGACTTCGGATATCGAGCGGCTTGGTGGGGCCTGGTGGAATAGCCTGCATTTCGGCCGGGTCACGATCTGGCAGGCCGCAAAGAATCCGAGTTTGCTTTGCGACTACACGCTGAAGTTTGCCGAGATCGCGCGCAAGACGACACTGGACGATACTTGCCAGGCGCTGGAGATGGTCGACCGGATGTATCAATCGTTCGGGCCGATGATGGAGAAGTATGACGTCTTCCTGTGCCCGACAGCGACGATTCCCGCGATCAAGGCCGAGCAGGACCCCTATGACCCGAACTTCAGGGTCAACGGCGTCAAGGTCGATGCCGAGTACGGCTGGCTGACATCGCACCACTTCAACATGCTCAACAAATGCCCGGCGATGACCGTGCCGTCGG
Source organism: Hyphomicrobiaceae bacterium (assembly GCA_031403155.1). GTDB lineage: Bacteria > Pseudomonadota > Alphaproteobacteria > Rhizobiales > Hyphomicrobiaceae > JANNSX01. The sequence continues at coordinate 2,203 of JANNSX010000477.1, forward strand.
GGCTCGCCAAGTCGGGCATCCCGACCTCCGTACAGATCGTCGGCCGCACCTATGACGATCAGACCGTGTTCAAGGTGGCTGCGGCGGCCGAGAAGGTCTGGAGCTTCACGCGGCCGAAGGGGCTATGAAATGCTGATTTTCGGTGCAACCAATACTGCGACCGTGCTGCGAAACGTAGTAGGAAACGCTGAACTAGTCGGAAGACAAGCAATTGGTGAGACGGTGCTTGGCTCACCCCCTCTCCCGCCTGCCGGCACCCTCTCCCCAAGGGCGAGGGCCGAAAGCGGCGAGGTACTGAACAAGCTGCGACTCTGCGTTGCCGTAGACGAAGTGTTTGCGTTGAGCCTGCCTTCTCCTTTGGGGAGAAGGTGGCGCGTCATGCCGGAGGCATGCCTTCGGCATGATGCGCCGGAAGAGGGGTTGAGCCGAGCGATGTCTCTCCAATCATACCACATTCACTAATTCGGAGGCCGCGGGTGTCGCGGAGGTGGAAAAACCATCGCTAGACGCAACCCGATGAGCGACGATTTTGGAGGAGCACAGCCATGAACCAGCACGCCTATAAAATGCCGCCCGTGCCGGCGATCGGGGGCGGCGAGGAAATTTTCCGCGCGCGCTCGAGCCCGGTACCGCTGCCGCTCATTGTCCGCGCCGAAGGCATCTATCAGTGGGACGAGGATGGCAATCGCTACATCGATCTCTCCTCGGGCCCCATCGTCTCCAACATCGGCCATGGCAATGCGCGCGTCGCCGACGCCATGGCGCACCAGGCGCGGACGATGGATTTCGCCTATTCGCGCGTCGCCCGCCAGCAGCCCAATATCGACCTCGCCGACAGAATAGCCCGCCTCGCCGGGCCCGGATTCGAACGCGTGTTCCTCTCCTCCGGCGGCAGCGAGGCGAACGAGATCGCCATCAAATTCTTGCGCTCCTACGATCTCGCCTTCGGGACGGCCAAGCGCACGAAGGTCATCACGCTGATGCCGTCCTATCACGGCGGCTCCATGTTCGCGCTCGCCATGTCGGGCGATGACGATCTCGTGCCGTATCTGGAAGGCTTCCAGCCTCTACAGGAGCGCGTGCCAGCGCCGCTAACCTACCGGTTGGCGGCAAACCATACGGTCGAAACCTATGCGCGCCATTGCGCCGATGCGCTCGATCAGAAGATCAAGGCGCTCGGACCCGAGAGTGTGCTCGCCTTCGTGATGGAGCCGGTCGGCGGTGTGGCGACCGGCTGCAATGTCGCGCATCCCGACTACTACCGGCGCGTGCGCGAAATTTGTACCCGCCACGGCATTGCGCTGGTGTTCGACGAGATTCTCTGCGGCACCGGTCGCACCGGAAAATTCCTCGCGGCGCACAATTGGCCCGACGCGCTTCCCGACGTGGTCGTCATGGCGAAGGGACTGGGCTCCGGTTATGCGCCGCTCGGTGCCACGCTGTTTCCCGCCAAATGGGCCGACCGGTTGGCGGAGACCGTCGGCTTCGGATTCTCGCACACCTATTGCGCCAACCCGATCAGCTGCGCCACGGGCGTGGCCGTGCTCGAGGAATATGAGCGGCAGAATGTCATCGCCAATACGGTGGAGATGGGCGCCTATCTCCGAAAAGGTCTCGAGGTTCTGAAGTCACAGACCTCGGTCATCGGTGACATCCGGGGCCTCGGTCTCTGCATGGCGGTCGAGCTGGTGACCGACAAGGAGACGAAGGCGGTCTTCCCGCTCGATTTCGCGGCGACCGACCATATGCGCATCGCCGGCCTGAAGCACGGGCTCATCATCTACGCGCGGCGAACGGCCAAGGGCCGCAACGGCGAGTGGATCATCGTCTCCCCACCCATGAACATCACGCGTGGGGAGTGCGATGAATGCCTGACGGCCCTCCGCTCGACCTTGGCCGAATTCGAAAAGGATGTCCGCGCACGCGGACTGATTGCATAGGAAAGCCAGCTAGAGACCATGCCGAAAGATCCCCGCTTCCAGCCTGTCGATGCCTCGGTGACGCCGCGCTTCTCGGGTGTCGCCACCTTCATGCGCACGCAGCGCCACGACATCAGCCCCGACCTCGACATCGCCCTCGTCGGCGTGCCGTTCGACTTGGGCGTCAATTTCCGGGCGGGCGCGCGGCATGCGCCGGCCGCCGTGCGTGAGGCCTCGCGCCTCATTCGCGCCGTCCATCCGGTGAGCGGCATCGCGCCCTACGAGATCTGCAACGTCGCCGATGTCGGCGATGCACCGGTCAACCCCATCGACTTCGACCGCTCGCTCAAGATGATCGAGGGCTTCTTCTGGAAGATCCAGGCGGTGGGCGCGGTGCCCATCGCGATCGGCGGCGATCACACGGTGCCGCTGCCCATTCTCCGTGCCATCGCCAAGGACAAGCCCGTCGGCATCGTCCAGATCGACAGCCATTCCGATACGCTCGATACGCTGGCGGACACGAAGATCAACCACGCGACGACCTTCCGGCGCGGCGTCGAGGAGGGGCTGATCGATCCCAAGCGCGTGGTGCAGATCGGGCTGCGCGGTAGCCGTTTCTCGGCCAACGACATCAAATGGGGTGAGGAGCAGGGCTTCACCTGCATCACCTTCGACCAATACGAGGAGATGGGCCGCAAGGCCGTCATCGAGACGATCGATCGGGTCATCGGCAAGGGCCCGACTTACATCACGATCGACATCGACGGGCTCGATCCCGCCTGGGCGATGGGCACCGGCGTGCCGGAAATCGGCGGGCTCACCCCGCGCGATTGTCAGGTCATCCTGCGCTCGCTGCAGGGCAAGCACCTCGTCGGCGGCGATATCTGCGAGGTGGCGCCCTGCTTCGATCCGAGCGGCATCACGTCGGTGACGGCAGCCAATCTGATGTGGGAGATGCTCTGCGTCGTCGCCGACAGCCATGCCAAGCGGAAGACGAAGAAGCGCAGCAAGTAGCTTAGAGTGCTTCCGGAAAAGTGCGAAGCGGTTTTCCGAAAAGAAGCACGACAAACCAAGAAATTAGGGTGTTGAAGTGGTTCAACGAAAAACGGAAACACCCCAGAGAGGAAACCCCCCATGGCCCAGCCGAAACTGAAGCCCAATGCCGATCTCGCCAGCGCCGCCGCGGAGGCCGAGGCGCGCTACGTCGCGGGCAACCCGAAGAGCAAGGCGCGCGCGTTGAAGGCCGCCGAGAGCATG
>JANNSX010000478.1:0-1809 GCA_031403155.1 Hyphomicrobiaceae bacterium
GCAGCCGGCCGCCGGACCAGAGACCTCCCCGTTAGGGTAAACCATGATTGCCGTTTGTCGAGGCGCGAGCCTTGCAAGACGTTCGCATGGTGCGATGCACTTACCATCGCCAACGGAGCGAACAGCCGTGCAGCTTCTGCCAGATCTGACGCCGTGGGCCAGTCAAAGCCACGGCTTCGCTTACGACTGGGTGATTCAGGGCAATGACCTTCGATTGACGTCGGCCATCGCCAACATCGGCAGCGGAAAGCTCGAGATCAGGGGCGGCGCCATCCAGGGCGGTGCGCAGAATGTCTACCAGCGCATCTACGACAGCAACGGCACGTCGACGGATGTGCTGGCGGGCACTTTCATCCATCATCCCGAGCATGACCACCTCCATTTCGAGGAGTTCGCCGAGTTCCGCCTGCGCGCCGTGACCGGCGGCGGTGGCGTCGGGGACATTGTTGCGGCCGGCAGCAAGGTGAGCTTCTGCCTTCTCGATGTCGAGCGCTACGGCACGCAAGGGCCGGCGACGCCGCAATTCTTGAGCTGTGGTCCGGTGCAGGGCATCTCCGCCGGCTGGGCCGATGTCTATCATCGGGGCCTGCCCGGCCAATCCATCGACATCACCGGCGTGCCCAATGGCGAGTATTGGCTCGAGGTGGTCGCCGACCCCACCAACCGGATCATCGAGTCGAACGAGACGAACAATGTCACGCGGATCAGGATTTTGCTCGAACGGCCACCCGGCAACGGCGCCATCGCGCCCGACACGTTCGAGCACAACGACAGCTTAGCTACCGCGAGCATCCTGGCGCCGCCGGAGCTGCACACCTATGCGAACCTGTCGATCCACGCGTCCCTCAACGACGACTACTTCCGCGTCACCGCCGCCTCGACCGGCATCCTCGCCTTCGACCTGGCCTTCAAGGACGCCCGGGGCGATGTCGACATGGAGGTTTTCGACGGTTCAGGCGCCCTCGTCTCCCGGTCCGACACGGCCAGTGACCGCGAGCACATCATCGTCGAGGCGAGCGCCGGGGATTATTATTTCGTGCGGGTTCTTGGCTTCGAAGGCGCCACCAACCCCAACTACAGCATGATCGTCGACCCGGGCTATGCTGCCCCCTCGGGCCCCGGCCGGTTCACGGAAGGGTCCGATACCCTGCGGCTTGCGAGCGCCGGCCGCTATTGGCACGCGCTGGGCGGCGAGGATGACGTCACCGGGACGGCCTCGCGCGATGTCGTGTTCGGCGACGGCGGCAGCGACACGCTGCACTTGGGGGGCGGCCACGACGATCTCTATGGCGGCTTTGGCGCCGACAAGCTGCAGGGCGGCTCCGGTAACGACTGGATCGACGGCGGCGCCGGCAAGGACATTGCGCTCTATGCGGATGCCGTCTTCGGCGTCCGCGTCGATCTAGCGGCAACGGCCGCAACCGGGGGCGCCGGCCGGGACACGCTGGTCGCCATCGAGAACGTGGGCGGATCACGGTTTGGCGACCGCTTATCGGGCAATGGGCTGTCGAATGCGCTTTTCGGCGAGGAAGGTGGCGATCGGCTGACGGGCTTGGGCGGCAACGATTTTCTCTTCGGCGGCGCCGGCCGCGACACCATGCTGGGCGGTGCCGGTCGTGATCATTTCGTCTTCCGCTCGATCGCCGAGGCCGGGTCCGCAACGGGCTTCGATGTCATCGGCGACTTCCAGCACGGGACCGACACCATCGACCTCGGGCTGATCGACGCCAGCCGCGTGCTCGCGGGCAACAACGCGTTCCAGTGGCGGGGGACGGGAGACTTCAGCGCGTCACTCGCGGGCGAGCTGCG
>JANNSX010000479.1:0-5790 GCA_031403155.1 Hyphomicrobiaceae bacterium
TAGCCGCCGTCCGGCGTCTCGACGGTTGCGCGAACACCGTCATTCGTTTGCGTTACGCCCGTGACCTTGTTCTTCCAGCGGATCTCGATCAGGTCGCCGAATTCGGCCGCGCGCTCCACCAGATACTGCTCGACATAGTACTGCTGCAGATTGATGAAGGCCGGCATCTTGTGCCCGGCCTCGGGCAGGAGATCGAACGAGTACACCTCCTTGTCGCGATGAAAGAGCCGGCCGACCTTCCAGGTAACGCCCTTCTCGACCATCCGGTCGCCGATGCCGAGCCTGTCGAAAATCTCCAACGTCCGCTTCGACCAGCAGATGGCGCGGCTGCCGACGGAGACGACATCGTTGTCGTCGAGAATGACGGACGCGATGCCGTGCAGCGCGAGATCGACGGCGGCGGCGAGCCCGATCGGCCCGGCGCCGGCGATAATGACCGGCCGGCGATCGGCCTTGGCGCCTTTCAGCTCCGGCGGCGTCACATAGGGATAGGGCGTGTAGGTGTAGCGCAAGGTCAGCTCTCCGCCGTCACGCCGTGCCGCAGCGTACCGACGCCCTCGACCGTTACCTCCACCGTGTCGCCGGGCTTGAGCCACCTCGGCGGATCGAAGCGTGCGCCGGCCCCTGTCGGCGTGCCGGTCGCGATGAGATCGCCGGGCATCAGCGTGGTGAAGGACGAGACATAGGCGATGATGGCGGCGATCGAAAAGGCCATGTTGGCGGTTGTGTCGGATTGCCGAAGCTCGCCGTTGACGCGCGTTTCAAGTCGCAAGTCCGCCAGGTCGATGGCCGAGAGATCCGTCTCGATCCAGGGACCGATGGCGCCCGAGCGATCGAAATTCTTGCCCTGCGTGACGTTGAACTTGCCGTGCTTGATCCAATCGCGCACCGAACCTTCGTTCATGATGGTGAGGCCGGCGATGTGGCGATGCGCGTCTGCCTCGAGGATGCGCCGCCCGCTCCTGCCGATGACGGCGACGATCTCGCCCTCGTAGTCGAGCTGCATGGATTCCCTGGGGATCACCACATTGCGGCCGTGCGGGACGAAGGAGAGCGGCGTCCGCATGAACAGGCTCGGATACTCTGGCGCCTGCGAGCCGTCTTTGTACTCGGCGTTGCGGTCGCGGTAGTTGACGCCGACGCAGATGATTTTCCCGGGGTCGGGGATGGGCAGGTCGAACTGGGCATCGGTCGGGGCGATCGTGGTGCGCGTCGCCGCCGCTACATCCTCCGCCCGCTCAAGCAAACCATCGGCGATGAGTCGCCGGACGCTCGTGGCCTCACCCATCGCCGCCGTCAGGTCGGCAATGCCGTCCTCGCGCATCGCCCCGACGCGGTTCTCGCCATTCCGCCGGAAAGTCAGGAGGCGCACAGCCGTTTCTCCATTGTTGGATCTGGTCGTACCCGTACACCTTGATCGTCAGCCCTTCCAGCCGAGCCTCGGGTTGGAGCGCGGTCTCGATCGGGGCGACCCTGGGCCGCGCTGATACGTTTTCCTCGCTCGGTGCGTCTTTCCGGGTGCCTGTTCCGCGGCCTAGAGTGCTTCCGGAAAAGTGCGAAGCGGTTTTCCGATAAGAAGCACGGCAAACCAAGGATTAGAGTGCTTCCGGAAAAGTGCGAAGCGGTTTTCCGATAAGAAGCACGGCAAACAAAGGAATTAGGGTGTTGAAGTGATTCAACGAAAAACGGAAACACCCTAGCCCCTTGCCCGCCCCTCTCCGCCTCGGCTAGAACCCCTCTATCGAACTTGTGATCACAATTTCTGGCGCACCCCATGTCAGTCCCAACGCAACGCGGCGTCCCGGCGGAGCGGCTCAAGGCCGTGCTTGCTGCCGAGGAGGCGCTGTACGCCCGCCGCAATCCCCGCTCGGCCGCGCTCGCCAAGGAGGGCGCCAAGCACTGGCTTCGTGGCGTTCCCATGCACTGGATGGTCGACTGGCCGACGCCGTTTCCGCTGGCCATCAAGGAAGCCAAGGGCGTCACGCTGACGGATGCCGACGGCAACGCCTATGTCGACTTCTGCTTAGGGGACACCGGCGCCATGTTCGGCCATGCGCCCCCCGCGGTGGTCGAGGCGTTGCAACGCCAGGCCGCGCGCGGCCTCACCACCATGCTGCCGAGCGAGGATGCGGCTGTCGTCGGCCGGCTGCTGGCCGATCACTTCGGGCTGCCGGTCTGGCAGGTGACGGCGACCGCCTCCGACGCCAATCGCTCGGTCATCCGCTGGGCGCGGGCGGCGACAAAGCGCGAGAAGCTGCTCGTCATCAACGGCTGCTATCATGGCGCGGTCGACGACACGTTCGTCGCACTCCAGAACGGCAAGCCGCGTAACCGGCCCGGCCTCGTCGGCGAGGTGCGGGATGTGACGGAGACGACCCGCGTGGTCGAGTTCAACGATCTGGCCGGCCTCGAGAAGGCGCTCGCCGACGGCGAGGTGGCGCTCGTCCTGCTCGAGCCTGTCATGACCAATTGCGGCATGGTGCTGCCGGCCGAGGGCTATCACGAGGCGCTGCGCCGCATCACGCGAAAGCATGGCACGCTGCTCGCCATCGACGAGACGCATACGATCTCATCCGGGCCCAAGGGTTACACCGGTACGCACGCGCTGGAGCCCGACTTCTTCGTGCTCGGCAAGCCGATTGCGGGTGGCTTACCTGCTGCCGTCTACGGTATGACGGCCGAGGTCGAGCGCTCGATCCAGACGCATATGGCCGACCGCGAGCCCGGCTACAGCGGCATCGGCACGACGCTCTCGGGCAATGCCTTACAGCTCGCCGGCATGCGCGTCGTGCTCGAGGAGATCCTGACCGAGGCGACCTACGCGAAGGCGCTGCCGCTTGCGGAAGCGCTCGAAGCCGGCATCGCGAAGATCATCGCGCATCACAGCCTTCCCTGGCATGTGTCGCGCGTCGGCTTGCGCGTCGAGTTCGTCTGCTCGACCGACCGGCCGAAGAACGGCACCGAGGCTGGCCTCGTCGCGCACAACCAGATCGAGCACACGCTTCACCTGTTCGCGCTCAACCGCGGTGTCGTCATCACCCCGTTCCACAATATGATGCTGGTCTGCCCGGCAACCTCGGAAGCCGATGTCGAGCGGCTCGTTGCCGTGCTCGACGAAGGCATGGCGGCGCTGACGAGTGTCCCGCTCGCGAAGCTCTCCAACGCCAGCAACGGTCGCCCGTGAGTTTCGCGAGCGATAAGGACACTCGTGGTGACATGAGCTTGGTGTGGCGTCATGTTCGGAAGTCCGCAAAGCGAGTCTGCCGCGAGGTCGTTGCAGACTTCCGAACCGCCACACCAGCCCGGCCACGCCCCACCTGAGTTCAACGAGAGTAATCATGCAGAAAGACCAGAAGTCCGCCCGCGCCGCCGAGGCCGAGAAATTTCTCGCCGCCCATCCCGGCGTCACGCATATCTCGATCATCGTCGTCGACAATTGCGGCGTGCTGCGCGGCAAGTTGCTGACGCGCGAGGAGCTGGTCTCGGTCTACAAGAACGGCCGCTATCTGCCGGGCTCCTTCCGCGTGCTCGACATCACCGGCGAGGACGTGCCGGAGACCGGCAAGGTCTGGGAGGACGGCGATGCCGACGTGCTGGCGCTTCCCGTTCCAGGCACGCTCGTCGTGACGCCCTGGCTTGCCGAGCCGCAGGGCCAGTTCCTCTCGACGCTGCACGAGCTCGACGGCACGCCCTGCATCGTCGATCCGAGGAACGCGCTCGAGCGCATCGTCACGCGGTTCAAGACGCTCGGCTACAATCCGGTCGCGGCCATCGAGCTCGAATTCTACCTGATGGATCGCGACAGCGCGCTCGCCGGCAAGCCGAAGCCGCCGAAAGCGCTGCTCAACGGCGCGCGGCCGCTGCATTACCAGGCCTATCACTTGCAGGACCTCGAAGATTTCGCGCCTTTCTTCCGCGATCTCTACACCTGCGCCAAGGCGCAGGGTCTGCCGGTTCAGACCGCCATTTCCGAGTATGCGCCGGGGCAAATGGAAATCGGCCTCATGCATCGCGAGGACGCGCTGAAAGCCTGCGACGAAGCCATGATGTACAAACGGCTCGTCAAGGCGGTGGCCGAGAAGCACGGCCTCATCGCGACTTTCATGGCCAAGCCCTACAGCGAATGGACCGGCTCCGGCACGCATGTGCATGTCAGCCTTGCGGGGGCCGATGGCAAGAACGCCTTCGCCACGAAGGACCCGAAGAAGCATCCGCTGCTGCTGCACTCGCTCGGCGGCCTGAAGGCGGCGATGGCGGACGGCATGGCGATCTTCGCGCCGAACGCCAATTCCTACCGCCGCTTCCGCAAGAACAGCTATGCGCCGGTCGCCCCCAACTGGGGCATCAACAATCGCACGGTGTCGCTGCGCGTGCCGGTCGGGCCCGAAGCCTCGACGCATCTGGAGCATCGCGTCGCCGGCGCCGATGCCAATCCCTATCTGGTGCTCGCCGCCGTGCTCGCCGGCATGCATCACGGCATCGCCAACAAGATCGATCCCGGTCCGCCGGCGGAAGGGAACGCTTACGCGCAGCCGATGCCGGACAAGATCCCGACCAACTGGTTCGCGGCGCTGGAGCGCTTCCGCGCCTCCAAGCTCATGCGCGACTATTTCTCCGACGAGTTCGTCGAGATCTTCTCGACCGTCAAGGAAACCGAGGCCGACCGCTTCTTCGCCGAGCCGACCGAGCGCGACTTCGAGTGGTATCTGAGGACGATCTGACTGGTTTCCGGTGGGGCGACAACGGAACGGCCAACACTGGTCGCCGTCTGTTGCTATCAATATTGCCGCCGCCTGTGGCCTATCCAATCCTTCTTCATTGCGCCGCCGGACACGCGTGGAGCCAGGGTCTGCGCCCGGGATTGGTTGGCGACGGTCACCAGACGGCGATTAGCCAAGATCCCAGCTAACCGCGCCACGGCGCGGTTTCCGGGAACACGGATCAGGGAGGGGTATGCCTTGGCAGCGCCGCTCCGCCTCGGGCCCCGCCGGACCGCACCAATGCCTTGTGCTCGCGGAACGAGATCAGCTGCCGGCGGCTTTCGTCCCAAAGCGTCAGCCGCACGCTGCGGATGCTCTGCGGGATCGTGATGCGCCCGAGGCTCTTGAGCTCGGGATGATCCGCCAGGACACGGCTGAGGCGATAGTAGGGTATGCGGCTGCACAAATGGTGCACGTGATGGATGCCGATGTTGGCGGTCAGCCAGCGCAGCACGAGCGGCAGATCGTAGTGCGAGCTGCCGTGGAGGGCCGCCTCGTGCACGGACCAATCCATATCGCGATCCCAACTCGTCTCCTCGAACTGGTGCTGGACATAGAAGAGCCACACGCCGATCGACGCGGCGATGACGACAATCGGCAGATGCACGAGGAGGAACGGCACGAGGCCGACCAGCCAGATGACGGCCATGGCCACCAGGACAACAGCCAGGTTCGTTGCCATCGGTGAAATCCAAGCGCGCCACTCCGCCGGCGGCAAGACGTCCGGCAGCCGGTTCCGAAGCAGGAACATGTAGGCCGGCCCCAGGCCGAACATGACGAACGGATGGCGATAGAGGCGGTAGACCAGGCGCCGCCAGCGCGGCAACGCCAGATACTCGGCAACCGTCAGGGTCTTGATGTCGCCGATGCCGCGCCGGTCGAGATTGCCCGAGGACGCATGATGTGTGGCGTGGCTGCGCCGCCAGGTGTCGTAGGGCGTCAGCGTCAGCACGCTGATCGCGCGGCCGGTCCAATCGTTGGTGCGCCGGCGGCGGAAGAACGAGCCGTGGCCGCAATCGTGCTGGATCAA
>JANNSX010000480.1:0-4488 GCA_031403155.1 Hyphomicrobiaceae bacterium
CGGAACTACTATCGCGGCGTGTTCAAGACACTATGGCGCAGCTTCGACAAGCTCATCGCGGACGGCGAAATAGTCTCCACACGCGAGGTGCGGCGTGAGCTGGAAGGCTTCAACCATGCTGATTTGCAGAACTGGCTCAAAGACAACCCTGATCTGTTTCCTGCGCCGACGGGAGAGGAGGCCGCCTTCGTCGTGCGCATGTTTGCCGTGCCAAGCTTCCAGAACAACATCGAGGGAAAGAAGCTGTTGCGTGGGGGCCTGCTTGCCGACCCTTTCATAATTGCCCGCGCGGCGGTCGTGGGCGCAACAGTGGTCACCGTCGAGACGCTCAAACCGGGCGCCGCCGACATTCCCAACATCTGCCAGCACTTCAAAGTGCCCTGTATCTCGCTCGAGCAATTCATGGAACAGGAAGGGTGGACATTTTAGGGTTTCTACGGATGCGACATTCAGCAAGGTGACTGACCAAGGTCGGAACTATGCCGCGAGGAGCGGAAGTATTGGAATCTTCAGCGGAGCGGTTGTTCGCCGTTCAAGTGATGACCAATTCTGTATGTCCCCCCCTCAATTCGACCTCAACACCAACCCCTCGCCCCCGCCCTCCAAAATCAGACCCTGCGTCGCCAGCGCCGCCTGCAACTGCCCGGCATCGCCGGGAAAGTAGATCGTGACATCCGCCGATCTCGCCGACAGCGCGCCGACCTTGACGGCCTGGACACCCGCAACCGCGCCGAGCCGGCCTCTGATCTGCTGCCAGTCGCCCATGCCATCGAATTCGGCCCGGACGCGAATGCCGCCTCCGCCAGCACCCTGATCGGTGGTCGCAACCGTTTCTCCGGCCGGAAGACCCGAGAAGCCGGTGCCGTCCGCGCTAAAATCGCCTTGGGCTCCCGCGCCAAATCCAGGCCTTGCCTTGACGCGCTTCCAGCGGCCTTCGAGTACGCCCAGGCCGATGATCGCGGCCGTCTCTGCCGTGTAGGCGAGGTCGCCGTCCTGCACGGAATAGGTGCGGACCAGCCGGATCGCGCCAACCCGGTCCTTGCCGATCAGCGAGACCTTGAGCTTGGCTCCATCCTCCGTTGGCTCCGCCAACGCCACGACCACGCGGTCGGCATCGGCTTCGCCCTCGATGATGCCGTAGGCCCGCGACTGGCCCTTGGCGAGCGCGCGGAACACGTCATCGGTCGCCGAGGCGCCGGGCTCGGTCAGCTTGATGGGGGTCAACGCATGGGCGAGATCGAGGCTCGACCAAGCCTCGCGCCAGACTTTCTGGCCGTCGCTGCCGTCGTCGGGCCCGAGATACTTCGGCACGACCGCGATCGCCTCGGATTGCTCATCCGTAAACGGCAAGCCCGTTGCCATCAGGAACTGGCGCACGGAATCGGCGCGAAAATGGAAATCGAGCGTCGCGATGTATTCGGTCGAAGAGTTCTGCTCGTCGCTGACACTGACATCGCTCAGCATGTCCTCGACGCTCTTCGAAGGGAGCTTCGGCAGCTTCTTGTAGGCCGTGACGTCGACGAGGCGCTTCATGAGGTAGCGGAAAGCATCGCGCTGGCCGTCTTCCAGCGCCTTCTCCTTGGCGGTGACGGCATCGGCTGCGACCGCGCTCACGGGATAGTTGGAGACCTGATAGACGATGTCGGACTGGGCCCAAGCCGGGGCCGCAATCGCAACAATTGCCGCAAGCGTGGCCGCGCCAAGCGCCGCGCCACCGATCCATCCTCGCGTCTGCATGCCTGCGTCTCCAATGCGAGAGCACGTTCAGGCGAAGTGGAGACCGGTTCGCCGTAGAACGTGCTCAAAGCCAAAACCCAGCACGTTCAGGCGAAGTGGGAACCGGTTCGCCGTAGAACGTGCTCAAAGCCAAAACCCAGCACGTTCAGGCGAAGTGGGAACCGGTTCGCCGTAGAACGTGCTCAAAGCCAATAAGCGAGGCTTATCCCCGGCCCTCGCGGCGGAATTCTGGCCTTGGCCTCGCTCTGCTGCTAATCCGTGCGCCAATTCAATAGCCGACTCATGCAGGCTTAGGGGAACACGAGATGACGCGGCCGGGCAATGGCCTGACCTACCAGGATGCGGGCGTCGACATCGATGCCGGCAATGCCCTCGTCCGGGCGATCAAGCCGCTGGCGCGCTCGACGGCGCGGCCGGGAGCGGACGCTGCTCTCGGCGGTTTCGGTGGATTGTTCGACCTGAAGGCGGCGGGCTATCGCGATCCCGTGCTGGTCGCCGCCAATGACGGCGTCGGCACCAAGCTCGAGATCGCCATCGAGACGGGGCTGCATGAGACGATCGGCATCGACCTCGTCGCCATGTGCGTCAACGACCTCGTGGTCCAGGGCGCGGAGCCGCTGTTTTTCCTCGACTATCTGGCGGTCGGAAAGCTCGACGTCGAGGTCGCCGCCAAAGTCGTCTCGGGCATTGCCGAAGGCTGCCGGCAGGCGGGCGCGGCCTTGATCGGCGGCGAAACCGCCGAGATGCCCGGCATGTACCAGGCCAAGAGCTATGATCTCGCGGGCTTTGCCGTCGGCGCCGTCGAGCGGGGCGAAATCCTGCCGCGCGGGGATATCCATGTGGGCGACGTGCTGATCGGTTTAACCTCGTCTGGCGTGCACTCGAATGGTTATTCGCTGGTCCGGCTCATCGTGAAGCGCGAGGGGCTCGCCTGGGATGCCCCATGCCCGTTTAAACCCACGGGGAGCCTCGCTGAGGCCCTTCTGACCCCAACGCGCGTGTATGTGGCCTCCGCGCTCGCAACTGTCCGTAGGACCGGCGGAGGGGCCTTAGGAGCGATTAAGGCTCTTTCGCACATTACAGGGGGAGGGCTTGCCGAAAATCTGCCGCGCGTCATGCCTAAGGGCTTGGCGGCGCACGTTAATCTTAATCGGTTCGCCGCGCCGCCGGTGTTCGGCTGGCTGCGGAAAGCGGGCGGAATGCCGGACGCCGAAATGCTCCGGACATTCAACTGCGGCATCGGCATGGTGGCGGTCGCGCAGAAGGATCGGGCCGACGAGGTGCTGGCGGTTTTCCGGGACTGCGGCGAGACGGCCCAGGTCATCGGCGAGGTCGAACCCGGCCGGGGCGTCAAGTCCGAGGCCAAGGGCATGGGCGAGGCCGAGGCCGTGCGGTTTTCGGGCGCCCTGAGGTTTGCGACATGACGGCGAGGAAACGCGTCGCCATCCTGATTTCCGGCCGCGGCTCGAATATGGTGACCGAAACTATACGAGCGACGAGCTATTAGGGCGGGCCTGGGTCCACAGCGGCACCGGAATTTGCTGAAATCGCCTCGTAAATCTTGAGCTTTAACACCTCATTGTCGGTGTTTTGAGAAATATGTGCTGCGATGATCTCGCCCAGTAGCGTCTTCCCGATAGTGTCATCGGCCACCTGAACGCTAATATTCTCCATATCGCGCAAAAACGATTTCACACAATACAGATACCCATTCACTAGAAGCATGTGGACACAAGCCGTGATCGCCGTTCTTTTATTGCCATCTTGGAAGCAATGGAATTTCGTAATACAGAAAAATAGGTGCGTCAGTTTCTCGGCGAATGTCGGATAATAATCATCGTTCTGAATGTGTTGAAGCACGCTCTCGAGCTTGCCAAGCTCCAAAGCGCCGAGTTGCCCACCACCGCTAATCTCGACTGTCTTCGCGTGAGTAGCTACGACATCATCGATTGTGAGATAGACGATGGCCACGTCAGCGATCCTTGAGGCGCTTCAATATGTCCTTCGCATCTTCGATTTGCTTGGCCAGCTCTTTGCTCTGTTCGCCAAGGAATTTTTCAAAATCCTCCCTTGGAAGCGATGTGATGTACTCGCCTAGCTTGTTGTGAACGACGCCGCGCAGTCCAAAGTCGCGGCTCGCCATTTTTGTTCGGGCCAGTTCGATTAAGGGCGTGGTCATCGGCGCTGCAGCGACCTTGGCCACCACTTCGTCAGCTTGCACTACTGACAGCTTCTTTCCGAACTTGGATGACACAGCCCTGAGTTCGACGGTGATTGCGTGTTCGAACGAAGCTATTAAAGCGATGACTTCAGAGTAGAATGTGCGTCTGGTCTTATCTTTCTCATCAAGCCGCAGGATCGTCCGGTACTCTTTGGATTTTTCCTTGAAGATGATCTCATAAACCTTATCCGTGAAAACCGGATACTTCCACTGCCCAGCATCTATGCAGTCTTTCAAGGCGTCGGTGAATTCCTTGCGGTAATTCTCGCCAGCGAACGCAAACTCCAAGTAGTCAGCGTCACGCTGATTGATGTACTTGGTTGACCCTCCAGCTCGCGCGTTGATCGTGTCGATGGCGACATCTAGGATCACACTTCGAAGTTTCTTGGCTCGGTCGGACGATGGAAGCAGCATCGCGAGGTTGAGGAAAGCTCTGAAGTCGAACGTGCCAAGCTGCGGGACAAATTTGAGGTCGACGAAGTTTATTTCGTCGACCTCTGCTGCCTGAATCGCTTTCTTCAACGATTTCA
>JANNSX010000481.1:0-3773 GCA_031403155.1 Hyphomicrobiaceae bacterium
CAGAATTGAGTGCCACACGTCGTGGCACGAAAATGCCGCGTGAATCGGGTACTTCAGCCAAAAAGCTAGTACCAGCCATTTCTGATGGCGGGTACTAGAGCGGGCTAAGAACCCGCTCTAGTATGTCGGCTTTGAGCACGTTCTACGGCGAACCGGTGTCCACTTCGCCTGAACGTGCTGATCCTTTGCTTAGAGCACGTTCTACGGCGAACCGGTGTCCACTTCGCCTGAACGTGCTCTTGGAGATAAGCTCAGCACCATGTGAGAGTGGCAATCAAGGGGCCGGGCGTCCATGCCGAGCGATTTCGCCGCCGTCTTCGCCGCTTTGAAACCGCTCTTTACGCGCCACGCCAAGAAGGGCGTCGTGCTCCACGACGAGCCTGGCAAATACTACCTCGGCACCCATGAGGTGCGGGCGAAGGACGGCTACCGGACCTGGCTCGGCGGCATCGAGATCAAGAAGACCTACGTCGCGGTGCATCTCGTGCCCGTCTATGCCGATCCTTCCTTGCTCGACGATATCTCGCCTGCCCTCAAGAAGCGGATGCAGGGCAAGAACTGCTTCAACTTCAGATCGATCGAGCCGGAGCTGTTCAAGGAGATGGGGCAGCTGATCGACACCGGCGTCAAAGCCTTCGAGAAAGCGGGCAAGTTCAAGACGTGACAGCCGCGATCGCACCGTTCCGTCCGCTGCTCGTCCCGCTACGACGCCGCCCCGGTGAAATCCTCCGCTCGCAACACCGATGAGAAGGCAAGGCCAGCCGCCTTGAACGCCTCCGCCGCCCCCTCCTGGCGATCGAGCACGGTCACGACGCGCACAACCTCGCCGCCTTCCGCGCGCACGACCTCCGCGGCCTTGATCGCCGAGCCGCCCGTCGTCGTCACGTCCTCGACGATGACCACGCGCTTGGCCTTGAGCGTCTCGCCCTTGACCAATCCCTCGACGAGACTCTGCGTGCCGTGATCCTTCGCCTGCTTGCGGACGATGAAACCCGCGACCGGCCGGCCCTCGACCGCCGAAATCGCCGCGACCGACGCCGCGATCGGCACGGCCCCAAGCTCCAATCCACCGACGAGATCCGCGCGATCGTCCGCAAGAAGATCCAAAATGAGCGAAGCCGACAGCCGCGCGCCCTCGGCATCGAGCAAAGTCGGCTTCATGTTGAAGTAAAGTGTCGAGGTCTTGCCGGAGGCGAGCTTGAACACCTCACCCGACCGGAAAGATTTCTTGCGCACGATCTCGATCAGCCGTTGCCGTGCCGCTGCCGCATCGCGTTCTGGTCGCATGAGCCTGCCCTCCTTCCCAATCGCCTTCGACTGATGCATAGCCTCTCGCGACCGATGTTGACAGGCTATGACCTCGATTGTATCGAGGCGATATCATACGCCAAGGAGCCCGCATGTTCGACCTCGAAAAGCCACCAGAGCTTTCCGTCACCCGCTGGCTCAATGCTACGAAGACGCCGGCGCTCGCAGACCTCAAAGGCAAGGTCGTTGTCGTGCTCGCCTTCCAGATGCTCTGTCCAGGCTGCGTCAGCCATGCGCTGCCGCAAGTTCAGAAGCTTAGGGAGCGGTTCAATGACGCGGACGTCGCCGTGCTCGGCCTCCACACTGTTTTCGAGCACCATGATGTGATGACGCCGAAGGCGCTGGAGGCGTTCCTGCACGAATACAAGTTCTCCTTCCCCATCGGCATCGACAAGCCCAATGGGGAGAACATTCCCGAGACCATGCTCGCCTATGAGATGCGCGGCACGCCGACGCTTCTGATCTACGACCGCCAGGGCCGTCTGCGCCGGCACTATTTCGGCCGCCCCGACGACATGATCCTCGGCGCCGAGATTGCCGCGATGGTGCTCGAGACGGATGCCCGCCAGACCGAGCAGGGGCTCGCCCGTGCGCTGATGATGCCCGGCCAGCGCCACTCCCACGACGAGCCCGCGCATCATCACCACGAGCATGGCGAGGGCCGTGGCTGCGAGCACGAGCATTGAGCGGCATCGCACGCCGCGCACAAATCCGGGAATTCGACTAAAATTTTAGCTATCCGCCGCCGGTCCGTGCCGCCGCAGTCCAGCGATTAACTCAGCGTTTTCTCTGCGATTCAACTTCACATTCGCCAATCATCAATCTCAATTTTCCTTGAGCGTGTCGCTCCTATCTTCTCTCCCAAGAGAGCCGCGGTCTGGTCGCCGCGCATCAGCCTTGCGCACCGGCAAGGTGCAAGAGCACGGGGGAGAGTGGCATGGCGAAGCCAACATTTACGCTGGCGCAGGTCATCGGACGGCTCGACTCGGGTACGGGCTGGGCAGGCTCCACCATCACCTACGCGATGCCGATGTCGGCCTTCGGCTCCGGCGGCGAGGGGTTGGGCTACCGGACCATGGGCACCGCCATGCGCGAGGCCGGCGAGAAGTCCTTCGAACTCTGGGACGACCTCATCGCCCCCGACATGGCGCGGATCGCCAGCGGCGCAAACATCAACATGGGGTACTCCTCCAACACCGGTGGCGGAACCTACGCCATGACCGCGACGGGCGGCTACGCCGACGGTCGCTGGATGCTGACGGATGCCGAGATCTGGATGGCATCGAGCTGGTGGACCCACAACGACAGCTCGGACTTCTTCTTCGGCAGCTACGGCAACATGACCTACATGCACGAGATCGGCCATGCGCTCGGTCTCGAGCACCCCGGCCCCTACAACGGCTCGGGCAGCTATGCATCAGATGCCGTCTACAGGCAGGACACGCACCGCTACTCGATAATGTCCTACTTCGATGCCGACGCCGACGGCAGCCGCACCGATCACTATGACCGTTTCGGGGATTGGCTCTTCCCGCAGACGCCGATGGTGCACGACGTGGCGGCGATCCAGGAGATCTACGGCCGCGATATGACCACGCGATCGGGCAACACGGCCTACGGCTTCGGCTCCACCGCGGACAAGGATGTCTTCAATTTCGCCGTCAACCGCGATCCCATCGTGACGATCTGGGATGGGGGCGGCACGGACCTGCTCAACCTCTCGGGCTTCAGCAACAATCAGGTCATCAAGCTCGCGCCCGGCAGCTACTCGTCCGTCGGCTATATGACGAATAATCTCGGCATCGCCTATCAATGCTGGATCGAGAATGCCAAGGGCGGGCGCGGCGCCGACAGCATCAGCGGGAATGGTATTGCCAACAAGCTTCAAGGCTTGTCCGGCAACGATCGGATCAACGGCGGCGGCGGCAATGACAAGCTGTACGGCGATAGCGGGAACGACAAGCTGTATGGCAATGGCGGCAACGATACCGTCTGTGGCGGCGGTGGCTACGACATCGCCTATCTGTCCGAAGCACGCAACCACTACACCGTAACTCGTACGAGCGCTTACATTCAGATTGAAGACATCTCCAGCGGCGAAGTCGACAAGTTCATTGGGGTAGAGACAATCGTTTTCACCAACGCGTACATTCTCGGTTAGTCGAGACACTGAAAGGCACCCCTAAGCCACTATAGGCCACGTGCATTGGGGTCCCTCGCTGGACCGGACCTGTTATTTTGCGTAGGTTTTGGCTTGTTCTGGTGTTCCGGCCCATTCATATGATTCCGGCGAAGCTGGAATTATGAATGGAAAGACGGAACACAAACAAAGAGGTGGCTAGTGGGATGGCCATTCATTTGGGGTACCAAATGAATGAGTCAGAACACTAGCGCGGCCTTCTTTCGTCTTGAAACCGCCAACCTACGCCATTAGCATGTCTCCTGCGGCACAGCATTGCAGGAGG
>JANNSX010000482.1:0-8034 GCA_031403155.1 Hyphomicrobiaceae bacterium
GGCAAATCGTGATGTTGGACGGACATGGCTGGAATGATCCGCATGCCGCGAAGGGGATTCGAAATCGCCGTTCTCGTTCTGCTCGGCCTGTGCGGCGTTACCGATCGCGGCCATGCCGACGAGCCGGCAGGCGGAAGTGGACTGCCGATTCCCCGATTCGTCAGCCTCAAATCCGACAAGGTCAATGTCCGAAAGGGGCCCGGGACGAACTATCCCATCGCCTGGGTGTTCGAGAAGGCGGGGCTGCCGGTGGAGATCGTGCGTGAGTACGGCATCTGGCGGCAGGTACGAGACAGCGACGGCGCACAAGGCTGGGTCCTGCAGAATCTCTTATCCGGGCGTCGGACGGCGGTCGTGGCGCCTTGGGAGCGCAAGGGCAAGGGTTCGGGCACCAAATCCAAGCCGACATCGGTTCACACGGAGGCTTCGTCATCGGGCAGCATTGTTGCCTATGCCGAGGCCGGCACGCTCGCGGGAATCGTATTCTGCGATAAGAGCTGGTGCCAGATTTCGATCGCCGGCCATCGCGGCTTCATCGAGCAGAAGCGGCTGTGGGGGGTCTACGAGGACGAGATCGTCGAGTAGCGCTCAGCCCTTGGCGGCGAGGCGTACAACCACATCGACGCGGACAACCTCGGTGCCGGCCGGCGGATTGGGCACGCCGCCAATGACCAGATCGCCGCCGGGCATGTCGAGGATCTGCCCGTTCCATTCGCAGTAGAAGTGGTGATGGTCGGATGTGTTGGTGTCGAAATAGGTTTTCTGGCCATCAACGGCAAAGGATCTGAGCAACCCTGCCCCGGTGAACTGGTGAAGTGTGTTGTAGACCGTCGCCAAGGACACCCGAATGCCCTCGGCAGTCGCCTCCTCGTGAAGCCTCTCGGCCGTCACATGCCGGTCGCCGGCCTGAAACAACAGCTTTGCCAAGGCCAGACGTTGACGGGTCGGCCGCAATCCGGTTCCGGTCAGCAAATTTTTGGCGTCATGAGCTGTCGGGTTCACGTTACTCTCACCGTTTGGTAATGGCCGTGCGTCGAATACTAGGGTTGACACCCCATTCCCGCAAGTCGCCGCCACTGCGTCAACGTTGCCTGCTAACCGGAGCATGAGTGAGCCCAATTCGGGTGATCGAGCGGTCCGACGGCCTTTTTGCGGTTGGCTGAGTGTGTTAGGAAGCCCCTGGTTAACGGCGGGCCGCTTTCAACAACCGCCGAATTGGGGACTGAGCGCCAAGCCATGGCGGAACGCCGATCAAGCTACGACTACGAGGATTTGCTCAGCTGCGGTCGCGGCGAGATGTTCGGATTGGGCAATGCCCAGCTGCCACTGCCGCCCATGCTCATGTTCGACCGCATCGCGTCGATCAGCGAAACGGGAGGCGCTCACGGCAAAGGCCAGATTGTCGCCGAGATGCAAATCCGGCCGGACCTCTGGTTTTTCGATTGCCACTTCAAGGGCGATCCGGTCATGCCGGGCTGCCTCGGGCTCGACGCGCTCTGGCAGTTGACCGGCTTTTTTCTCGGCTGGTGTGGCGCTCGGGGGCGCGGGCGCGCCATCGGCGTTGGCGAGGTCAAGCTCACGGGCATGGTCGTGCCGACGATCAGGAAAGTAGAGTACGTCATCGACATGAAGCGGGTGATCTTGCGCAGGCTCAAGCTCGGCATCGGCGACGGCGTCATGAAGGCCGATGGGCTAGTGATCTACGAGGCCAAGGATCTGAAAGTGGGCCTGTTCGAGAGCGGCACGGTTGCGGGGGCTGCGGAAGGGGCCTAGCCAGCGCCATTGAGCGCAGGCGGCCCGGGAACGCAGCGGTGAGAAAGGTTCGCGACAGATGAGACGCGTCGTCGTCACGGGAATGGGCATCATTTCCTCGATCGGCAACAACACGCAGGAGGTGACGGCGTCCCTCCGCGAGGCCAAGTCCGGCCTGCGCAAAGCCGACAAATACGCGGAGCTCGGCTTTCGCTGTCAGGTGCACGGCGCCCCCCAGATCGAATGGGAGGGCATGATCGACCGTAAGATCCGCCGCTTCATGGCGCCGGGCTCGGCCTGGAACTACCTCGCCATGCAGCAGGCGATCCGCCACTCCGGGCTCGAGGAGAAGGACGTCTCCAACGAGCGGACCGGCATCATCATGGGCTCGGGCGGCCCTTCCACCTCGACCATCGTCGCCGCCGCCGACACGACGCGGACGCGCGGCCCCAAGAAGGTCGGTCCCTTCGAAGTCCCGAAGGCGATGTCCTCGACGGCATCGGCGACGTTGGCGACCCCTTTCCACATCCACGGCGTCAACTATTCGATCTCGTCTGCCTGCGCGACCTCCTCCCACTGCATCGGCAATTCCGCCGAGCTCATTCAATGGGGCAAGCAGGACGTGATGTTCTGCGGCGGCTCGGAGGAGCTCGACTGGACCATGTCGGTCCTGTTCGACTCCATGCAGGCCATGTCGTCCGGCTTCAACGACCGGCCGGAGGTCGCAAGCCGCGCCTATGACAAGGATCGGGACGGCTTCGTCATCGCCGGCGGGGCTGGCGTTCTGGTGCTCGAAGCGCTCGAGCACGCCAAGGCCCGGGGGGCCAGAATTTATGCCGAGGTGACCGGCTACGGCGCCACCTCCGACGGTCACGACATGGTCGCCCCCTCCGGCGAGGGCGCCGCGCGCTGTATGAAGCGGGCGATGGAAGGTCTCGCCGGCAAGGGAATCCCTGGCAAGATCGACTACATTAACCCTCACGCAACCTCGACGCCGGTTGGCGATCTGAAGGAAATCGAGGCCATTCGCAGCGTTTTCGGCAAGGACTGCCCCCCCATATCGGCCACCAAGTCGCTGACCGGTCACTCGCTCGGTGCCGCAGGCGTTCAGGAGGCCATTTACTCTCTCCTCATGATGAGCAACGGTTTCATCGCAAAATCGGCCAATATCGACGAACTCGATCCGGCGTTCGCCGACATGCCTATAGCCCGGGAGCGCCAAGACAATGTTGTCCTCGGCTCGGTCATGTCGAACAGCTTCGGGTTTGGCGGGACCAATGCGACGCTGGTGCTGTCCCGCTATGATGGCTGAGATGAGGTACGAGCGTGGTAGCGTTGAAGAACGAAGCGGCCCAGCGGAGGCGCACACGGCAGGGCTGGGTGCGGCGTCCGGACGAGAAGGTGATTTACATGAGTGAACGTGACATCGCGGTGCCTGGACCAATGATGGCCGGCAAGCGCGGCCTCGTCATGGGGGTTGCAAACGACCGGTCGATTGCCTGGGGCATTGCCCGGGTGTTGGCGGGCCAGGGCGCCAAGCTCGCCTTTACCTATCAGGGCGAAGCCTTCGGTCGCAGAGCCATCCCGCTCGCCAAGTCGGTCAACTCCGAGATCATCGTCCCTTGCGATGTCATGGACCTCAACTCGGTCGACAATGTCTTCGAGGAAATCCGGAAGACCTGGGGCTCGATCGACTTCATCGTCCATGCGCTGGCCTTCTCCGATCGCAACGAGCTCAGGGGCCGCTACGCCGACACCTCGCGGGCGAACTTCCAGCAGACGATGGTCATCTCCTGCTTCTCCTTCACCGAGATTGCTCGCCGCGCCGCGGATTTGATGCCCAACGGCGGCTCGCTGCTGACCTTGACCTACGGCGGCTCGATGCGGGTCGTGCCGAGCTACAATGTCATGGGTGTCGCCAAGGCGGCGCTCGAGAGCAGCGTGCGGTATCTGGCCGCCGACCTCGGCCCACAAGGCGTGCGCGTCAACGCCCTTTCGGCCGGGCCGATGCGCACCCTAGCGGGTGCCGGTATCTCGGATGCCCGGACGATCTTCAACCACCAGAAGGATCATGCGCCGCTGAAGCGCACGCCGACGCTCGACGAAGTTGGCGGTGCCGCCCTCTACCTGCTCTCGGACCTCTCGGGGGCGGTGACGGGCGAAATCCACTATGTGGACTGCGGTTACTCGATCACGGCCATGCCGGCGCTCGATTCACTCAAGGAAGCCGAGGCCGATGCCGAGGCCATGGGCCGCGCGCGGGCTGACGCCGCGGAATAGCCGTTGCCTTGATAAGCCCACACGACTCGGCGAGTGTTGTGCTCGCATATCGTGCTGCGCGGCTCAGCGCCTGATTGAGCTGAGCCGGTCGCGGAGGGCGGACATGATCGGCCTATTTGATTCCGGCCATGGCGGGCTGACGGTGCTGAAGGCGCTGGCCGGCCGCTTCGGCCCCGGCAAATTCATCTATCTTGGCGACCACGGACGCGCGCCATACGGCAACCGGCCCTCCGAGGAAGTTGTCGAGCTGACCCGCCAGGGCGTCGAGACGCTGTTCGGCCTCGGCTGCCCGCTGGTGCTGCTGGCCTGCAATACTGCCACGGCCGTCGCCGCCCGCCGCCTGCAGCGGGAGTGGCTGCCGGGCTCGCAGTGGGCCGGCACTCACAACGTCATCGGCATCATCGCCCCGACTGTCGAGGCCGCGACGCAGACGCCTTGGGCCGTGACGTCACCGCAATACCCTCAGAAGTACAACACCGACACAATTGCGGTGCTCGCCACCCGCCGAACGGTCGCCTCGGACGTCTATCCGGAGGAAATCCGCAAGCGCTGCCCCAAGGTTAACGTCGTCCAGCAGGCCTGTCCGGACCTCGCCGGCATGATCGAGGCCGGGGCAGCGGAAGCCGTGCTCGACGGCGCCATCGCGGGCTACGTCGCCGACCTCATGGCGGCCTGCGGCAACGTCCCTCCGCACCGAGCGATCCTCGGCTGCACCCACTACGTGCTGGTCGAGCACCTGTTTCGCAGGCATCTACCGCCGTTCACGCGTCTGCTGTCGCAGCCCGAGATCGTCGCCGACAGCCTCGAAGACTACTTCGTGCGCCATCCGCGCTTTCTTGAGGGGCTAGCGAGCGGCACCGAGCCCAAATTGCTCACGACCGGCGAGGCGGCCGAAATCAGTGCCGCCCTGGCCACCTTCTGGCCCGAGCACCGCGCCTTCGAGCGGCTCGACATTCGGCACGCCGCGGCTGGTTGAGAAGATCGTATGTTACGGTAGCGCAACACGATTTGGCCTTCCCTTCATCCCCGGTTCATCTCAAATCTCCGAGCATGAGCCTGGCTTCGTGAAGCCGTACAAAATCGGCGCCCGTTCGGGAGCGGCGCCCTTCGCGAGGCAGGATCGGCCGCCCGCTGGATAGTGGCGAGACCCGCGACGGCAGGCGGCACAGAGCTCACGAAGGAGATACGGCATGCGAAAATTTCTGTTGGCGTCGCTTTTGCTCGGCGCCATGTTCCTGGGGCTCGCTCCGGTAACCGCTTCGGCGGCGCCCGCAAGTTCCCTTGTGCCGACGATCGCTGATCAGCTGACGGTCAACCAGAGCCTCGTCGATGAGGTGAGCCACCGCAGACGCTACTGCCATTGGCATCAGAAGTGCGGATGGAAGCGGGTTTGCTGGTGGAAGCACGGCCACTACCGCTGCGGCCATAAGTGGCGCTGCTGGAGCTGGTGCCACAAGCACCACAAGAAGCGCCGGGTTTACTACAACAATTACTGAAATCCCGCCGGCATGACTGCGAGAGGGCCCGGGCGCACAAACGTCCGGGCTCTTCTGTTTTCTGCAAATCGGCAGTGAGCGTTACTCTGCCCTGGCCAGCCGGCGGCATGAGCGGTAGGTGTCCGTTGACTTCCACACCTGCGCAATCGGATTGCCTTCGATGCGGTCGATCAGCGAGCGGGTTTTGGCGGCATCGCCGGCAAGACACGACACCAGCGCGAAGTTGTTGATGTTCCACTGATCGGGATAGCGCGCCAGCACGTCGTCGATGCCTTTGCTCATCTTCGTCCAGTCGACCATCGAGCGGTGGAACATGTCCTCGCCGAAGAAGGCGGACATCGCGTACCAGTAAACGCGTGCGTAAAGACCCAATCCCTCCTCGGCCTTCGTCCGCTCCACCGCCATGTTGGCGAAGGCCTCGACGGCCTTGGCGTCGCCGCGCAACTGCGGCGCATGATAGTCCATGGCGGCGAAGTAGAGTTGGTAGTAGTCGGGATGGGACTGCATTCCCTCGTCGACCGTATCGAAGAACTCGGCCGCGCCGGTGCCGAGCGCGAAGGCGAGGTTCGACCAGATGACGTAGTAGTGCGGATCGCGCGCGGCGATTGACTTGTGCTTCTCGAGATAGGCCTTGTTCGCCATCAGCGCCGAGACGAAGGCCGCGTCCTCGGCCTCGGAGGTCGAGGCCCGCTGTAGGAACACAACCGGCTTCAATGCTTTAGAGTAGCGCTTCATCACCACGGCATTGGCGATCACCGGTGTCGGGCTTTCCGGGTAGGCCTGTTGCCAGGCGCGCAGCTGGTCGGAGAGCACCTTCCAGCGCGGGTCTTCCTTGCCGTTGAGGCGCGCCTTGGCATGGAAGCCGCTGTAGAACACCGTGAGCTTCCAGACCCCGCTTCTGGTTCTCGCTTCGTTGCTCCGATAGTCCGCGGCCATCGCCTCGAGACCGGCGAAATCCTTCGCGTCGAGCAGCCGGGCGACCTCGCTCCGGATGACGTCCCGCTCCTTCAACTCGGCGGCGGTTCCGCTGGCGGGGATCAGCACGACGTGCAGATAACCAGCCACCAGCGCCGCCATCGCCGCAAAGCTCACCACCGACCGGCGCGGCTTATTGCGATGCCACCAGCGCCGGAGCTTGGCCTTCGCGCTGATGTCGAGGCGCTCGATGTCATTTGCTGCGAGATCGGTCATGGATGCACCCGGACTGGTCACGGCTCACTCTTGAAATTGGTTATTCAAGTATTGAGCCGGTCCGGGGTCTGCGCGCCACGCTAAGGATTTCTTAGGGTAAATGAATAGTTAGCGTCCGTCCCGATGCGAGACAGCTCACCGCACAAATGCGAAAGGCCGCCCCGAATGCACGGGACGGCCTTACTGTATTTGCTTGTCGTGCTTCTTTTCGGAAAACCGCTTCGCACTTTTCCGGAAGCACTCCGATTAGTCGCGAGGCCGGCGCTCGCGACGGCCACCGCCGCCCTCCCGGCGCGGACCGCCGCTCCCGCCACCGCCCGTATCCATCTCGCTCGGATCGAGCTGGACTTCCTGGCCGGTCGCCTGATCGACCGCCTTCATCGAGAGGCGGACCTTGCCGCGATCATCGAAGCCCAAGAGTTTCACCCAGACTTCCTGGCCCTCGCTCACGACCTCGCTGACGGTCGCGGGCCGGCCGCGCACGAGCTGTGAAATGTGCACGAGCCCGTCCTTGGCGCCGAAGAAGTTCACGAAGGCGCCGAACTCGACCACCTTCACGATCTTGCCGCGATAGATGACGCCGACTTCGGGCTCGGAAACGATCTCCTTGATCCGCTTCAGCGCCGCCTCGATGGAGGAGAGCTTGGCGGCGGCGACCTTCACCGTGCCGTCGTCCTCGATGTCGATCTTGGCGCCCGTCTCCTCGACGAGGGCGCGGATGACCGAGCCGCCCGAGCCGATGACCTCGCGAATCTTGTCGGTCGGGATCTTGATCGTCTCGATGCGCGGGGCATGCTCGCCGAGCTCGGAGCGGGCCGAGCCGATGGCCTTCGCCATCTCGTCCAGGATGTGGTGGCGCCCAGCCTTCGCCTGATCCAGCGCCACCCGCATGATCTCTTCGGTGATGCCGGTGATCTTGATGTCCATCTGCAGCGCGGTGACGCCGTCCTTGGTGCCGGCGACCTTAAAGTCCATGTCGCCGAGATGATCCTCGTCGCCGAGGATGTCGGAGAGCACGGCGAACTCATCGCCCTCCTTGATGAGTCCCATGGCGATGCCCGCGACGGGCGCCTTCAAGGGAACACCCGCATCCATCATCGCCAGCGAGGTCCCGCAGACGGTCGCCATCGAGGACGAGCCATTGCTTTCGGTGATCTCGGAGACGACGCGAATGGTGTAGGGGAAGTCTTCCTGCTTGGGCAGCATCGGATGGATGGCGCGCCAGGCCAGCTTGCCGTGTCCGATTTCGCGGCGGCCCGGCGAGCCCCCACGGCCGGTTTCGCCGACTGAGTAGGGAGGGAAGTTGTAGTGAAGG
>JANNSX010000483.1:0-58463 GCA_031403155.1 Hyphomicrobiaceae bacterium
CCTCGATTGCGGCCGTGCTGCTGAACATCTACTTCAACGGCAGCCAGGGCGATACTGCCGCGGCTGTGGAAGCGGCGAAGGCGGCAGAAGCCCACTGAGTTGGCCGGCCGAGGCCGAGGCCGGGGCTGATCGACGATCGAAGCAAGGAGAGATTCCCCATGCCCACCATCCGCGTTGAACTCTTCGCCGGCCGCACGCTCGAGCAGAAACGTGCCCTGGCCCAGGCACTGACCGAGGACCGTCCTGCAACACGGCAGGTCGATGAAGAAGACGGGCGACCGCCGGTCGCCCCTACATTTCGCCGCGGGCGCCCTGATCGAATGGCGCAGCCGGGCGGACCTCACGCCCCTATCACATCATCGTGCCTTGGCATCCGGGCCCTTCGCCGCCACGTAAGTCTCATCAAATCGCCGCCCCCAACCCGGAGGCTCCCATGCTGCATCGCCGCGCTTTCCTCCTCTCCACCGCCAGCCTCGTCGCGCTCACCCCCGCCTTGGCCGCCGGGACTTTCGAGATCACCAAGTCCGACGCCGAATGGCGGGCGCTCCTGACGCCGGAGCAGTACGCTGTGCTGCGCGAGGCCGGCACCGAGCGGCCGGGCTCGAGCCCGCTCAACGCTGAAAAGCGAGAGGGCATCTATAACTGCGCCGGTTGCGATCTGCCGCTCTATGCCTCTACCACCAAATACGACTCCGGCACCGGCTGGCCGAGCTTCTTCGACGTGCTGCCGAATGCGGTCGGCACGGAAGCGGACAACACGATCTTTACAACCCGCACGGAGGTGCACTGCCGGCGCTGCGGCGGCCATCTCGGCCACGTCTTCGACGACGGCCCCGAGCCTACGGCCAAGCGCTACTGCATGAACGGCGTCGCGCTCGTGTTCCGCCCGAAGGCGTAACTAAAGCCGGCGCGTGCTTTCCGGGGCCGCGCGCCCCCGAGCGCCAGGATGGCAATTGCGGACGGCCGCGGGCGCGTTTCACGCCCCGGCATTTCGTGCTATCCATTCGCGCATGAACGAGCATGTCCGCAGCAGCTCCAGGCTTCCCGACCGATCCGGCAGCACGCAGGCGGCCGATGGATACAGCCGTCGCAAGTGGTCGGCGTCGGAGGTCGCGCGTCTGTTGGAGACCGGCGTTCTCGAGGACGGCGATCCGTTCGAGCTGATCGGGGGAGAGCTCGTCGCCATGGCGGCCAAGGGGGTGCGGCACGAAGGCGTGCGCAACGAGCTGATGATGCATTGGGTGCGCCGGCTCCCCGCTCGTATCAAATTCGCCGTCGAGGCCCCGCTCCGCCTCGGCCCCCATGATGAGCCCGAGCCCGACCTCATGCTGTTTCCGGCCGGTATTGGCGTGAACGACGTCCGCGGCGAGAGCGTGCTGCTGGTTGTCGAGGTTGCCGACACGAGCTGGCAGAAGGACAGCCTCTTGAAGGCGGCCCTCTATGCGCGGTTCGGCGTGTGCGAGTACTGGGTGCTCAATGTGTTGGCCGGGTCGACGCGCGTGCATCGCGAGCCTTCGGCCGGCGGCTACCAGCAGGTGAGGGAGGTGGCGTTCGCTGAGAGGCTCGAGCCACTTCGCGTGCCGGAGCTTGCGGTCGTCATCGCCGATCTCGACGGCGGCGCGTTGGATGCTCAGGGCTAACTTTCCTATTGAGGTTTCCATGTCTTTCCTGAAGAAGCTGTTCGGCGGCGGGTCGGAGACCGGCAACGGAGCGCCGGCCAAAACCGCCGAGTACAAAGGCTTCATCATCGAGGCGCGGCCCTACAAGGAGGGCGGGCAGTTCCAGCTCGCCGGCATCATCGCCAAAGAGATCGATGGCGAAAGAAAAGAGCACAAATTCGTCCGCGCCGACCGTTTCGCGGGCGAGGGGGAGGCGGCCGAGTTCGCGCTCTCGAAAGGCCGCCAGATCATCGACGAGCGCGGCGACAAGATGTTCGGGTGACGGTCAGGGGCTGGCCCTCACGGTACCGCGGCCTTCCCGATCAGCACCCAGAAGCCGGCCTGATTGACCGCTGTTTTCCCACTGAGATCCTTCACGCCCCAGGCCTGGACCAGCACGAGTTCCGCATCCAGCGTGCCGCTTGACCGCTTCAGGACAAGTGGCGCCATTGCCGAGATGTCGGCACCGGACCTGGCTTGGTTCTCCATGGCGGCTTGCAGCTCCGGCATGGCGCCAAGAGCAAACTCGGCACGCGCTCCGCTGCGCTGCTCGATCACGGCGACGACGCCGCCCTTCAAACTCGCGACGATCTCGCCATCCGGCCCGTTGACCCGGCGCTCTGAACTGCCCTCGTCGAGCGAGTAGGGGCCAATGAAGCGGGTCGCGCCCGGCCGGTCGACGACCACTGGCGCCTGCACGTAGAAGCCGAGACCTTGCGCGGCGGCCCCTGCCATCGGCGGGTTCAGAGTAAGCTTCTGGCGCAGCCGCTCGCCTTGCACGAAGGTGTCGAGCGAGGCGTCGGTGAAGGGCGAGTCCTGCATTCCGCCAAACAGCGGCGCAAGCTGATCCAAACGCTCGCGCCGCGCCAGGTGATCAAGACCCGCGCTCGCCCGGCGTTGCGTCTCGATTGGCAGTTTCGAGAGGTCGGGCCACGCCGTGACCCGGCCATCCGCGCCGAGCGCGCCGGCCTCGCCGAGCGCCGCGACCACGCTCCCCACCTGCATGCGATCGGGAAACCCGGTGACGCCCCAGGGGCCGAAGGAGGCGATGAGCGCCAATCCGCCGGCCAACGCCGGAATCATCCGGATCGAGCGCAGTGGCGTCGGCAGCCCTTGCGTCAGGATGACGAGCCCGAGCCAGATCCCGAACAGTACGATCAGATAGCGCTGCTCGGTCCAGCCATAGACGCCGATGCGCTCGAAAATGGCGAACTGCAGCAATATCGCCGGCACGGCCAGAATCCACGGCCAGATGCGCCAATAGAGCCGCATCCAGCTCCGCCCGCTCATCCGCGCCGGAAAGCCCAGAAGAGCTGTTCCGACAACGGCGGCGCCGTAAAGCAGCACCATCCAGCCGAGCTCGCCGTCCGGCAGCGCCCACGCAAGGGCGATTTTGCCAGCATAGAGATGCAGTACCACCGCATAGATCAACTGCAGCGGCACCATGACGTAAATCACGATTGCCGCGATGGCGTTACTCAAGAGACCGGCGGCATAGCCTTCACCTTCGACCGGTTGGCCGGCGGTCGGCACCTGCGTCAGCCAGATGATGGGCCCGATGAAGCCGAGCGCCAACGTCCACAGGCGCATCACCATCTCCCCGCTCCAGGGCGTGCCGAGCAGGTAGCCGGAGGTCGCGATGATGGCGGAGAGGCCGCCGGCGAGCAGCACCACGGCGACGAGCGCGATGGCCGCGCCGACCCACAGGTCGTGATTGAAAAGCCAGAAGGCCTCATCGCCGAGCCGCCTGAAACCTGTGCCCGCCAGCGTGAGAAGAACGATCAGCGCGGGCACGTAGAGCCAGGGTAGGAGATCGAGCCTTTCCTGGAGCAGCCAGGCGGGCAGGAAGGCGGCGGCGCCTGCGAGCGCGCTCGCGAGCTGACGCCTGCCCCCGGTCCAGCCTTCGCGTTCGGTTACCAAGGCGGCCGCGAGCGCGGCCACGAAGCCGGCGACGGACGCGGTCGCGAGCAAGACCAGTGCGAAGGAAAGGGCATTGTCGCTCATGACCGCCGGCGTCGACAGCGATAGAACCACGATCGTC
Organism: Hyphomicrobiaceae bacterium; assembly: GCA_031403155.1. Taxonomy (GTDB): domain Bacteria; phylum Pseudomonadota; class Alphaproteobacteria; order Rhizobiales; family Hyphomicrobiaceae; genus JANNSX01. Next base: position 3,700 of record JANNSX010000483.1, read on the forward strand.
GCCAGCGCCGCGAAGGCGGCCGGGACGGGAAAGCGGTTCAGGCCTCGCGCCAATGCCGGACGCAGACCAAGCCCGGAAAGCCTGCTGGTGGCGCTGGTCATGGGGGCTCCGCTGTGGAATCAATGAGGCGTCATCGTCGGCAAGCGGATGGGCCGGCGCAACCGGGAAAATCTGGACGGGCGAGTACAGGGACGTCGATGTGCGCCTCGCCGCGCCCGTTAAGGCGCGCTATATCAACCCCGTGACCACCCCCCTTGCGCTCATGCTCCTCCCCGGTCTGCACGGAACGTGTGGGCTCATTCGCGAGCTTGCCCGGAAGCTCGAGCTGTTTCGCCCAGTCGTCATGATCGACTATCCCGCCGATCCGCATTTCGACTTCGACGCGCACGTCGAATTCGTGCGCGCCCGCGCGCCAGACGGGCCCTTTGCCGTGCTGGGCGAATCTTTCTCCGGCCCGTTCGCCATCGCGCTTGCCCATCGCGAGCCCCGGGTCGCCGGACTGATCCTTGCGTCGACGTTTGCGAAGTTTCCGCTGCCGCCGATGCTGGCGCCCGTTGCGTCCTTCGCGATGGGCTTGCCCCTGCCGCCAAGGTATACGGCCCGCGCGCTCGCGGGACGGAGCGCGACGCCTGAGCTGATCGATGAGGTGACGGACCTCATCGCCGCACTGCCGAAGCGCCTCGTCCGCCACCGCGTCGGCATCGCCCTCGCAGCCGATATGTCTTCCACGCTCGCAAGGATATCATGCCCAGTCCTGTGCCTCACCGGCCGGCGCGATCACCTGACGGGCCCGCGTGCCCTCGCCTCGATCACAGGCGCCCGGCCCGACGCTCGAGTGCACCGGTTCGATGCCGGTCACATGCTGCTCGAGACGCATGCCGGGGAGGCTGCGGATGTGGTCGAGGATTTCTGTGCACGTCTCGACCGCCCGCCCCATCACTCCGGCTGATTGTAGACCGCCGACAGCTTGTTGCCGGTCAAGTCGCGGACGTAGCAGGAATAGAAATTGGACTCCGCGCCGCCGCGGATGCCGGGCTTGCCCTCGTCGAAGCCGCCGTTGGCCAGCGCTGCCGCATGGAAGGCATCGACGGCCTTCCGGCTCGGCGCATCGAGCGCCACCATCGTGCCGTTGCCGTAGGTGGGGGGGAGGCCGTTGTTGGCCTTGATGACCCAGAGGTCGGCTTTTCCGCCCTTGGGTCCGTAGCCAAACCCGTAGGCCGGCGTTTCCAGCCGCTCGCAGCCCAGCGTCGGCATCAGGCGATCGTAGAAGGGGCCGCAGGTGGCGAGATCGTGGGCGCCGAGCGTGATGTAGCGGATCATGTGTGCTGTCCTTGAAGCGATATCTGGGCGAGCGCAGTGGCCGTCACTTCCCCGGCTTGGTGCAGACGGCGCAGAGCTTGTTGCCGTTGGGATCGCGGATGTAGGCGGCGTAGAAGTTGGACTTGGCTTCGCCGCGGATGCCGGGCTTGCCTTCGTCATAGCCGCCACTCGCCAGCGCGATCGCGTGGAACTCGTCGACCGCCTTGCGGCTCGGCGCGACGAGGGAGAGCATGGTGCCATTGCCGAAGCTGGCGGGGAGCCCGTTGGCCGGTTTCATGACGTACAGCGTGGTGGTGTCCTTGGACGGGCCATAGCTTACGCCCCAGTCGCCGCCGCTCAGCCGCTTGTAGCCGATGGGTTTCAGCAGCTTGTCGTAGAAGGCCTTGCTCTTCTTGATGTCGTGAGCGCCGAGCGTCGCGTACATGATCATGGGTAAGGCTCCGTAGAGGCGTGGGGACCGGCGGAAACGCCGGGTGGGCGGGAACCGATCATGCCATTGGCGGGGAAATCGGGAAAGGGGAGCGGCGGCTGGGATTATGTTTCGGGCTGGCTGCCCGGAAACGTCGAATGCCGATGGTCCCCGCGCCGGGGGGCGCGCTCCATGCAGAGAGCGGGCGATCAGACCTCGACGTGAGTGACCCACAGCGGTCTTCGCCATGCTCAAGACTGGTGGGGCTTAGACACAGCAGGCGAGGGCCTTCACACCATGCTCCGTGTCCCTATGGGCGGTGTCTCACCCATGTCCCAGAAGAGCCCTGTCATCATGCGTAGGCCCTCGCGCATGAGGGGCGCGAGCACGTGCTCGTTGGGCGCGTGCTGCGAGCATGATGGATAGGAGTGCGGCACCCATATCGTTGGCATGCCGAGCGTGTCGGTGAAGCACGCGTTGGGCAACCAACCGCCGAGATTGGCCAGGACCGCCGGCTTCGTCCCCGTGGTCCTCTCAATCGACGCCGAAGCCCACAGCGCCGCGGGATGTTCGGGGTCGAGCCGCGTCGCCGTCATCACGTCCAGATCGGATTGCGCGATCTTCACCGCCGAGAATCCGTGCGTATCGAGATGCGTGCGCAAGGTCGGCAGGAAGCTCTGCCAGGGCACGTCGACCGTGAAGCGAATCTGGCAGTGAGCGGTAGCTTTCGGCGGTACGGCATTGACGGGGTTGTCCGGATTGCCGGTACTGAATGCCAGCACCTCGAACGTGTTCCAGGCAAACAACTTCTCGGGCACGCTCAGGCCCGGCTCGCCCCACCAGGCATCGATCGCAGGCCCATCTGCGCCGCCCTCGAATACGCAATTGGCGAGTGCCATGCGCACCGAGTTGGGAATGCTGTCCGGCAGAATGCCGCGCGCAAGCACTCGGCCCTTGGCATCGATGATCGAGGCAATCGCGTTGGCTAGGATGACGCCTGGATTGGCAAGGATGCCGCCCCAGTTGCCCGAGTGGTGCCCGCCCGCACGCAAGTCAACCGTGAGGTCGAAGTTTAGCGCGCCGCGCGTCCCGCCGAAGATGGTCGGTCGATCGGATGCTATCCGCGGCCCATCCGAGCCGATCAGCAGGTCGGCCGCCAGCATACCTTTGCGCGCGGCGCAAAACTCGGACAGACCGGGCGAGCCGATCTCTTCGCTGGTATCGATCATGAATGTGCTGTTGAAGCCGAGCCGGCCGCGTTCGGCGATCACCACTTCAAGCGCCACCATATTGATCAGATGCTGTGACTTGTTGTCGGCGGTGCCGCGCCCATACCAGCGCTCGCCCTCGACGGTGAGCGTCCACGGATCGAGGCCCTCGCGCCATTGCCCCTCAAGGCCGCGGATGACGTCGCCGTGGCCGTAGCCCAGCACCGTCGGCAAGGCGTCATTCTCGTGCCGGGTGGCGACGAGGAACGGCCCGCCATGGGCAACGGGGTTGGGCAGGATCTCGGTCGTGTAACCCATGCGCTGGAAGGTCGGCGCGATCTCGCGCTCGAGATAGATGCCCAGCTGCGGCCTGCTCTCTGGCACTTGGCTTTCGGTACGAAATGCCACGCAGCGCGCGAGGTCGTCCCGGAACGTGCCGGCATCGAAATAGCGCTCGGCGAGCTCAATCGCGGACTCACGGGTCATGTGCTGCTCGGCACGTTCGAATTCTCTGTTGCTCCATTCTAGCATGCTCTCGACCAAGGCCCGATTCTCCGGACTCAACAACTCTCCGGATCAGCCAGGCGGATCTGCTGACATGATGGCAGACGAAACGAACCAATGATGTTCATCTTTGTTCGCTTTTGGCCCGTCGCGTCATTTTCCCCGGCGGCCTCGACCGCTCAACGCCGAAAGCGGACGCGCGTCGCGGCATAAGATGGGCCGTTTCGGAAATTCGAATTGAGGGACGGCGCGCGATAGCGACCTTCGCTTCCGCGTCCGGCCGATATCGCAAGCGGCAGGTCAAGGGCAGCAGCACCACAGGCTAGATCTTCTGCCCCTCGACCTCGCGCGCCAGCGCCTCGACGGCCGTTCGCGCATCCGCCGACTGCGGATTGATCTCGAGCAGCTTGCGATAGGCCTTCAGTGCCAGCCGCTTCTGCCCGATCTCCTTCATGATGGCGGCGAGACCCTCGAGCGCCTTGAAGTGCCGCGGCTCTATGCTGAGTACGTGGCTCAGATCCGTCAGCGCCGCCCGATAATTCTGCTCGCTGAAGTCGAGATAGGCGCGGCGGTTCCAGGCTTCCGCATAGCGCGGCTCGAGGCCGATCAGCGCGTCGAGCACTTGGCGGGCGGTTTCCGTTTGCTTGCCCTCGATCGCCTGGCCCGCCCGATTGAGCAGCAGGTCGGCGGTGTCGCTGCCCGAATAGACCCACAGCCGCTCGATGGCGCCGGCGATGCGCTCGGCGGTCGCGGCATCCTTGGCCTCGCGCAACCGGTCGAACAGCTCGGTGATGAGCTTGTCGCGCTCGGCGACGGTTTCAGGGATGTCGGCGCCGGCCGGCGCCGGCGTGGCGCTCATGGTCTCGGCAGCGGCCGTGTCACCCGCCAGGGCCGGGGCGACCGGCGCGGCGAAGAGGAGGGTGGAGGCGAGCAAAAGTGATGTGCGCATGCCCTCGAGCATACACAGCGTTCTCGCCGGGATAAAGGCCGTCGTGCGCGGGGCCGATCAGCCCTGGCGCGCCTTGTAGCGCTTCATGACCTTGTTGATCACGTAGAGGCGGCCGCGGCGGCGGACGACGCGGTTGGCCCGGTGGCGCTTGCGCAAGGACTTGATGGAATTGCGAACTTTCATGGGTCTGGGATCCAGTCGGCAGCGTCACGAACCGGCCGGGACCTGACGTGGCCCGGCTGGCCGGTCGGACGGAATGTCCGGAAAGCGCCGCAAACTAGTCGAGGGCCCATGGCCTGTCAACATGCCCGCGTTCGCGAAAATCCACCCTCGCCAAGGCCCGCGACGCAGCTATAGTGCCGCGCTCGGACGTCCCTGTCCGCACCACACCAGGCGAGGAGGCCGCTGAGGCGTGCCGCAGACGGAAGGCGCCCAGAAAGGGCAGACGCGCGTCGCACGCAAAGAGGCGACCCGCCGCGAGCTCATCGAGGCGACCATCGAGGCCATCGCCGAGGGCGGCCTCGCCGACCTGACGCTCGCCCGGATCACCGAGCGGGCCCAAGTCTCCCGCGGCCTCGTCAACTTCCATTTTGACAGCAAAGAACAACTGCTCGTCGCGACGCTCGAATACCTGACCGATGAGTATCGCGCCGCCTGGCAGAAGGCGATCGCCAAGGCCGGACCCGATCCGGCGGCTCAACTGACAGCCATCGTCCGCAACGACTTCCATCCCGGCATCTGCAACCGCAAGAAGGTCGCCGTCTGGTTCGCCTTCCGCGGCGAAGTGAAGGCGCGCCCGACTTACCTCGAGGTCTGCACGCGCGCCGACAACGAGTTCGAGCGCACCATCCACGCGCTGTTTGCCGAGCTCGCGAAAGATGGCGGCGCGCAAATCGATCCGCGGCTCGTCGCATCCGGCCTGCAGAGCATGATCGAGGGCTTGTGGATCGACTGCCTCATGTATCCCCAGTCCTTCAAGCGCGACGAGGCGATGGCGACCGTGTTTCAATATCTCGCCGTCGCGCTGCCGAGACATTTCGGTGCGGCCCGCTGATATTTTCCGGCACGCGCCGCGACGGGTTTTGCAGGCCCAACGCGTTTCCAATCCATGCGAGCGGAAAGCGGTCTTCACAGCATTCGCATTGAAGCCGCAACGTCCGATTTCCTCTTGAACTCGGGCGAGCCGCTCACGACTTAAGTCGAACGTTACAATAGAGCATTTTCCGACCAAGTGGCTTCCCGGTTGGTCGAAGAAAATGCGACAAACCAAAGACCTAGAGCATTCTTCCGATTCGCAAGGATCGGAAAATGCTCTAGCGAAACGAAAGGGGTGACGATGCAAGCCGCAATGACCAATACCGTCGATCAGCTCGACAGACTGGGCAAGCCCGCCTGGATCGCGCTGATGGTGGTGAGTTTTATTCTGTTCTGGCCGGTCGGCCTCGCCATTTTGGCCTATCTCATCTGGAGTGGACGCATGGGATGCTCGAATAGCTCGAATAAATCGACTTGGAGCAACTGGCGCTCGCGCCATGGGGGCATGGGCGACACCGGCAATCGCGCTTTCGACCAACACCGCGAGGACACGCTGCGGCGCCTGGAGGAAGAGGCAGCTGAGTTCAAGGATTTCGTCGATCGCCTGAAGTTCGCCAAGGACAAAGAGGAGTTCGACCGCTTCATGGCTGAGCGGCACTCCCGGACCGAAGGCCCGGCGCAGCCAAGCGCCGCCTGACACAGTCTGGCCCTGAGCAAAAGCGCCGGCCGGGCCCCATCGGGTCTGGCCGTCGCTGTTTGCGTGATCGCCTGGACCGTCCGGATCAGGCCCGTTAGGGTGTTGCCGCCTTTGCTTGAATCATTCCAATACCCAAGCTCTTTGGTTTGTCGTGCTTGTGTTCGGAAAACCGCGACGGATCCGGCCTTCGCCGCGACGGATCCCGGCCTTCGCCGGGACAAGCTTTTCCGAAAGCACTTTGAACCCCCGTGGCGCCGATCGAAGTCAGGGACGAGGAGCGGCACAGTGCCATTCGTGATGCATCAAATGCCGCTCGAGCCGGACGGCCGTCCCCCGCCCGAGTTGCCGGGAACCGACTACGCCACCTTCTCCCCGCGCGCCATCCGCGACACCCCGAAAGCCAAGCAGTGGCTGATGGTCTGGGCCAATCACGCCCGGCGCTCGGGCAAGGAGACCAATCCCCCGGTCGTCAAGCTCGCTGGCGCTAAGTGCCGCTTCCGCTTCACCTCGATCAACAAGGCGAACCTCGCAACGATCGCCCGCCTGCGCAGTGCCTTCATGGCCGACAACTCTGCCCGCCAGCTCTGCCACAAGGCCGGGCTGCACTATGTCGTTTGGGGCGACATGGACGGCTTGCGCAAGGGCCGCCGTGTCGAGGACGAGCTCATCGACGTCGCCTATTGCCCGCCCTACCTGCTCCCCCGCGTCCATGGCTTCGTTCTCGACTATGAGGTGGGCGATGATCGCGAGGCGGAGACGACGACCTGGCTGCTCGCCCGCATTGCCGAGGAGATGGCCGGCATCCCCAACCTGCTCTACACCAACGAGATCGACTCTTTCACCTACGCCCGCAGCGGGCTGCAGGGCGTCGAGCGGCAGATCGTCAATCTGTTCGATGGTTTCTCGATCATGCAGCAGACGAACGGCCGGCGGTTGCCGACGCAGGCCGGCGCCTACCGGGCGCCCCACAAACTCTATGTGACGGTCGACCTCAGAACCAACGATCTGGCGAGCGTCACCTATGCCCGCGGCATCGTGCGGCAATACGGCATGCAAGGGGTTAACATCTGGCGCAATGGCGCCGACCTCGCCGATCCGGCGATCCAAGAAAAACTCCAGGTCTTTACCAGCTGGTTCCCGAAATAGGCGATCACAGATCGTCTTTGGCCGTCAGCAGCTCGTTGCATCGGCATTTACGCAATTGCAAAGAATAATTTTCTCTCTGGAGGCCAGTGGGCCCTTGCGGCGCCCTTGGCATAACCCCTAGCATATCCGCCGTACGGACGATCTCCGGCCCCGATCTAGGGGCGGGGGTTGGATGAGTTTGCGGCCGGGGCTGTCCGGGCAGCGGGTTCTGGAAGATCAGGTACGGGTCAACGCGGGTAAGGAGTTCTCCAGATGGCGACCATTCTTGGCAATAGCCTCAGAAACAAGCTTCTCGGTACGGGCGCGGCCGACAAAATCTCAGGCCTCGGCGGCGACGACCTCCTGCTCGGCAACGGCGGCAACGACACCATCAAAGGCGGCACCGGCAACGACACGATCGACGGCGGCGCCGGCAATGACAAGATTTTCGGTGAGGCCGGCAACGACAAGATCAAGGGCGGCGCGGGCCTCGATACCATCGATGGCGGCGCGGGCAACGACACGATCGACGGCGGGACGGGCAACGACACCGTCAAGGGCGGTTCCGGCAATGACTCGCTGAAAGGCGGGGCAGGCAACGATCTGATCGGCGGCGGCCTCGGCACGGACACGGCAGTTTTCAGCGGCCTGAGCACGGCTTCGGTGATCAGTCAGGTGGGCTCGATCCTCTTCATCTCGGGCCCGAACGGCGTCGACCGGGTGCTGTCGGATGTCGAGAGCATCACGTTCTCGAACGGCACCTTCAGCGCGGTGGCGAAGACGGTGACGCTGACGGCCAACACGGACCTGGCACCGGCGACCACGGGCTCGCTCCGCAACGACACCTACATCGGCAGCGTCGACACCGGCAATCCCGCGGCCACGACCTTCAATACCGGTGACAGCCTCGACGGTGCGATCGGCACCGCGGACCGGCTCAATCTGGCCCTGTCGGGAAACGCCACACCGCTCACCCTCACGGGCACGCAGCTCGCCAACATCGAGATCGTCCAGGTTCAAAACACCAACGTCCTTGCGGGTGTCACGTTCGACGCAGCGCTTTGGACTGGCGTCGCCTCGATTGTGCTCAACGCCTCGCTCGCCGGCTCCAATACGCTGTTCACCAATCTCGTCAATGTCGTCGGCGCGACGATGCAAGGCGGCAATGCCGGCAACTTGTCGCTCGGCTATGGCGCGGGCGTGCTCGCCGGCGGTCTGGATGTTCAGAGCCTGACGCTGGCGGGATCGCAAGAGGGGTCACTGTTCAGCGTCACGCCCGGCGCCGAGACGCTCAACATTGCCTCCAACGCGGGCGCGGTTTTCCGCAACAGTGTCACCATCGACGGCACCAATCTGCATCAGACCATCAACATCACCGGCACGCACCATCTCGATCTCGATCTCGACAACGCGACCTCGGTCACGACCATCGACGCCTCCGGCTACGGTAATGCGGGCGACCAGCTGCTGATCTTCAACATCGGCGTGTCGATCATCGACATTACGGGCTCCGGATTCGATGACGAGTTCATCTTCTCGTCGGACAGCCTGACCAGCGCCGACGCGATTGGTGGCGGTGGCGGCACGGACGGAGTTGGGTTCACCGACGACACCACACTCGTCGATGCCGATCTCGTCAATGTAACGAGCATTGAGCGCTTGCTTGTCGGCAGTCCGGGCGGGCTTGTGACCTTGGACGCAACGATCGGCACGAACGCGCTCGCCATGGGGCTGACGACGGTCGACGCGGCTGACAACGGGCAGGTCAACCTGATCGTCGCCGCAGGCTTCACCGGACCGCTGCTCGTCAATCTCGACTCGACCGACCCGCTCGGCCTGTGGACCGACGGCGCGGATTCGGTGAATGGCTCGGCGATGACCGGACGGCTGGTCGTGCAGGGTTTGGCCAGCAGCATCGATGCCGGCGATGCCTATACGGGCGGCATAAACATCAATGACGAGTTGCAGCTTCGGGCCGATGGCGGCACCGCCAATCTCAGCCTCGTATCTGGATTCGAACTCTTGACGGTCAAAGCGGGTTTCGATCCGACCGACGACATCGCCATTACCGTGGGAACCTCGACGGTCGTCGGCACGGGTGGCCTCCTCTTCGTCGACGCCTCCGAGCTGACCAATTCAGCGGCTCAGCTCACATTCAACGGCTCAGCGGAGACCGCGACGATCGGGCGCTTCAAGGTGCTGAGTGGCGCCGGCGACGATAACATCATCGGTGGCGACGGCAATGACGAGCTGATTGGCGGAGGTGGCGCCGACTTCTTCGATGGCGGCCTTGGCGATGACACTCTGACCGGCGGCGACGGCAACGATGTGATCGACGCGGGTGTCGGAATCGTACTTGCCTACGGCGACGAAACGGTGACGGGCGGTAACGGCGACGATGTGATCGCTATCGATGCCGTCGAGCTCACGAATGACGATAGCATCGACGGCGGCGCCAACACGGACACGCTGCTCATCACCGACGAGGGGCACGTCAACGACGGCGATCTCGCCAACGTCACAACCGTAGAGGTTCTGTCCTCGGCGGGTTTCGCGCACGGCTTTGCGGATAAGAGTCTTACGGCAACGCTCGGCGCGAGCGCGCTGGCCTCGGGCATCCGCACGCTGACGTCCGGCGCCGGCGTCTTCAACGACGACATCACGGTCGGAGTGGACTTCACGGCGGCCTTGACCGTCAACATCGGAGCGGGTGCCGACGAGGTGCTGGCGGGCGGCACGACGGCCAATGTGACGGTGAATGCCAGCGCTTCGAATGTCACCGCAGCCGACTTTTTGATCGGAGGCAGCGATGGGGGAGACGTCTTGGCCCTGGTCGCCGGTGGAACCTCGGATCTGGCCAATGTTTCCGGATTCGAGACGCTGAGCTTCTCCGGTACGGCGGCAACCAGCGTAACGCTCGGAGCGAATACGGTTGGCAACCTCACGAACCAACTCGTAGTGAGCTCCAGCTCAGTAACGGGCGGGTTGACTCTGAATGCCTCCGCGCTCACGAGCGGCACTAAGTCGATCAATCTGGCCAGTGGATCGGGCATCGACAGCATCACCGCCAGCGAAGGCGCCGATACGATCAGCACGGATGCCGGCAATGATACGATTACGATAGGTGCGAACCTCACGAGTGGCGACACGATCGACGGGGGTGCGGGTACGGGCGACAAGCTACGGGTGAATGCCGGCACCAATGACGCCAGCTACACGAACGTCTCGAATGTCGAAATTCTGGAGCTGCTGACGGCCGGAAATACCGTACTTGGCGTGCAGGCGAACAACTCGGGCTTGGGCATCAAGTCGGTCATTGGAACGTCCGGCGACGACGTTGTTCTGATCGGTACCGGTTTCGGTGCGACCCAGGCGCTGGCAGTTAGCATCCTGGCCGGCAACGACACGGTCGATGCGCAAGATGGACTGCTGGGATCGACAACGACGAACATTACCGTCAATGCGCTCGAAAGCGATTTGACCAACCTCGACACGCTCCGCGGCGGCACCGATGGGGGAGACATCCTCAACCTCACCGCCAGCTCCGGCAGTGCCGACCTGACCACCACATCCGACTTCGAGACCATCAACATCGTTGCTCAAGACGGCATTGCCGTCGACTTGCTGTTCGGGAACGGCACCGTCGAGGACAATGTGCGGGTCACGGTCAATGCGTCGGGCATGATCATCGGGGATATTTTGACGGTCAGCGCCGGTGGACTGACGGCATTGGAGGCGCTGACGATCAATGTCGGCAGCGGCGGCTCGACGATCACAACGGGAGCCGGCGCCGACATCGTCAATGGCGGAATCGGCAGTGATTTCGTGACGTCTGGTGATGGAATCGACCAACTCTTCGGTGACGATGGCGACGACATCTTGCTGGCCGGCGCCGGCAACGATTCGATGATCGATGGCGGCGACGGTGACGATGATATTTCCGGGGGCGCCGGCAACGACACGATCAATGCCGGGATCGGCGCCGATGACGTCGTCGTCGTCGTCGGGAACGGGTCATTGTCAGGTTTCAGCTCCAGCCTCAATTTGGCTTCCGCCAATGGCCTCGACACCATCAATGTCGGAGTCGATTCCGATCAGGATCGACTGATCTTCGATCTCGACGTAGTGCCGACGGGCGTGTCGGTTGCCTCGAATTTCGACGCCGCGCTGAGCAACTCCACGGAAGATCGTGTTGCCGTCGAGACTGGGTCTGCGGTCGATGGATGGGCCGAAGCCGGCTCCTTCAGCCAGTTGAATGGTGGCGCCGCAAGCGATCAAAGCCTCATCATTCTCGACAACGGCAACATTGCGTTCGGTCTCGCCAACGCCGTGATTGCTGCCGATGGTTTGCAGACCGGATCGAGTGCCGGCGAAAGCTATCTGTTCGCCTGGAGCGACGGAGGGGGGCTCGTTCACATTTCGTATGCGACGGTGGACGCGGGCGATACCGCAAACGATCAGGCCGTCGATCTGGTGACACTCAGCGGCGTGACGCTCTCGCAACTCGACCTCGGCGATTTCGACTTCATCGTCTGACCCGCAACCCCTGGTGGCAGTTTCCCTCCACGGCGGCCCCTCGGGGCCGCCGTTTACGTTTCCGGGGGTTGCGTAAACGCCCCAGACCCGGGCCCCGATTCACCCGCCGCCGGCCCGTGCCGCGACCTCTCTGCGACCTCACCGCAATACCACTTCCATGCCACCTCCATACCACCTCCATCACCCCTCGACCCCACTGCCAACGCAACGCGATACCCCCTCCATACCCCGTTCACGCCCCCTTCACCTCCCCGCCATGTCGCCGCCGCAGCCCCGCCCACGGCCCAGCCAAATCCGTCGCTAAATCTCGCGCGGTTAACTCAGCATTAGGGTTATCGGTTCACAAACTCGGGCGTCATGTTGCGTGTGCGTTCAGGTCTGGCCGTCATCGCGGCCGCGCTCGTCTCGGCGAGCTGCGGGTCGTCCACGCCCTATTTCATGGCCGAGGACGAGCCCTGGCGGGAACAGGCCGAGATCGCCTGCCTCAACGCCGGCCGCGTCCAGGCCAGCGCCTTCATCGCGCCCAAGCGTTCGGCGCTCGGCGGCCCAAGCCCCTGCGGCGCCTCCCATCCCTTCGAGGTTTCCGCGGCTCTGGGCGGGCAGGTCGGCTTGAAGCCTTCGGCCACCCTCCAATGCGGCATGATCCCGGCCATCGATCGCTGGATGGCGGACGTCGTCCAGCCCGCCGCCCACCGTCATTTCGGCGCCGGCGTCGCCGATCTCGCCGTCATGTCCTCCTACGCCTGCCGGCCGCGCAACAACGTGTCTGGCGCCAAGCTCTCCGAGCACGGGCGGGCCAACGCCATCGACATCGGCGCCTTCCGATTGGCCGACGGGCGCAAGGTCACCGTGCTCTCGGGTTGGAACGGCGGCTATGACGAGCAGGGGTTCCTGCGCGAAGTCAGGCGCGGGGCCTGCGGCATCTTCAAGACCGTGCTCGGGCCGGGCTCCGATCGCCATCACGCCAACCATTTCCACCTCGACCTCGCCCGCCACAACCGCCGCGGCTCGTCCTACTGCAAGTAGGCCTGTCTCCTAGAGCGGGTTCAGTTCAAGCGGAATTAAGTACCCGCTCTAGATTCTCGGCTTTGAGCACGGTCTTGCGGCGAACCGGTATCCACTTCGCCTGAACGTGCTTGAGAGTCTTGGTTTTGAGCACGTTCTACGGCGAACCGGTTCCCACTTCGCCTGAACGTGCTCTAAGCGGCCCCGCAGGCGCTTCGCTCCCACAGACATTTGACCTCCTCGTGTTCCGGCCCACTCATATGATTCCGGCGAAGCTGGAATTATGAATGGAAAGACGGAACACAAACAAAGAGTTGGCTAGTGGGATGGCCATTCATTTGGGGTGCCAAATGAATGCGTCAGAACACTAGCGGACGTTTCTCCGCGCCGCACACATCATGTTCGCCGGGCTCTCTGCCTGCAGATGTTCCGCATCAATCCCGCGGGCAACACTCTCTTGCCGGAGGTCGCAGCGATCTCCTGAATGCGGCAACCCTTGCGCGAAAATTTACGCAAAATTAACCAGGAAACACCACTCATGGTTGCCATCCGGTGACCTTGTTGGCGCCGGTTTCGTAACCTGCGTTCCAGCTCGGAGTTTGTAACCGTGTCCCGACCTGCCCATCCGCCCGAGCACCCTGTGCTCGAGACGTTCTCCCACTTTGCCGCCCCCATCCTCGCCTATCTGATCGCCATCCTGGCGTCGGCGCTGCTGCTGCTGGGTGCGAGCCGTCCGGCGCTCGCCCAAGCCTGCGTCGCCGGTAGCGGCCTCTCCGCGCTGCAGTGCGGTGCCACCGCCGATGCCAACGGCTTCCAGTCGACCGCCGTCGGCGAAAGCGCCGAGTCGAGCGGATTGCACTCGACCGCCCTCGGCATGGACGCAACCGCCTCCCACGACCTGACGACCGCGGTCGGCCAGGGATCGAGCGCCGGCGGCGACAACTCGACCGCGCTCGGGCAGAACGCCCAGGCCAACGCGACGAGCGCCACCGCCGTCGGCCAAGCCTCCCTCTCGCAGGGCGCGGCCTCGACCTCCCTCGGTGCCGGCAGCACCGCCATCGGCAACCTGTCGACGGCCGTCGGCCAGACGGCGAGCGCCGCTACCGACAACTCGACTGCTGTCGGTCAGGGCGCGCAAGCAAGCGGCAGCAACTCGACCGCGCTTGGTCAAGGCAGCCGCGCCAACGGCTCCGGCTCCACCGCGCTCGGCGCCTCGAACTCGGCAACGGGTAGCTTGAGCGTCGCCATCGGCATGGCGAGCCAGGCGAGCGGAATTTCCAGCATCTCGCTCGGGCAGGGCAGCCGCGCCAGCGCCACCAACACGCTCGCCGTTGGACAAGGTGCCATCGCCTCCGGCACCGACGCCATCTCCATCGGCCAGGACTCCTCGGCGGCATTCGCCAACTCGATCGCCATCGGCACCGGTGTCGATGCCACGCGCGCCAACCAGATCACGCTCGGCAAGGCGACGAACAATCTGACGGTCGCCGGCATCCCCACCGCATCCAGCCGGGCGCTCCAATCGGGCGCGCTGCAAGTGGTCACGACCGATGGCAACGGCAACGTCGCCGGCGATGGCGGGCAGATCTTCGCCGATCTCCTGACGCTGGATGCCCGAGTCGATGCGCACGATCTGAGGCTCGATGGCCACGATGCCGACATCCTGGCGCTCGAGACGACGACCGCCGGCCACGAGGTGAGGCTGACGGCGGTCGAGGGCGATGTTGCGACGTTGCAGACCGACGTCTCGGTGCTCGATGGCCGCGTCGACGGCCACGACACGGCGATCTCGACGCTCGATACGCGTGTCGATCAGCACGACGTCGACATCGCGACCCTCGATACTCGTGCCGACGGCCACGACACGGCGATCTCGACGCTCGACACGCGTGTCGATCAGCACGACACCGACATCGCGATCCTCGATACTCGCGTCGACGGCCACGACACGGCGATCTCGACCCTCGACACGAGAGTCGATGGTCACGACACCGACATTGCCGCACTCGAGGCGACCGACATCAACCACAACACCCGCATCACGCAAAACCGCACCGACATCGACAATCTCGAGACGACCGTCGGCGGACATTCAACGCAGATCACCACCATCAACAACACGCTCACCAATCACAACACGCGCATCACCACCAACACCAATGACATCGAGGGCCTGAAGGACAAGTCCAACGAGCACACCACCATCATCAACAACCACGGCAAGACGCTCGGCAAGCACACGAAGCAGATCGCCAATCTCGGCAAGAAAAACAACCAGCAGGACGAGGAGATCAACCGCTTGCGGAGCGACTACGACGTGACCAACGATCGCGTCGACCGGATCAACACCGACTACAGCCGGATGCAGAGCCAGATCGATACCAACACGGAAGGCATCGCCATGGCCTTCGCCTTGTCCGGTGCGTCCTTGCTCCCCACCGACTCGAGCTTCGCCCTCTCCCTCAACTATGGTCACTTCGACGGCTCCAATGCGGTGGCCTTCGGCGCGGCCGGACGGATCGACGAGGGTGTGTATCTCTCGGGCGGCCTCGGCGTCGGCACCGACAGCGGCGAGGTCGGCGGTCGCGCCGGTCTCACCTTCGCGTGGTGAGGCGGATCATGACCCTTCAAGTCCCAACGATGCTCCGCGCGATCGTCACCGCAGGACTGCTGGCCCTGTGCCCGTTAGGGGCCATCGCCGGCACCGACGGGGTGCCTCCGATCCCCGACCGCTACGGCCAGGCGATCCTCGTCTACTCGGCGCTGATGGCGCTCGATCAGGCGAACGCGACCGGCAACTACGCGGTGCTGCGCGCATGGGCGGCACCCGAGTTCCAGGCCGGCACGACGGCCGCCGGCCTCGCCGAGTCGTTTGCCGGCTACCGGCGGCTCAACGTGGCGCTCGCTCCGGCCGTGCTCTACGAGCCCCGGCTCTCGACGCCCGCCGCGATCGGGCCGGACGGCGCGCTCCGCCTCACCGGCTACATGCCGACCAGGCCGCTCCGCATCAACTTCGACATCACCTTCCGCGAGGTCGACGGCCGCTGGCGTCTCATCGGGCTCGCCGTGACGCCGGCCGCGGCGGACACCGCACAATAGGGTTTGTCGGGCTTCTTCTCGGAAAACCGCTTCGCATCCCGGCCTTCGCCGGGACAGGCTTTTTCCGGAAGCACTCCAGCATAACGAGGCGTCTCCCCCAGAGCGGCACGCCCCGCCATCGCCCCGGTCGCGCGGACCGGGAGGGTGGCGGGGCGAAGCTGTTTTGACCGGCAGACGGCGACGCCCGCGCCTGTTAGGCTTCGAGCAACACCCGAACCGGGAGCCCGCCGCCGTGAGCCGTGCCTTCATCAAAGAGTCCGACGGAGATGACCAGCCCGACGTGCTGCCGGACCGGCTGATTTCTACTCATCCCAACTGGGTGACGGCGCGGGGCCTTGCGACGATCGATGCCGGGATCGCCGCACTGAACAACGAGCATCATTCGGCACAAGTGGCGGAGGACAAGCAAGCGCTCGCCACCACGGCGCGCGACCTGCGCTATTGGATGGCGCGGCGCGCGACCGCCGAGGTGATCGCCCCGCCGGCGCAAACCAAGACCGTCGCTTTCGGCTCGAAGGTGACGATTGCGCGCGACGACGGCCGCCGGCAGACCTACAGGATCGTCGGCGAGGATGAGGCCGATCCGCAAAAGGAGACGCTCTCCCATGTCTCCCCGCTCGCCCGGGCGCTGCTCGGCAAGAGGGTGGGCGAAGTGGTGGTGGCCGGTAAGGGCGAGGCGGAGATCGTAGCCATCGAGGCTTGAGGGAGGCGCCGGCCTTTGGACGCGCATCGTTGCCCGGAAGAGCCCCGGCTGTTTGCCATGGGGGCGAGCATGCAACACTGGCTGCCCGGCCCATGATGACAAGCGAGAGGCAACAATGATCACCGGCTTCAATCACACGAGCTTCACTGTCCACAATCTCGACAAGGCGCTGGAATTCTGGTCGGGCGCACTCGGCTTCCATCCGGGCACCGTGGGTACGCGAAAGGGAATTTGGCAGGAGGGCGTCACGGGCGTGCCGGGCGCGCTCCTCAAGGTCGCGCACATCTTCGGCCATGGCGCGCATATCGAACTCATCGAGTATCTGGGTGGCGCCGCGCCCGAGCAGCGGTTTCAGCCTTCGACGCCTTGCGCCGGCCACATCTGCCTCGAGGTCGACGACATCGACGCAGAGTGGGCGCGCCTGATCGCCGCCGGCGCCTCACCCCAGGGTGCGATCACCACGGCGAGCGACGGGCCGGGCGCCGGGATGCGCGCGGCCTACATGCGCGATCCCGACGGCATCATCATCGAGCTGGTGGAGCTGGAGGCCAAGACCTGACCGGCCTTGACCGATCGACGGGGGCGACCTAGAGCCAGACCCTCAACGAGCGAGGCCTGCCGACCATGGAACTCCGCCACCGCGAGACATTGAAGAAGAACCTCATCCCCGGCGCCCGCGACGATTGGGAGGTCATCATCGGCCTGGAGGTGCACGCGCAGGTGGCCTCGCAGGCGAAGCTGTTTTCAGGCGCCTCGACCGGCTTCGGCGCCGAGCCCAACAGCCATGTCTCGCTCGTCGATGCGGCGATGCCCGGCATGCTGCCCGTCATCAACGAGGAATGCATTGCGCAGGCGATCCGGACGGGCCTCGGCCTCAAGGCTGAGATCAACCTCGTCAGCGTCTTCGACCGGAAGAATTATTTCTATCCCGACCTGCCCCAGGGCTACCAGATCTCCCAGTACAAGCAGCCGATCGTCGGCGAGGGCGAGGTCGTCATCGATCTGGGCGAAGGCGAGAGCATCACGGTCGAGATCGAGCGCGTGCATCTGGAGCAGGATGCCGGCAAGTCGATCCATGATCTTTCGCCCGACTCCTCCTATGTCGACTTGAACCGCTCGGGCGTCGCCCTCATGGAGATCGTGTCCCGGCCCGACATGCGCTCCTCGAAAGAGGCGCAGGCCTATGTCACGAAGCTCCGCACGATCCTGCGCTATCTGGGCACGTCGGATGCCGACATGGAGAAGGGCAATCTGCGCGCCGATGTCAACGTGTCGGTGCGGAAGCCCGGCGCTGATCTCGGCACGCGCTGCGAGATCAAGAACGTCAACTCGATCCGCTTCATCGGCCAGGCGATCGAGTACGAGGCGCGCCGGCAGATCGGGGTCATCGAGGATGGCGGGAAGATCGCTCAGGAGACGCGGCTGTTCGATGCCAAGACCGGCGAGACGCGCTCGATGCGCTCCAAGGAGGAGGCGCACGACTACCGCTACTTTCCGGATCCCGACCTGCTGCCGCTCGAGCTCGAAGCCTCCTACGTCGAGAGCCTGAAGCAGGGGCTGCCGGAGCTGCCGGACGAGAAGAAGGCGCGTTTCATGAAGGCCTATGGCCTTTCCGCTTACGACGCCGATGTGCTCGTCGCCGAGCGCGAGAATGCGGACTACTTCGAGACGGTCGCCAAGGGCCGCGACGGCAAGATTGCCGCCAACTGGGTCATCAACGAGCTGTTCGGTCGTCTGAACAAGGAAGGGAAGGGGATTGGCGAGAGCCCGGTGTCGGCCAAGCAGCTCGGCGGCATTGTCGACCTCATTGGCACCGAAACCATCTCCGGCAAGATCGCCAAGGATCTCTTCGAGATCGTCTGGACCGAGGGTGGCGATCCGGCGGAGATCGTCGAGGCGCGTGGGCTAAAGCAGGTGACCGATACCGGGGCCATCGAGGCGGCCGTCGATCAGATCATGGCCGCCAACCCGGACAAGGTCGAGCAGGCGAAGGCCAAGCCCTCGATGATCGGCTGGTTCGTCGGCCAGGTCATGAAGACAACCGGGGGTAAGGCCAACCCGCAGGTGGTGAACGTGGTGCTGAAGCGGAAGCTGGGGATTTAAATCGCTAATGTGAAAGTTCCCGATTGGGAACTAATTGTTCAACAAGATGGAATGACTTCTGAAAGTTCCTGATCGGGTACTTTTCCGTTGACAAGAGTGGCGGCGATAAGCTATGTTCCCGATCGGGAGCAGAACATGCGGCTGGCACTGACAACTGGCGATCGAAAGCTGCCGTTACCGGTCGGTATTCGCTCGGCCAGCGATCTCGGCGGGCTCATTCACACGATCCGCAAAGAGCAGGGCATGACCCAGCAGCAGCTGGCCGATCTCGCTGGCGTGGGGCGGCGTTTCCTCCTCGAGCTCGAGGCTGGAAAGAACAGAGCGCAACTCGGACGCGCGCTCCAAGTCTGTGCTGCGCTGGGCATCGACCTCTCGGCGCGGATGCGCTGATGCGGCTTCGGTTGGATGTCAGGATCGACGGTTTTCCCAATCCGGTTGGCCGGCTCGAACGCAACAGTGAACAAGGGCTGTCCTTCAACTATGCCCCTGAGCATCTGGCAGACCCTGATGCCATGGCCGTTTCCATGTCGCTCCCGCTGCGCGAGTCGCCATTCGGCGACGTCGAGACTCGAGCCTTCTACGACAATCTGCTTGCCGAACAGGACGGTGTCCTCGCAGCTGTCATGGCACGTGAGGGTTTGCAACGAACAGATATCGCTGGGCTGCTCTATCATCTGGGCAAAGATTGCGCCGGGGCGTTGTCTGTGCTGCCGGAAGGTGCACCCCCGGCAAAAGTACCAGGACGGCTCGACCGGGATTACCGGCCCCTCACCGATGCGCAAGTCGCCCAAATCGTACAAAGCTTGCATCAGAACCGGCGACTGCCGGCTGGCGCCCAAGATCCCTCGCCGCTCGCCGGCGTCCAAAGCAAGGTCGCCGTTACCAAGCTGCCAGACGGCGGATTGGCGGAGCCACGACCGAACACGGGGGCTCCGACCACTCACATCCTCAAAGTGCCATACCGCGGGCACGAGCGTGATGCGGCGCGTGAGGCGATGGCTTTGCAACTATCAGTCAAGCTCGTCCCGACGGCCGTGGCGAGCCGCGTCGACTATGGGGGCGTACCAGCGATCCTTGTCGAGAGGTTCGACCGGAAGGTACGGGATGGCCTGGTGACGCGTGTGCATCAGGAGGATTTTGCCCAGGCGCTCGGGCTTCCCTCGGCGATGAAGTACGAGCGGCGCGGGGCTGGCGATCGGCGCTTCTCGGCGGCGGCGGCGGCACGAATTCTCGATCAAACCATCAGCCCGGCACGGGCGAGGGCGAGATTCGTTTCCGGCACACTCTTCGACCTGCTGATCGGTAATGTGGATGCCCATGCCAAGAACCACGCCATCATCCACATCGGTCCTGGACGATACGACCTCGCGCCGCGTTACGACCTGCTACCGACGCGGCTCGATCCTGAACTCACGGATGAGCTTGCGTTCAGGATCGGCGCTGCAACTAGACTCCCCGAAATTACGGAAAGCGATTTCGACGGCTTCCTGATCGTTCTCGGAATTGCGACCGTCTCGGGCCGGCGACGCATCAAGCTGGACTTGGGAGGCCAAGTTGCGAAAGTGCTCTCGGAAGCCTTCAATAGTATTGCGCAGTCCGGCCACAAGGACTTTGCCGACCTCGCCGCGGCCAACATGCGAACATTACTACCAGTGCTGGGCATTGAGATTCCGCAAGCGGCGAATGACAGGGACGCTGCCATCATCAGAGGCGGCGGATGGCTGGCCAGCTGACGACAACGTGCGAGCAGTTTTTGCCTAGTGTGGCGTCGCGCCTTAGTTGACCAGTGTTGCGGCTAGGCTCGTGTCAACTAAGGCGCGATGAACGCCACACTAAGCCTATGGACTTGCTAGTGGCCCTTATGTCGCGCCTAAATCGAATGCGCTCGCGGCCATGATGCGATTTAGGCGCGACGGGCCACTAGGGTGTTGCCGTTTTTCGTTGAATCACTTCAGCACCCTTGGCACTTGGTTTGTCGTGCTTCTTTTCGGAAAACCGCTTCGTACTTTTCCGGAAGCACTCTAAGCCGCCTTGCTGTGCACCCGCTTCGCGTCCTCGATCCAGCGCTGGATCTCCGCCGTCTCCGGTAGCTTGCCGCCGCGCATCAGGCGCTCGCCCTCGGCCGTCTCGGTGAAGAGGCGGATGGCGACGCGAAGGGACTCGCTATCAGCCGAGGCAAGCGTTGCCAGGTCACGATGCCCACTGCCGACGAGAAGTTGCGCCTTGGTGCCGGACAGCTCCGGCAGTGTCATGGCAAGGCGCGCCTGATCCTGCCAATCACGCAGCGTTTGACCGTCGATGTGGCGGGTGTCGAGCTTTTCGGCGGCAACGTCCGGATCGATGGCGAGGAGATCACCGACCGTCACGATGCCGATCTTGGCGAGCCGCTCGGCGGTCTTGAGGCCGATCGAGGGCGCGTCCTCCACGCCATCGCCCGCCTTGAGACGCGGGCGGCGCTGGGGCGTGTTGTCGTGGGCGGCGTCGTAGATGACGGGTGCCGCCGGTTCGACGGATAAGAACTTGGCTTGGCCGGCCGATGGCACCGATGAGGCCGGCGCGAGCGCGGCGGCGAGCCGGCTGGCGGGTGCGGCGTGCGCCTTTTTCCGCGGGGCGGCCTCGACCACCCGCAACCTCGGCGGTGTCGTCGGGGCAGCCGGTGTCTCGCGAATGCGCTCGGCGCGAATGGTCGTGCGCGCGATTTGCGCCTTGCCTGCCACCTCGACGGCATGCAGATCGCGGATCGTGCGGTCGTCTTCCGAGAGCGTCTTGTCGACCTTACCCGTCGCCTGCAGCTCGTCGTACATGGCTTCGACCTGGCGCCGGTCGGCGGCATCGGCGAGCTTGTTCAGGAGCCACTTGCGCGGGATGGCCAATGTCGCGAGCAGCGTGTCGAGCGTGAGGGACACTTCCGGCGGCGCAGCATCCGCTTCGGCGAAGGCGCGGTCGAGCACGAGCGCGAAGCTCGCCGAGGCATAGGTCAACAGCTCGGCCACAGCTGCCCGCGAAATCGCATCGAGGCCTTCCGGAGGATCGACGACGCCCTGGTTGAAATCATAGTGCACGAGCAGCGTATGATAGTGTTTGTGCGCGCGCTCAGCACCCCGGCAGACGAGATCCTTCAGCCAGTCGGCGCTCTCGGCCGGTTGCAGCATGAGAGGGTCGGAGATCATGCGCCGCTCGGCGCGCAGCGATCCATAGGATTTCGAGATGCTCCACTCGACGGCCCGGTGGATGTTGGTCTCGGCTTCGGACTGCCCGGTGTGAAAGGGGTGGATCGGGTCGGTGTAATAATGGCTCAAGACGCCTGCACAATAGACGGCCTGCGGCCAGTCGCTCGTCTTGAGCGACGCCACCAGATGCCCGTACCAGCTCTGGGTCTTGGCGATGGCGCCGCCCCTATAGCCGTCCTCGACATGCAGGACGTGGTTCTTGAAATCCTTGAATTCGTTGTCGGGATCCTTCGAGCCCTTGAGGTAAAGCCCGGCGTGCTTCAGGAACACCCGGCGCCAGCCTTCGGCCTCGGAGTTGCGAAGTTGCTCCAGCGCATCCATGGCGAGCTTGTGGTGGGTGCCATTGGCATGCGCGGCATAGATCACGCGAAAGAGTAAGCTCATCTCAGGTCCCCGCTTCGACGGTCCAATTCTGCGAGGATAAGTGAGTCGCGGAGTTGGGCCTATGATTCGCTGGGCGGCCATGCGGCGGGAGCCTTGCGGGCCCGGCACAGCCCTTCGATGATGCGCCCGCTCGCCACCGGGAATCGCCAAAATGCTGCCGCGCCAATACATCGATCCGCCGGGCCATTGGAAACTCGGCCTCGACGTCGCCAACAACAGCCAGGGCATCCGCTGCACCAAACACATCTTCATCGCCGGGCAAGTCGATATCGATGGCCGGGCGAGGGTCGTCCATCCCGATGACATGGGCGCGCAGGTCGAGGCGGCCATGGTCTATGTCCGCCGCGTGCTCGAGGGCGCCAAGGCGGACATGGCCGACCTCGTCAAGCTGACCGCCTTCTACGTGCCCGACGGGCAGACGGACGAAGCCGGACTGGCGTCGGCGATCGGCGCTGCCATGGGCGAGATCGAGGGGCTCGGACCTGTATTGGCGTTGGTGCCAGTCCCTGGGCTTGCCTTCCCTGGCATGACCGTCGAGATCGAAGGCTGGGCGATGCGCGGCGCGAACGGCGAGCGGCTGCCGCGCCAAGCCGCCTGGCGGGCCGATGGTCCGAGGCTGCCCCGTCCCTTCAGCCAGGCCGTCCGCTGCGAGGAAATGATCTTCACGAGCCTGCTCACATCCGTTGGCGAGAAGGGCGAGATACAGGGACCCGGCAGCGAGGCGGAGCAATGCCGGATTGTCCTGCCGAAGCTCGACGCGCTCCTCGCGCAGCTCGGCGCCGACCTGCAGGACGTGGTCAAGGCGAACTCCTGGTTCGCCGAGCCCGGCAACCAGGAGGCATGGGCCGAGCCGGCGCTCATTCGCGGGAGTTTCTATCGCGAGCCCGGGCCTGCTGCGACCGGCATCTCGCTGCCGGCGCTCGGACGCACGGGGCTCGCTTACGCCTGCGACGCGATTGCCATGCGGGCCGTCGATGGGGCGCGCATGCCGCGCACGGCGGTGTGGCCGGAGGGGCATTGGGATTGGCCGGTGCATTTGCCTTACCGGCATGGCCTTCGCGTCGGCGACCTCGTCTTCCTCGGCGGGCAGGTGCCGCTCGCGCTCGACGCCAGCGTGCTTGCCCGGGGCGACATGATCGAGCAAACGAAAATCTCGATGGCCTATATCGGCAAGGTGCTCGCCGAGCTCGGCCTCGGTTTCAAGCACGTGGTCAAAGTGAACTCCTTCTACAAGGGCGATGTCGGACCCGAGGTGCTGGCGCCCAACGCGGAAACCCGCTTCCGGCATTTCCCGAAACCCGGTCCGACCTCGACCGGTGTACCGGTGCCCTGGCTCTCCTATGAAGGTATGCTGACCGAGATCGACGTCGTGGCGATGGTGTGAGGGCAAACAGGGTGGCGGGTTCTCTGGGCGGAAAGCGAGCGCTGGTGACGGGCGGCTCGAGGGGCATCGGCGGGGCGATTGCCCTGGGGCTTGCCCGTGCCGGGGCCGATGTCGTCGTCGGGCACTTCAGAGACGGGGCGAAGGCCGAGGCCACGTTAAGTGCCGTAACGGCCCTCGGGCGCCGCGCGCTTGCTGTCGACGCCGATGTCTCCGTCGAGGCCGACGCGATCCGGCTCGTTGCTTCCGCTGCCGATCATCTGGGTGGCCTCGACATCCTGGTCTCGTGCGCGGGCATCAACAAGCCGACGCCGCTACTCGAAGCAACTGTGGAAGACTTCGACCGCATCGTCGGCGTCAACCTGCGCGGCACCTTTCTCGCCGGGCGGGAGGTGGCCCGCGTGATGGTCCGTCAGGGAACCGGCGGGCGCATCATCAACATCGCCTCCGAGCTCGCCTATCTCGGTCGCTCCGGCATCTCGATCTACTGCGCCTCCAAGGGCGGCGTGCTGTCGCTGACGCGGAGCTGGGCGCGCGAGCTCAGCCCCCACATCCTCGTCAATGCCATCGCGCCCGGCCCGATCGACACCGATCTCCTCGACTGGACGAGCATGACCGCTGCCGAGCAGGCCGAGGAGCAGGGCGCCGTGGTGCTCGGCCGCATCGGTCGACCCGAGGAGCTGGCCGGCGTCGCCGTGTTCCTCGCCGGGCCCGACGCCACCTACGTCACCGGTCAGTGCTACGGCGTCAACGGCGGCGCGGTGATGACGTGACATCAGCGCCCACCGGGCGGGCAGCACCGGATCACTACAGCCTTGGCATCGTCATGGTGTTGGTCGCGACGCTCGGCTGGTCGCTCGCCGGCCTGTTCGTGCGCCTGATGCCGGACCTGACGGGCTGGCAGATCAATTGCTGGCGCGGCCTGTTCACGGCGATGTGGATCGTTCTCTATCTGGCCGTCACGCGCCGGGGCGAAATGCTGAGGGGTATCGGTGAGCTGCCGCTGCAGGGCGTCCTCTTGTCGGCCGGTTTCTTTGCCCTCGGCTCGACGCTCTATGTCACCTCGCTGACGCTGACGAGCACGGCGGTCGCCTCCTGCATCGGCGCGCTGGCGCCGATCTTCACGGCTATCCTCGGCTGGCTGCTGTTGCGCGAGCGGCCGGGCTGGCTGACGATCCTTGCCGCGCTCGTTGCCCTAGGCGGCGTGGTGGTGATTTTCGCCGACGGCCTGGAGACGGGGCGCTGGCTCGGCGCCGCGACGATGGTTCTTGTCGCACTTGCCTTTGCGCTCCAGACCGTGACGCTCAGAAGTTATCGCGCTTTCGATATGGTTCCCGCGATCGCGCTCGGTGGCGTCTTAGCCTTCGGCGCGGCGGCGCTGCTGGGCGATGGATTGAATGTCGGAGCGCGCGAGATCGCGATGCTGGCGCTGATGGCGCTTCTGCAACTCGCCATTCCGCTCATCTTGTTCGTGAAGAGCGCCAAACACGTGCCGGCCGTGACGCTGAGCCTCATCGCGCTCCTCGACACGGTGCTCAATCCGCTCATGAGCTGGATCGGCGTCGGCGAGGTGCCGGAGAATGCTGCTTTCATCGGCGGTGGCATCATCATCGCCGCGGTGCTGCTGAGCATCTCGGGCGGGCGGCGGATCGCGGCCGGCGCGCAGTAGCGACCGGCGTTCAGCCAATTGTTATCTGACCGGCGTCAGATCCTCGCTGGCCTTGCCCTCGGCCCAGGTGCCTTTGAGGGAGCCATCGGCGCCGACCTTGTAGATGGCCGGAGCTTCGCTTCCCCAGTCGATGGTCAGCGTGTCGCCTTCAAGCGGTCCCGTGCCCGAGTAGATTTGGCCATTGTTGATGTCCCACGCGATCTTGAAGAGGTCACCTTCCTTGGTGATCTCGGCCTTGCCGCGGTAGGCCGCCCCTGTCGTGTTTACGCCAAGCACATAGTAGGCGCCCTCGATCGACCCGGCGGTGACGGGCTTCTCGGTGCCGTCCATGCCTGTGAGCTTGGCGAGACGCTTCCTTGCGAGCTTCGTGAAAAACGTGTCCGGGAACTGCTCGACGAAGGCCTGGAGATCGGATGAGTCCTCGGTCTCCTTGATCGCGTTCCAGGCATCCGCCGCCTCGCTCGAGGTACCGGTCGCAATCGTCGCCGTCGTGCCGTCCTCGCTCTCGGTGGTGACGACAGCCTTGCCGTCGTTGAGGTAGAGCTCGATGGTCAGCTTCGACAAACGCTCCGGCCTCTGCCGGTCGCTCGTCTGCTCGCGCACGTCGGCGGTCACGCGCTTCAGCATGACCTCGACATCGATGCCAGGTGTCGCCACATGCTTCAGGAACGCCGTCGTGAAGGGGCTGTTCTCGCCGGTGCCGTCCTCGGCGACGTTGCCTGGCTCGGCCGAATAAACAAGCAGCGTGTCGGCGCCGCTCGATGGGATGCGCGCGAGACCCCGGCCGACGGCGGCGGACCGATTGGAGGAGGTGAGCACCTTGCGAAGCCCGTCGGCCCAGGGGTTATTGCGGCAGGAATCGAGGAAGACCAAGCTCGCCTTTGCCTTCCGCTCCATCTCGTTGACGATATCGATGGCGTCGATCGCCTCGCGCTTGACGGAGAACTCGTTGGCAAGCTCTGCATCGACCGGGATCAGATAGTTGCGCTCCTCATATTGGATGGCGTGGCCCGCGTAGTAGAAAAGCGCCACATCCGCCGATTTGAGCTTCTCGGCGAAGTCGACCACCTTGAAGGAGAAGTCGCGCCCCGTCAGGTCGTAGCCGACGAGGACGTCGAAACCGAGCTTCTTGAGCGTATCGGCGACCGACTTGGCGTCGTTGGCCGGGTTCCTGAGGGCACCGGCGTGGGCATAGGTGGAATTTCCGACCACCAGGGCCACGCGTTTCTCGGCGACGGCTGGCGCGGACGAGAGTGCCGACACGAGCAGCAGTAGGACAAATGTCAGCCGTGCAGCCATTTCGACCTCCAAGTTTCCGGAGTCCGCCCTCGTGTGGCGTCGCGCCATAGTTGACCAGTCGCGCTGCACGGCCGGAGTCAACTATGGCGCGATGAACGCCACACGAAGCCCATGATATTGCTAGTGGCCCTCATGTCGCGCCAAAATCGGACGGACGCCCGGCGAGCATTCGATTTTGGCGCGACGGGCCACTAGACTGCAGAACTGACAACGCGACATCTTGGCCATACGATGGCTGCGCCGACGCCCCTAGTCGACCTTGCACCCAGGAGAATGAGCAGCAATAAAGCGAGAAGAGGTCGGCAACGGCGGGCTCAAATGCGCAAACTCGACATCGTCATCGTCACCGGCGGCCTCGGCTTCATCGGCAAGCATTTCGTGCGCCGCTGCCTCGCCATGGGCTGCTTCGTCAAGAACATCGACAAGGTGAGCTATGCCGCCGATCTCAAGGCCAAGGCGGAGTTCGAGGCGCATCCGAACTATCGCCTGTTCAACACCGACGTGGCGACCGTCGACTACTTGCCCGAATGCGACCTGCTGGTGAATTTCGCCGCCGAGAGCCATGTCGACAACGCTATCACCAGCAACCGGCGCTTCGTCGAGACGAATGTCCTCGGCACCCAGAATCTTCTCGAGCTCATCCGCCAGAAGCATCCCCACGAGCGGCCGCTGTTCGTCCATATCAGCACGGATGAGGTCTACGGCGACATCAGGGACGGCAAGCACGCGGAAACTGATCGGCTCGTCCCCTCCAATCCCTATTCGGCGACGAAGGCCGCCGCCGATATGCTGATCGTCAGTTGGGGACGGACCTATGGGATGCCCTGGATCATCGTGCGGCCGACCAATAACTATGGCGAGCATCAGTACCCCGAGAAACTCATCCCCAAGAGCGTGGCGCGGATGAAGCGCGGATTGCCCGCGACCATGCATGGTGACGGCAGCTATGTGCGCTCCTGGCTGCATGCCGAGGACACGGTCGATGCGCTGCTCGCCATCGTCGAGAAGGGCGAGCGGAACGGCATCTACAATGCCGGCAGCAACGTCGAGATCAAGAACATCGAAGTGCTGCGCGCGATCGCCAAATGCGTGGGCGTGCCGGAGGAGAAGGCTTGGACCGCCGCTCTCGACAGGTCGGGTCAGGACGTGCGCTACAGCCTCGACGATGCGCGGCTCAGGGCCTTGGGCTGGGCCCCCCGGCGCCAGTTCCACGAGGAGCTGCCCAAGATCGTCGAGACGACCGACGTGACGCGGTTCTCGTGAGCTGCTGAAGGGACCGCCCATGAAGGTCGATTTCTACAGGCACGCACTTTCGGCGGAGGACGCCGGCGAGGTCGCCAAGGTGCTGGCCTCGCCGTTTCTGACGACCGGGAAAGTGTCGGCTCGAGTCGAGGATCAGCTCGAGGCCTATTTCGGCACGCGCCATGCGGTGCTCGTCAACAGCTGGACGAACGGGGCGCTGGCGGTGCTGATGGCCATGGGCGTCGGGCCGGGCGATGAGGTCATCGTGCCGGCCATGACCTTCATCGCATCGGCCAACATCGTCGAGCTGCTGGGTGCGACGACCGTGCTCGTCGATGTCGATCCCGCGACGCTGCTCGTTACGCCAGAGGCAGTGGCGCGCGCGATCACGGCGCGGACCAAGGCGGTCATTCCGGTGCATCTCTACGGACTGATGGCCGATATCCGCGCCATGCGGCAGGCGATCGACGCCGAGGCGCGCCCGGGCCAGCGGATTTTCATCCTGGAGGATTGCGCCCACTGCTTCGAAGGCCAACTCAATGGCGAGCGGCCCGGCCGGCATTCGGACGCCGCGGCGTTCTCATTCTACGCCACCAAGAACGTGACGTGCGGGGAGGGCGGCGCCGTCGTGCTCAATGACGACGAGTTGCACGCCCGGCTCCGCGAGACGCGGACGCACGGCATGTCGGCCATGGCGATCAAGCGCTTCGAGGGCGGACGCTACAACCATTGGGACATGGCGCGCCTCGGCACCAAGGCCAATCTGCCGGACCTGCTGGCGGCCCTGTTGCCGCGCCAGATCGAGACCATCGATGCGCGGCTGCCGGGGCGGCAGCGCGTCGCCGACCGCTATCTGCAAGCGCTTTCGGGCAACGTGTTCCGGTTGCAGGCGCCGGTCGCAGGCGCCCTCCACGCCGAGCACCTGCTTGCGATCGGCGTGCCCGGCGGCAAGCGCGACGTGGCGATCGCCGTGCTCAACGAGGCGGGCATCTCCGTCACCGTCAACTATCGGGCGTTGCCGGAGATGAGCTATTACCGTGCCAAGTATCCGGCAGCCGTTGCCGCGTGTCCTGTGGCCATGCAATGGGGCGCCGAGACGCTCAGCCTTCCGCTCTATCCCGAACTGCCCGAGGCCGAGCAGGACTGGGTCATCGAGACCCTGCGCGACAAGGTCGTGCCACTGCTCAAAACCTGACTGCTCAAGCCGGATCGAGGAACCTCTCGGGTGCTCGTAGCGATTGCAGATGTGCGCGCGCCTCTGGTCCGCAGCGCATCAGCGTGTCGATGATCGAGACGCCGTGCTCGAAGGGCTCCATGGCCTGATCATAAGTCGGATAGCCCTGGTAGTTCGCATACAGGAGTTCGACGCCGGCCTCGTCGAACAGCTCCTTTTGGATATAGGCGCGCGCCGCCGGCCCCGAGATGTATCGCGTCGCGCCGCGCGCCCGGCAGATCTCGATGAGCCGCTCGGTCGGATCCTCGGTGGTGCGTGGGACGCTGCTACTCGGCACCAGCCGGGCCTGGATGCCCAGCAGGCCTGCAAGGCGCTCGAGAAACAGCGCGTTGATGTTGCTGAGCCGCCTGAGGCCGGCCGCATCGGCATAAGTCTCGCCGAGGACCTTGCCGGCCTTGGCGAAATGCGGGGCCTTGCCGTAGGCGTGCTGGATCGTCGTCCAATGCTTTTCGGCCCAGTCCCTATCGGCCACCTCGATTTCGCCGATCGGCGCCAGATATTTGCCTTTCAACTGAACGGGCACGGTCAGCCAGTGCAGCTTGCCGGCGAGTACGATGCGGTTGCGATTGCGCCAGTCCCGGCGGGTGAACTGAACCTCGTCGAAGACGACGAACTCGTCCGCCGCGGCCATCAGATCGAAGTAGCCCTTCCAGGGGAGGTAATTCGACTGGAGGATGACGAGCGTCTTGGTCATCGCGGCCGCTCGGCGACGAGCACTTGCGAGCCGCCGAAAGGCATCGGCAGGCCGAGGCGTCGCAATCGATGCTCGGCACGCGCCAAGATGCGGAACACCGAGTTGACGGCCGGCGAGATGCGGAACTCGCGGACGTGAAGATCATGCGTCGTCGGCTTCTCGAGGCGGCGCTCGAGGACGCGCGCCGCGACCATGGCAGGGAAGGCGAGCACGACGAAGCTCGTGGTGTAGATCGGCCGTAGACCAGCGCGCGCGGCTTTGCGCGCGAGCTCCCCCCGGCGGTAGCGCCGCTGGTGAAGCGCCAGATCGTCGGCATGGCTCCACATGAAGGGATGCTGCGGCACGGTGGCGATGAGCCGGCCTCCGGGCCTCAGCATGGCGCGGATATCGGCGAGCACGGCCTCGTCTTCCGGGATGTGTTCCAGAACATCGAAGGCGCCGACGAGATCCACCGCCTCGCGCAGGCCGCTCCGCCGGGCATCCATCTGGAAGAGTTCGATAGCGGTTCCGTGCCGGCGGCGGGCCGTGAGTAGGCCGCGGCTGTGCAGCTCCGAACCGGCGATGCGGGCGTCCGGCAAGGCCCGCTGCAATGCGCCCGTGACGAAGCCGGTGCCGCAGCCGATCTCGAGGACTTGCCGGGCGTTGCTCGCGAAACGACGAGTGAGCCAGGTGATCAGCTCGTTGCGGGTGACGAACCAGAAGTGGCCGTCCTCGACCTGCTCGAGCAACGCGAAATCATCCCGGCTCATGCCTTCGTCGGTCTCGTCGAGCGCCGGGGCGAGCTGCACGAAGCCGTTGTGGCAGGCAAGGCGATGGCCGCAGCTGCGACATTGCCAGTCGCCGGGCCAGAGGTGCGATGCTGCCGGCAACGGATCGGCCGTCCCGCAGGACGCACACAGCCGGTGGCCGGACGTTTCGCCCATTGGTGTCCGATCGGGCGACGTAGCGCCAGGCTCAGCCATGCTCAACTCTTCAAGACCATCGTCAATCCCAGAGCGACCAATAGCACGCCGCCGATGCGCAGCGGCCCCATGGCTTCGCCCAAGAGCAAGCCGCTGCCGACGGCATTGATGACCAGCGCCAGCGAGGCGACGGGCAATGCCATCGAAAGCTCGAGCCGCGTCAGCGCCATGAACCAGAGGAGGAAGAGGGCGACGGCGAGAACCGCGATGACGACTGGGCGCCAGGCGATGAGCGCGCGGCCGATCACCCAGGACTTGCCGCTCCAATCGAGATCCGAGCGGGCGAGCAGCGGGCCGATCTCATTCGCCAGCAGCTTGAGCTGGACTTGGAAGAGGAAGCTCATCGCGATCAGGGCCGCGATGGCAAGCAATCCCTCATACCGGGCCGGCATGTCGTGCCTCCCTTCCATCGGTGGACGCACCATCGATGCGCGTCATGATCATGCAGAAGTGATCGTACGGCACGCGCAGCAGGTCTGTGAACAGACGGGTCTCGACGCTGACCGGCAGATTTTGCGCAAGTGCGAGGTAGCCCTCGGGGGTGCGCACATTAAGGCCGGAATCGAGCCCAATGAGCAGCTTGGCAACGGGGTTCTGCCGGTCGAGCCAGACATTGTCGAAGGTGACGATGCAGCCGCCTGGACGGAGCTGTTCCGTGCATTGGCGAAGCAAACCGCGGACTGACCGATCGTCCAGGTGATGCAGAAGCGCCGAGATGTTCACGAGGTCGAAGCCGGCACCGTCGATCCGGAGCGCTTGCGAGGCATCGCCGACCATGAACCGTCCGCGATTTCCATAGTTCGCAATGGCGAACTCGATGTGCTTCGGGTTGAGATCAATGCCCGTGTAATCGACATCGGAAAGGTAAGGCACGAGCGTTGCCGGCCCGCAGCCGACATCGAGGAAGCGCATACCCGCCTTGGGCTTGAGCACCTCCGCGATATAGCGCCTGCGCGCGCGATCTGCGCCGAGGAGCGATTGCAGGGCGCGGTAAGCGCTCGGAATCGTCACAAGTTTGTAGATGTGGCCGATGCGCTGGGACATAGATCGACGGTGTCTCGCAGATTGGGACTCGGGCGATCAATCGGTGAGAGAGGCAACGCCGAGACCGGTCTTGCCGTACTGGTTGCCGCTGTAGAACAGAAAATGACGACCTGCGAGCGTTATCGCGGCAGGATAGCAGTTTGCCGCATTGTCCCAGGTATCCGCCGAGGAACCGAGCAGGTCGCTCGTCAGCCGTTGCCAAGGCTGGCCGACGGCCGATCTCGTCGCAACGCCAATGGCGTATTGGCTTCGGCGAATGGAGAAGAAGAGCAGCTCCTGAGCCTCCTGGGTCAGCAGCCATGGCCGGGAGATCCCGAACTCACCGGGCTTCAATCCGATGACGGTCTCCCCCGAGGGACCCCAATCGATACCATCGCGTGACCTCGCGAATGTCAACTCGTGCTGCATCGTTTCCTCCCGGTCGCCTCCGGCCCGGTTGGTTCCGTAGTACATGAGCCAGTCGTCGCCGGCTCGAACCGGCGGTACGACGAAAGGATAGCTCAGCGTAAAGGGATCGAAGCGGTTGCGATCCAGGATCGGCCCTTCGCTCACACGCTCGAAACAATCGCCACGGCCGTCCCGAGAGATGGCGAGGCCGATGGCATTGCGGAATGGCACATCGGCTGCCTTGTTCCATCCCATGTAGTAGAGCCAGAGTTCGCGTCCGATCCGATGCACCGATCCGATGGCAATGCCGCGGTCGTCGAAGGCGCCTAGCGCTCCGGGCTCCAAAGCCGCACGGTCTGAGATCTGCAAGACGTTCGAGAGGTCCGTGGGATCGAGATCGATCCAGCCGACCCGGCCCAGGTTGTCGGCTCCACGGGACACGAGGAAAAGGCGAAGAGTTCCGTCCTCGAGGATCAGAGGGGTTGGATATGTGGCGTGGGAGTGCATCCAGTCAGGCCCGTCCTCGGCCGAGAACAGCTTGCCAAGCCTGAGGGCCTGCATGTCAAAACCCCTTCAGACGACGGCTCGGCACCTTCGACAACACCGCCGGCTCGGCTGTCATCACGCCTTCATCGGGAACATCGGTTGTTATGAGCGCGCCCGAGCCGATGACGCAGCGCGCGCCGATCTTGATGTGATCGTTCGTCGTCGCGTTGACGCCGATGAAGCTCCGCGCCCCGACCGATACGCCGCCGGAGATCACGACATGAGAGGCGATGAAGGCAAAGTCGCCGATCGTGCTGTGATGGCCGATGTGGTTGCCGCTCCACAACGTGACGCCGTTCCCGATCCTGGCGAACGGCTGGAGCGTATTGTCCTCGAGGATGAAGCAGTTCCAGCCGATGGCGACATTTTCGAAGATCGTGGCCCGGCGGGAGATGTAGCTCGGCAGCGTGTAACCTCGCTCGCGAGCCGCGAGGCACTTGGCCTCCCTGAGACCGTTGATCTTGGCATAGCCGGTGGCCACGAAAAGATCGTGGGTCGAAGGCGGGTGGCTCGTCGTGACATCCTCGAAAGCAACGACCGGCCGTCCGGCGAAGGTCGTTTCCTTGATGAAATCAGCATCGGCGGAGAAGGCAGCGACCGTGCGCTCTTCCTCTCGCTCGAAATAGTAGGCGGCCACCTCCGCAAGCTCGCCTGTACCGAAGAGAACGAGTGATCTGCCGCTCATGCTTGAACATCTTTCGGCGGGTAGGGCGCGCGGTAGACATAGCACGTCGTCTCGTAGAGACCGTAGTCGTTTCGTAGCACGTAGTGGCCAGACAGCTTGCAAGCGAGCCCGGCAACTGCCGCTGTGTCCGGATGGAACAGGGCCTCGGTCTTCCAGTCGACGCAGGCGGACATGACGTTGAAGGCGAGCCCGACTCTGGCCAGTGCAAAAGCGCGTGTGAGGAGGGCGACCATGTAGTCGGTCATCTCGGCCTCGGAGAGATTTTCCCGGCGCGTGAACACGCCGTTCATGACGACATAGTCGGCTTCCAATCCGTCGGTGGGCGAATTCAGCAGGTCCAGCGCCTCGAACCGCAAATCCGGCCGGCGCGTCCGCGCGGCATCGACGAAGGCCTCCGAGACATCGACTCCGATGTAGCCCAGATGGGCCAACCCGCGCTGCTCCATGTGGTCGCGCAGCCCGCCGAGGCCGCAGCCCAGGTCCAACACGACCGAGGTCGCACTTGGATCACGGATCATGCCCAGCATGACATCGTAGCGGATCGCCGCATCGCGCTCGGATTTCCAGTTGACTGCCATTGATCCAGCAGCGTGATCGGCCAAGCACTGTTCGTAATGGCGGACAATGTTTGAGTAGAGTGTGGACGGGGAGCTGGACACGGCGAGCCTATCTTGTCGATTATAGAGCGCAGGCATAACACTGGATGCCCGATCCTATGTCTATCATGCGATCCAGTTTTCGTGCTAGGTGGGGCTGGGCTCACCTCTCGGTCATCGAGTACACGATGCGGCTGTCGGTCGTAACTCCCCTTTATAAAAGCGCTCCCTATTTGAAGGAGCTGCATAGCCGCGTCGTGGCCGCCGCTAGACAGGTAGCTTCGGACTATCAGATCGTGTTGGTTAACGATGCTAGTCCGGACGACTCGCGTGCTATTGCTCGCCGGCTTGCGGACGATGATCCGCATGTCTTGCTCGTTGATCTTTCACGGAATTTCGGACAGCAGAAGGCGATCATGACGGGGCTGGCACACGCGACCGGCGATCGGATCTTCGTCATCGATAGCGACCTCGAGGAGGAGCCCGAGTGGATCATAGCATTTTCGAAGGCGATGACAGAGGCGTCGGTCGACGTCGTCTATGGCGTCCAGCAAGCCAAAAAGCGCGGACCTTTCTATCGAGCCGCTCGCGCAGCCTTCTACGGGGTGCTGAACAGTCTCTCCGACGTGAGGTTTCCCGAAAACGTAGTCACTGCCCGATTGATGTCCCGCCGCTACGTCGATTCGCTTCTGACGTTCACTGAGCGAGAGTTGTTTCTCGCGGGGATCTGGCATGTCGCAGGCTATCCCCAATTGCCGATCCGGGTTCAGAAGCTCGATACGAGTCCCACGACCTACTCGTTGATGCGTCTGGCAAGCCTGTTCATCAATGCAGTCACTGCATTTTCGACCCGCCCGCTCGTGGCGGTTTCGATCAGCGGTATACTTTTGTCGATCGTTGCCTTTGTCTATACCGGTTCTATCATTGCCCGTAAGATATTCTTTGACATAGCCGTTGAAGGCTGGGCTTCCGTGATGGCGGTCACGCTCTTCATCGGTGGCCTCTCTCTCGTTTTTAATGGCATCATCGCGATCTACATCGCCAAAATTTTCATCGAGGTGAAACAAAGACCTCTGACGATCGTGCAGGATGTGTATCGTGGTCCGCTAACCTCGACCACGCGAGCGGACTAGGCCGGTTTTGCAAGCTTCGACCGGCGCGTTTGATAGTACTCGGCAGTGCTTCGAGCCGCCTCATTGCCGTAGCCGAGCAGTCTGGCGACGTTGGGCGGCAGTGTTTTTTCGCTCCCCAACAACGATGGTAAATCGATCTGTTGCCTGATGAAAGGGAGTGTGTAAACGTGATTTACCGCGCGACGAGCCTTTGCCGTTCGGTTGACCCCTCCTGAATGATACAACATGCAATCGAGGACGAGATAGGCTCCCGCAGGAGCCTCGATCGTTTCCGACAATTCGGCGACAAATTCATCAGACGGAAATCGTTCCTCGCGATGCGACCCAGGCACCACCATTGTTGCGCCGTTCTCATGCGTAAACGGCTCGATACAGTAGAGTGCATTGATGGCGAGTGGTCTGGACGAAACGAAATGCTGATAGGGCAAATCCCGATGGTAAGCGCCCTGATTGTACTCCCCCGCGTTAGCGGGGTTTCTGATTCCATTCTGTTGGTTGAGAACGAATGCTCCTTGCGCCGCCGTGCCTGCGAACACGCGCTCCGCTAGTCCGAGGACATTGGGATTTGTGGCGAGCGTGATAAATGCCGCATCGAGGGCCAGTGGCGCCCTGATGGTGTTGTGCTCATCGATGGTACGCAGCTCGGCTTCGCCTCCGTGTAGCTCGAACATCAGACGCTGAGCACGATCGAAGGCTGCCGCGATCGATGACTGCTCGGTCGACGAGTACCCGCTGTCGACGACAGCGCAGCCTTTCAGCCTCAGCTGCTCCACGGCAAAATCGAGCGGTCCAGATGATACGGTCTGCTCCTTGACGCCATACCGGCGAACAGTGGGCCGATGATCCATGGTTGTGAACTCTCTCGATACCCTATCTCGGAATCACATCATCGAAACGAACCACGCAATCGTGGCCTACGGCGAGCCGTTCAGCAAGGTGCGCTTGCGAGCGCGGATGAGTTGCGAGAAGCAGAGGCATATGCCTCGAGAGGGCCGCAGACCGGTAGGCCGTAACAGGTCGGCCTAGCTCGCGCGCTCCCGCTGTTTCGTCTACCAGCAACATCTGCGTCCGTGACCAGATGAAGGGCGCGTATGTTCTGAGCAACGCTGCGGTTTCACCCGCGCCAAAAAGGATAATCTCGCCCTTGTTGCCACAACGTTGATTGAGAATTCGATCGAGGTCGCGCCATCTCATAAGATATTCATGACGCGACATCCCCGATGCCTGGCTTTTGGTGGGCGGGACGCTGGTGTTCGCTTTTTTCGACTGGCGCAATACGACAATCTGGAAGTCGCCCAGTCCTTCGGGCTCGAGCATCAGTCGGGCAACGGTCAAATTGCATTGCTGGGCCAGGAGTGATAGCGCCAGGGGCGATAGGGAGTGGATGTGGTCTGCAAATAGTAACTCGAGGTTCGGCCTGTGGGCAGCCGGCAGAACTAGTACCGCGATGCCTTCAGGAGCGAGCAGGTCTACGATCCGCCGCAAAAATGCGCTAGGATCAGCAGCGTGCTCGATGACGTTGATGGCAAACACGAGATCGAAACCGGGGCCCGAAACCACTTGATCTTCCAAAAACCCGTGTCTGATACTGACCCGATCGGGGTGCCCGCGTTGGTTGCCTCCCAGTTGTGGCGCAGCATCGATTCCCCGGAACGACGTGTTTGGCCAAGCTGCCGCAAGTTCATTGAGGACATGGCCGGCTCCGCAACCAACTTCCAGGACCTCACGAGGCTGGCCGATGTCCACAATTTCGATAATCGCCTCGGCATAGTGACGTGCGCGCGCGATATCGGACGCACTCGCCGCAAGTCCTAGATCATAGGCTTCGGCATAGAAAGCGCGGACGATGCCATCAGAAATCTGCGCCGCAGGGCGAACAAGATCGCAGATTTTGCATTGGGTCTTGCTGAGCGGAATGCCGTAGATACGTGCGTCACTGATCATTGATCGGGACGGATGCGGATTGGGCAGAAGGTCGAACTTGCTCGCTCCACACGCTACGCAAACCAGAGCTTGGCTCTTGAGTTCAGCGATGGATTCTGCGCGCATTTCGTCGTGCTCGTTTCCGAGGACTGCACCGGAAGTCCGGTGGCGGGGTTGTTACATCATTTTCGATCTGGCCGCCAAGCGTCATGTCGATTGCCGGCGGTATGCTTTCGATCGACAACTTCGCCAGCAAGACCCAAAATCATGTCCGGATAGCCGGTCCCTGGGATGTCGCGGTGCGACTGCGGAGGGGACTTGATCGTGAGCCCATTAGTCTGGATGCTCATACCCTAGTCAAACAAAAAAATGCAGGCCGGTCGTCGGGATGCAGTTGCGCGCGTTGCGCTACGAGATTGACCCGGCAATGCAACAGGAGTACGAAAACATGCCTGACATTGCGATTGCCACGGGTGCTGCCGGTGGCATCGGCTTGGCCTGTGCCAAGCTCTTCGCCGAGCGGGGTCTGACTGTCGTCCTCGGCGACATCGATCAGGCCCGTCTCGCCAAAGCGGTCGAAGGCTTGAAGGGCGCGGGCCATTCGGTGGTCGCCCACGTCTCCGATCTCACCAAGCGCACCGGGTGCGAGAGCTTGGTCAAGGCCGCCGCGAAGTTCGGTGACATCAAGGCGCTCGTTCATTCGGCCGGAGACTACACGGTCGCCACGATCGCCGAACTCGACGATCGCGCCTGGGACAGGATGCTCGACGTCAATCTCCGGAGCACCATGCATCTCAATCGCGGTTGCGCCGATCAGATGGCCAAGGGGGGCGGCGGCCGGATCGTCAACATCGCCTCGATCGATGCCTATCGGGCCATGCCGAAGCTCGCGCACTATGCGGCGGCCAAGGCCGGCGTCGTCAGCCTGACGCGCTCTTTCGCCGAGGAATATGGAGCGGCCGGCGTGCTGGTCAACGCGATCGCGCCGGGCGCCGTTGCGACCGAACGCGCCAGGTCCGAGCCCTGGTTCGAGAAATACAAGGAGATGCCGCCGCCACGCCGGTATGCGGAGCCCGAAGACATCGCCGAGGTGGCATGGTTTCTCGCCTCGCCCGCCAACCGCTGCATCACCGGCGAGACGGTGATCGCCAGCTCCGGGACATTCATGAGGTAGCCGGGAAGGAGGGGGCGATGCCGCTGGATGACGCGCACTCGGTTCCAGACATGGGCGCCGGGCACTCGGCGACGCTGCTGCCGCGCGAGTACTACGTCAGCGAGGCGATCTTCGCCCAAGAGATCGAGCGGGTGTTCCTGCGTCAATGGACCTTTCTTGGTCACGTCAGCGAAATCGTGGCGCCGGGTGACTACATCCGGCATGACCTGCTGGGCGAAAGCGTCATCGTCATCCGGCAGGCGGACGGGTCGGTTGCGGGCCATCTCAATGTCTGCCGGCATCGCGGCCATACCGTCTGCCAGGCCGAGCGCGGCCATGCCAGGTCCTTCGTCTGCCCCTATCACCAGTGGACTTACGAGATCGACGGCACGCTCAAGCGCGCGCCCGGTTTCACCGACGGCGAGGGCATGCGGTATGCGGACTACGGCCTGAAGAGCGTTCGCGTGGAGGTCTGGAACGGCTTCATCTTCGGCTGGCTGGGTGCCGAGCCGGCGCCGCCGCTCAGCGAGTGTTTCGGCCGGAACGACGCCATGCAGCGGCTCGACACCGCCAAACTCAAAGAGATCCACCGCGAGCGCTACGACATCGCCGCCAACTGGAAGGTGCTGCTCGAGAACTATCTCGAGTGTTACCACTGCCACGGCTCGCATCCGGAGCTGTGTGTCACGATGGATGTCGAGGCGACCTACCGGCAGACCGGCAACGACTGGCGAGGCGAGTATTTCTCCGGCCACCTGCAACTCTATCCCGGTATGATCACCGGCTCGATGACGGGCGCGCTCGTCTCCAAACCGCTCGGCGCGTTCGCTGATGAGGCAAACCTGCCGGAAGGCTATGGCGCCGGTGTCGGCGTGCTACCCTCGCTGTCGCGCATCATCGTCCACATAGATCATGGCTTCGTGCATTTCCTCCGACCCATCGACGCCGGCCATGTGCGCTGGGAAACACGTTGGTATGCCGGGGCCGATGCGGTCGAGGGGCGCGACTACGACGTCGAGGCCGTGACCGAGGTCTGGCGGCGGACCAACGCGGAAGACATCGCGCTCTGCCAGAACGCCTATCGCGGTGTCTCATCCCGGCGCTACACGCCGGGGCCGCTACACCCTTGGCGCGAGGGCGCGATCCGCCCGGCGCTGGACACCTATCTCGACCTCATGGGCGACGCGGCCAAACCAAGGACCTGACGATGAAACGCAAGATCGACTTCATCAACCCCTTCGGCACGACGGTCTACGACGATCTCATCAAGGAGACGCTGACCCACTATGCGGACGAGGGCACGGAGCTGCACATCACGCATCTGGACGCCTGCCCGCAGGACATCGACTATTTCTACTCCAAGCACCTCATCGAGGCGGTGCTGTTCGAGCGCATCATGCAGGACGAGGAAAACGGCTTCGACGCAGTCGTCGTCGGCTGCTGCTATGATCCGGGCGTCAGGCTTGCCCGCGAGCTCGTCGATATCCCCGTCATCGGCCCGCTCGAAGCGTCCATGCAGCTCGCCGGCAGCTTCGGCCACAGCTTCACGATCGTCACCGATCACCACAAGGCAGCGCCCTATCTGGAAGACATGGCCCACACCTACGGCTACCGGATGTGCCGGGGCGTGCGCACCATCGAGTGGTGGGTGAAGGACATGGTGCATGACACGGACAGCGTCGCGCGCGACATGATCAAGCGCTGCCGCGAGGTCGTGAAGGAGACGAACGCCGAAACCATCGTCATGGGCTGCACCATCATCGCCGCCTGCCTCCAGCGCTACCTGATGCGCGGCAACGAGGTGCCGGATGTCACGATCCTCAATCCCAATCTGATGGCGCTGAAGATGGCGGAGCTGCAGGCGGACCTGAAGCAGAAGGGCGCCTACAGAATCGCGCGCTCGGGCTACTACGAGAAGCCGTCGGGCCATCACGGCCGCGAGCATTTGAAAGCGCGCAAGCAATTCCAGAAGGCAATCGCGGCGATGCGCTAATCCATCAACGCCTTCGCCTTGCCCATCGCATAGCGGAACATCTCGGGCGTGAGCTTGCCGGTGTTCGTATTGTAACGCGAGCAGTGATAGCTATCGACGAGATGCAGGCCGCCTTCGAGCTTGTGGGCAGCGCCGTGGGCGAAGGGGTGCTCGGACCGCGCCGCGCCGAGTGCCGAGAGCACGTTGTCGTGGGCGATGCGGCCGAGCGCGAAGATCACCTTGAGGTTCGGCAGTGACTTGATGCGCGCGGCGAGGAACGGCCGGCAGGTCTTGCTCTCGATGCCGGTCGGCTTGTTCTCCGGCGGCACGCAGCGCACCGCGTTCGTCAGCATGCAACCCGTGAGTTGCAGACCATCGCCGGGATCGGCCGCGAAGGTGCCGCGTGACAGCTCGAAAGCGGCGAGCGAGCCATACAGCAGCTCGCCCGCGAAATCGCCCGTGAAGGGACGGCCGGTGCGGTTGGCGCCCTTGATGCCAGGGGCAAGCCCGACGATCAGGAGGCGTGCTTGGCTGTCGCCAAAGGATGGCACCGGGCGGTTGAAGAAGCCCGGATACGTCTTCCGGTTGGCGTCGCGGAATTCCGCCAGCCGCGGACAGAGCCTGCAATCCTCGGGCGGTTCCGGCTGGCCGGCGTCAGAAACCATCTTGGCGTCCCGCCCGGTCTAGAGTGCTTCCGGAAAAGTGCGAAGCGGTTTTCCGAAGAGAAGCACGACAAACCAAGGAATTAGGGTGTTGAAGTGATTCAACGAAAAACGGAAACACCCTAGAGATCGGCGAGATCGTCGCCCTCGTCACGGGCAAGGTCCGTGGTCGCCCGGGTCGCCGCATAGCGCTGCTCGCGCTGGGCCCGGATCGAGGGATCGCGGCCGACCTGCTGGGTGAGATCGGCCAGATCGACGAACTGATCGGCCTGCCGGCGCAGCTCGTCGGCCACCATCGGCGGCTGGGTGACCAGCGTCGAGACGACGCTGACGCGCTTGCCCTTCTGCTGCAGGGCCTGGACGAGCGAGCGGAAATCGCCATCACCGGAGAACAGCACGATGTGGTCCAGATTGTCGGCGAGCTGCATGGCGTCGACCGCCAGTTCGATGTCCATATTGCCCTTGACCTTCCGCCGGCCCATGGCGTCGGTGTATTCCTTCATCGGCTTGGTCACGATGGTGAAGCCGTTGTAGTCGAGCCAGTCGATCAACGGGCGGATCGAGGAATACTCCTGGTCCTCGGCGAGCGCCGTGTAGTAGAGGGCACGCACGAGCTGGCCTTTGGCGCGGAACAGGGTCAACAGCTTCTTGTAGTCGATGTCGAAGCCGAGCGTCTTGGCGGTGGCATAGAGATTGGCGCCGTCGATAAACAGCGCGACGCGCTCCGTCGGGTAGAAATGCAAGGGACACCTCTGGGATAATGTCGAGCGTTTTGAAATTCGGTTCGTTCGAAAGCCCTTGCCTGAGACCGGCGGATAGCCGTGGCCGCCGTCCAGGGCCCTGCGGTCGTTATAGGCGGGGACGGTTCGCAAGGCAAAGGGGGGTGGCGATTGGGCGGTCGACGGAGGGTTCAGCGCCGTGACGATCGTTTCCGCTCTCCTAGCCATTGGAGCGAACATTGCCGGTTCCTGGGGCGGGCCCGCGGCGACTTTGGCGCGATTACCGGCGGAGCTCGAGGCGCTCGGGATCAAGGTTAAGGCGGTCTCGCCCATTCATGCCACGGCGCCGATGGGTCCCGTCGAGCAGCCTGGGTTCCTGAACGGCGCTTTGCTGGTTGAAACCGGTTTGCCGCCGTTGGGGCTCCTCGCCGTGCTGAAGGCGCTGGAGCGCAAGGCCGGCCGTACCGACGGCGTGCGATGGGGGCCGCGCGCGCTCGACATCGACATCCTGGCCTATGGCGATCGGGTGATTTCGGTGCGGGGTCGCCTCATCGTGCCGCATCCGGAGATGGCCAAGCGCGATTTCGTGCTGAAGCCGCTCGCCAGCATTGTGCCCGATTGGCGGCATCCTGTGAATGGGTTCACCGTTCACGAGATGCTGGCGCGGCTCGTGTGATGTTGTTCCGCTCGGATCGGGGTTGAGCTTGGCGGCTCCGGGTCTATGCTCTGCGGCAGCGATCCCGAGCCGGAGCCCCGCCCATGACCACGCAGCCCAAGCCCAAGTCCCTCGCCCTTCACGAGCGCGCCAAGAAGGTCATGCCCGGCGGAAATACCCGCTCGATCGTCTGGCAGTCGCCGTATCCGGCCTACGCGGCGTCGGGCAAGGGCGCCTATGTCACCGATGTCGACGGCAATCGCAGCCTCGACCTCATCAACAATTACTACACGTTGATCCACGGCCATGCGCGCCCCGAGGTGGTTCAAGCCATCGCCGAGCAGGCGGAATTGGGCACCTGTTTCTCGATGCCGACCGAGCGGGAGATCGAGCTCGCCGAGTTGCTCTGCGAGCGCGTCCGCTCCTTCGAGGAGATCCGCTTCTCCAACACCGGTACGGATGCGGTGATGTTCGCGATGAAGGCCGCGCGCGCCTACACGGGCCGGCCGATGATCGCCAAGTGCGAAGGCGCCTATCACGGCGCCTACGAGCCGGTGGAAGTCTCCTTCGAGACGAGCCCGGAGCAATGGGGAAACCGCCCGGCCCGCATCGCCTACTCGAAGGGTACGCCGGAGAAGATGCTGGCGGATGTCGTCGTCATTCCGTTCAACCGGACTGAAGAGAGCCTCTCCATTCTCTCCGATCATGCGAAGGACCTGGCGGCGATCCTTGTCGATCCGATGCCGGCCCGCATCGGGCCGATCGCCGCGAGGAAGGACTATCTCGAGGCGCTGCGCGGCTTCTGCGACAGGCACGGCATGGTGCTCGTGTTCGATGAGGTCGCCTGCTTCCGCGCGGGCTATCGCGGCATGCAGGGCATTCTCGGTGTCGATCCCGACATGACGACGCTCGGCAAGATCATCGGCGGCGGGCTGCCGGTCGGGGCGGTCGCTGGCAAGCGCGAGTTCATGCGTGTCTTCGATCCCTCGCGCGGCAAGCCGGACGCGCCGCAGTCCGGAACCTTCTCGGCCAACCCGATGACGATGGCGGCAGGTTTTGCCTCGATGAAGCTGATGACGCCGGAGGCTTATGATCGGCTGGCGGCGCTCGGCGCGCGCTCGGCGAATGGCATCTCAAAAATCTTCGCGGCCGAGAAGGCCGACATGCAACTCGCCGGCTATGGCTCGCTCTACCGCTTCCACATGCATCGCCGCGAGCTGGTCGATTACCGCTCCTCGCACCCGTCCGCCGAGGAGTCCGCCCGCATGGCCGATCTCAGCCGGCGGCTCTTCAACAAGGGCTTCATGACGAGCGGCAACGGCTCGTTCGCGCTATCGACCGCCATGACGGAAGCCGACATCGACAGCTTCGTCTCGGCCGCCGGCGATGCGATCCACGAACAGGGACGCGCGGCAGCCTAGAGTGCTTTGCGACCAAGTGGGTACTGGTTGGTCGAAAGAAAGTGCTCAAAAACAATGACTCAGGAGTTTGGCGCGTTCGCAACGGCGGCGGTGATGGCACAACTCAGGCGTGCCACCCTCCGTCGCGACGTGGTGCGTGGCGTCAGGTGCCCGCTGGCCAAACGAACTCCGGCCTCAGCCCTTCGTAGACCTGCCGGCCGTCGGAAGGCTTGGCGTAGCCTTTCGTCTCGTCCCAGAAGGCATGATAGGTCGCCTTCGGGAATTTGGCGTCGTCGTAGCCCATGACGTTGGGCACGGCGACGCGGATGCGATGCTGCTTGTCGTCGAGCATCAGCACGGCGTTGCAATCGCTGCAGAGACAGATCTCCAAGGGGCCGTTCGGATTGCTGGCGTTGAACGGCACGCGCTTCATCTTCTCGGGGTGATCGACCTGCAAGTCGGCGTGTTTGAAGAAGGCGACGTGCGTGGTGTGCTGCTTGGTCACGGATTTGCAGACGTTGCAATGG
Source organism: Hyphomicrobiaceae bacterium (assembly GCA_031403155.1). Taxonomy (GTDB): domain Bacteria; phylum Pseudomonadota; class Alphaproteobacteria; order Rhizobiales; family Hyphomicrobiaceae; genus JANNSX01. The sequence goes on from JANNSX010000483.1 coordinate 47,890, forward strand.
CATTCGTGATTGTCGATAGGCTCGGCGGCGGAGGTGACGTGCACATGCTGGCACCCCCCGGTGTACTTTGCGGACATGACTTGGCACTCCTTGAAACGGCGCCCTTTGGTCGTGGGGCCAACCACAGACTAGAGCACTTTCCGACCAAGTGGAAACCGGTTGGTCGAAAGAAAGTGCTCAAAGCCAATAGCCTAGAGCGCCGATCTCATTCCATCAGATCGAAGTGCGCTCTAGCACTTTCCGCCGGTGCGGAAATAGACTTTCGATAGTAGGTCGATGGTCGTTGGAGGCTGCGCGCAGCTTGCCAATTCCGGCACGGCGGCAAGTGCGCTCGGCAGCGCCTAGAGTGCTTCCGGGAAAGTGCGACGCGGTTTTCCGAAAAGAAGCACGACAAACCAAGGAATTAGGGTGTTGAAGTGATTCAACGAAAAACGGCAACACCCTAAGGCAGTGTCCGGGCCAGGCTCCGGCCGGCCAAGTGGCGCGGGAGAGGGTGGGGGAGGGCGATCCGCTGCAAGAGCACGCGATGCTGGCGGCTGATGGCCGAGAGCACGTCCTCGACCGTCATCGCCTCGGACTTCACGAAGTTCGTGAACATCATGTTGAGGTTGTTGAAGACGAGCTCGCCGGCGGCCGTCGTGTCGACATCGCCGGCGACCAACCCCGTCTTCTGAAGCTTGTCGAGCAACGCGACCACCTGCTCGGCAAGGTGCGTGTCGAGCCCGGCATAGACGATGCCGAAGGGGCTGTCGGGCTGCCGGGTCGAGATCGCCATCGCATGCCGCCACATCTCCTTGGAGAGATAGACGAGCGAGTGCTCGAAATAGTTGGCCGCGAGCCGGTCGACGGCCGCCCGTAGCGAGCGATGGCGCTTGGCGATGTGCTGGGCCCCGGAGGCGAGCACCTCGTTGACCTCCATGGCGACAATGGCGACGAGGAGATCGCCCTTGTTCTGGTAGTAATTGTAGATCGTGCCGGTCGAGACGTCGGCGGCGTCCGCAATGCGCTCGATCCGCGTGCCTTCGTATCCGGCGCTCCGGAACAGCTTCGCCGCCGCCTTCAGGATCCGGCGATCCCGGTCCGCTTTGTGCTTTTCCCTGAGACCGGTCATCGCCGCAGTCTGGCATGGAAACTGAGTTGACTCAATTTTGGAACTCGTTCAACAATTCCGGCTCGAAGAACGGCCCTCGAAACGGGCTGCGACAAGGGAGGTATCCGCATGCGAATGACAGCGACACTACGCAAGCTGGCGACGGGCGTGTCGGCCGCGGTGCTCATTGGCTGGGCCTCGGCTGCCGGTGCTGCCGATCTCAATGCTCTCGTCTGGTGCGATCATTCCGATCCGAACCTTTTGAAGCCCTTCGAAGACGCGACCGGCATCAAGGTCAACGTCAAGGAGTTCGAGGGAACCGGGGCGGGTTTGGCAATCGTCGATCAATCGCAGCCGGGCGATTGGGACGTGATGGTCATTGACAGCGTCGATATCCGCCGCGGCGTCGAGAAGGGTCTGTTCGAGCCGCTGCCGGAGGATCAGCTCCCCTTCGCCGACATGTTCGGCGAGGTGACCATGGACAGCGCCACCAAAATCGACGGCAAGCGCTACGGCATCACCGAGAAATTCGGCTACAACACGATCTCCTACAACAACACGAAGGTCGATGTCGCCGACATGCAGAAGATGTCGGCGCTGTGGGATGAAAAGTACAAGGGCCGCGTCGCGATCTACGACTACTATCTCCCCGTCATGGGCATGGCCGCACTCGCCATCGGCAAGAAGACGGCAGAGCTGACGGCCGATGACCTCCCGGCCATCAAGGACGTGCTGCTCAAGATCAAGGCCAATTCGAAGCTCGTCGGCGAGGTCGTCGCGAGCCAGACCGCCATCGCAACCGGCGAGGTCGACATCCTCGTCGGCGGCGGCGAGTGGGTGACGGCGGGACTCGCCAAGGAAAACCCGGCGCTCGATTTCTCGATCCCCGCCGAGGGCGGCATTCTCTGGTCCCAGTCGCTCGCCATGTTCTCCGCCAGCAAGAACAAAGAGAATGCGCTGAAGTTCATCCAATACATCATGAGCCCGGAAGGCCAGGCGCGACTTGCGACGTCCGCCTGCTATTGGGGGATGCCGGCGAGCAAGAAGGCCGCGCTCGACGACGCGCAGAAGAAGATCCTGCGCTTTGACGAGCAGGCGGGCTTCCTCGCCCGCGCGCAACCCTATCCCTCGCCCGACGCCGATCTCGACAAGAAGATGCAGGACGTCTGGACCGAGGTTCTGCAGGCGCAGTGACGTAACGCAATCCGGTTGCCGGGAAGCAGGCCGAGCCGGGGGGCAGGCCAGCTTCGGGTGAGCAGCTTTGAAGCGCGGTCAACACGCGATTTGGGGACCTTGCCCGTGCAGCCGCCCGAGAAAGGGCGGCCCCGCGCCGACCCTCTCCCCGCCGCGCTCAGGTGCGGCGGGGAGAGGGAGTTCCTCGACGAAGCGGGATGGGTGGATCGGATGGCTCAACCGTCGACCGTTGCGAGCCGCCTCGGCTGGGTTTATGCTGGGCCCGCGCTCGCCTTTACCGCGCTGTTCTTCGTCCTGCCATTCCTCGTCATGGGGCTGGAGAGCTTCTGGCGGCTCACCGCCGCGGGCGTCGATACCACGCTCACTCTGGCGAACTACGCCGACTTTTTTGCCAACCCGGCACTGACACAAGCGTTGTGGAACTCGCTGCAGGTGACGCTGATTGTCACCGTCGTTTCCGTGCTCATCGCCTATCCCTTCGCCTGGATCATCGCCGAGCGGGTGCCCGAGCGCTGGCAGCGGCTGGCGCTCGCACTCGCCGTGCTGCCCTTCTGGACCTCCTATGTGGTGCGCTCCTATGCGTGGCTGCTGGTGCTCGCGGAGAAGGGGGTCGTCAATCAGACGCTCACCGGAATCGGCATCCTCGGCGAGCCCGTACAACTCGCCAATACCCGCTTTGCGACCATCACGGGGTTCGTGCACTTCTTCGTCATGCTGCTGACGCTGACGATCTACGCGAGCTTGCGGCAACTGCCCAAGAGCTACGCGCGCGCCGCCGCCGATCTCGGCGCCGGGCCTTTCCGCATCTTCTGGCATGTGATCCTGCCGCTGACGCTGCCGGGCATCATGGTCGGCGCTTTCCTCACCTTCGTGCTCGCCATCGGCGACTACATCACGCCGGCGATCCTGGGCGGCAACAACGAGCTCCTGCTCCCCCAACTCATCATGATGCAGATCGGCCGCCGCGGCGACCTGCCGATGGCCGCCGCCTTGTCGATCATCCTTATGCTCGTGGTAACACTCGCCTATCTCGCCTGTGCCCGCTGGCTGACGCTCGAGCGGAGGTGAGCATGCACCGCCTTCTCGATGGCCTCGCCGGGCTTTACGCGCTCGCCGTTTATGTTTTCATTTTCCTGCCTGTGGCGGTGCTCGTGCTCTTCTCCTTCCAGGCGACCCTGTTCCCGGTGCCGCCGTTCACGGGCCCTTCGCTCAAATGGTACGCTGCTGTGCTCTCCGATCAGCGTCTCATTTCGGGTCTGGTGAACTCGCTGCTCGTTGGCGTACTTTCTTCTGCTGTGGCAGTGGTGCTCGGTTTTCTGGCGGCCTATGGGATTGCGCGCTTCACGCTGCCGGCCTCCAAGGCCATGCGCGCGCTGATCGCCGCGCCGCTCTCGGTGAGCTATCTCGTAATCGGCATGGGGCTGCTGATCGTCTTCAATGCGATCGGCCTGCCGAAGTCGCTGCTCGCCGCCGGCATCGGCCATGTCGTCATCAACATGCCGCTGTGCTTCGCCATCCTCTATGCCCAGATGGGCGCCGAGCAGGCCAACATCGAGCGTGCGGCCCGCGACCTCGGCGCGCGGGAATGGCAGGTGGTCGGGCTCGTCACTGCGCCGATGCTCTGGCCGGCGCTCTTCGCCGCCTTCTTCCTCTCCATGACCTTCTCCTGGGACGAGTTCGTCATCGCCTTCTTGCTGACGCGCTTCGAGACGACGTTGCCGGTCGAGATCTGGTCGCTGTTGCGCTCCGGTCTCAATCCGAAGACCAATGCCGTCGGCTCGCTCGTGTTCCTGGTTTCGATCGTGCTCGTCCTGCTGCTGGAGATGACGGTACTGAGGAAGCGGCGATGAGCGCGCCCCTCGTCAGGATTAGCTCGGTCGTCAAGCGCTTCGCGGGCGAGGCGGCGCTCGACCGTGTCTCGCTCGACATCCCGCGCGGCGCCTTCACCGTGCTACTCGGCCCCTCCGGCTCGGGCAAGACGACGCTGCTCAATGTCATCGGCGGATTTCTCGTTCCCGACGAAGGCGACGTGTCGATCGATGGCGAGAGCATGTCGGGCCTGCCGCCGGCACGCCGCCCTACGACCACGGTCTTCCAGGACTACGCGCTGTTTCCGCACATGCCGGTCGGGGCCAATGTCGGCTTTGGCTTGCGCATGCGTGGAGTTGCGCGGGCGGAGCGGGATGCCAAAGCCAGGGACGCTCTGCGGCTCGTCGGTCTCGAGGCGACCTTCGATCGCAAGCCCCATCAGCTCTCGGGCGGCCAGCGCCAGCGCGTGGCGCTCGCTCGCGCCCTCGTCGTCGAGCCCAAGGTGCTGCTGCTCGACGAGCCTCTGGGCGCGCTCGACCTGAAGCTCCGCCGCCAGATGCAGGACGAGCTGAAGCTCTTGCAGAAGCGCGTCGGCACCACCTTCGTGCATGTGACGCACGACCAGGAGGAAGCGATGGCGCTGGCCGACACGCTCGTCGTCATGAACAAGGGGCGGATCGAGGACATGGGACCGGCGGAGCGCGTCTATGCCCGGCCGGCCACGCTCTTCACGGCAGGCTTCATGGGTGAAGTGACTGTACTGTCGGGACGAGTCGCCGGTGCGGATCGTGTGGAATGGGCCGGTGGTGACTTGCCGATCGCGGCGCCGCAGACCGTCGGGACTGAGGTCAAGATCGCCGTCCGGCCCGAAGGCCTCGTGCTCGGCGTGCCAGAAGACGGGATGGTATCGCTCGGCCTGATCCGGGTTCGCGAGGTGGTGTTCCAAGGTGCGAGCAAGCGCGTTCTCGGCGACATCGGTCCTGACGTGGCGCCTATCCCGGCCATCGTGCGGGTTGGTGCCGAAGTGCCCGTCGAAGAGGGGCCGCGTGTGCCGCTCGCGGCCAAAGTCGGAGCGCTACTCGTCTATCCGGAGGCGTCATGAACGAGCCAATTCCAGAGCGCGACTGGTACGAATGCATGGCCGTTGCCCATGGCCTCACGCTCATCCACGAGCCATGGATCAAACCCTTCTTCCGCTGCAACATCTGGCATGTCGCCGGCCAGGATCGCGATCTGCTGTTCGACAGCGGACTTGGTCATTTCAGGTTGAAGGCGAATGTGCCGCTCGTCGCCGGCCGGCCGCTGCTGGCCGTTGCGAGCCACACGCATTTCGATCACATCGGCTCGCATCACGAGTTCCCCGATCGCGCCGTGCACGCCGCCGAAGCAAAGTTCCTCGCCGATCCCCGGAACGAATGGACGCTCGCCGACAAATACGCGACCGAGGAGATGTTCATTGCTGCGCCCGGGGGTTGGGAGACCTCGCGCTATGCGATCAAACCCGCCCCGGCCGGCCGGCTCCTGTTGGAGGGCGACACCATCGACCTCGGCGACCGAACATTTCAGGTGGTTCACACGCCCGGCCATTCTCCAGGCGGCATCGGTCTCTACGAAGCGGCAACCGGCATCTTCCTCTCCGGCGACATCATCTACGACGGCCCGCTCATCGACGATACCTACCATTCGAACATCGAGACCTATGTCGAAACCCTCGAGCGTCTCCGCTCCCTCGATGTTTCAATCGTCCACGGCGGCCACTTCCCGAGCTTCGGTCCTGTTCGCTACCGGCAACTGATCGACGAGTATCTTTTGGGCAAGCGCAAGACGGGGTGTCATCTGGGTAGGGGTTGATGCAGGTTGGTACATCGAGGCCCATGTCGAGGCACGCAGGCAGGTCGGAGTTGATCGGTTTGGATGACAATCGTCAGGACCGCACTGGAACAACGGGTGCTTCGCGATTTCATCGAACGCGGACGCAGACAAAGCGTGCGCAGGGCCTGAGGAGACGCATGACGGCCTGCGAGACGAAGCTCTGGCAAGCGCTCAGCAGACGCGAGCTGTCGGGCGTCAAGTTTAGGCGACAGCATCCGATCGGTCGTTTCACGCTCGACTTCTATTGTCCGGAACTGAGGATTGCCATCGAGGTCGACGGCGAGCACCACGATACCGCGAGTGGGCGCCGTCGCGACATCGAGCGTGACGCTTGGCTCGCCAGCCAAGCAATCCTCGTGCTGAGATTTTGGACTGGTGATGTGATTGCCAGTCTCGACGCCGTTGTTGGAAAAATACTGGAGGAAGTCGATGCTCGCATTGAGGGCGACCCCCTCCCCATCCCTCCCCCTTTCAGGGGGAGGGAGTGATAAACCTCGTGTTCACGGGCCATTCGTTTCGAGTTCCGCTGACAACCACCACTTGGCGCCTTGAGATGAGTCCTGATCGCTGAGCGATCTATCCGGCAATCGCTGAGACCGGCATTGCCTCCCCCTGGAAGGGGGAGGGGGTCGAGAGCGGCACACTCGGAAATCGGTCAACTCTAGGGTGTTTCCGTTTTCGTTGAATCACTCCAACACCCTTATTCCTTGGTTTGTCGTGCTTCTTGCCGGAAAACCGCTTCGCACTTTTCCGGAAGCACTCTAGCGATCTTCGTTCATCCCACCACGAGCACCGGCTTCCCCAACGCCTTCATGATCGGCTCGATGCCGAGGCCGGGCGCATCCGAGCAACGCATCTTGCCGTCCTGGCGCTTGGGCGCACCGGTGGCGATGTCCTTGGTGCCGTAGCTGTTGAAGTCAGTCGCCGAGAATAGGAACTCTTCCGGTGTCGACTGCGCGAGCGCCGCGATCGTCGCGGTCACGATGTCACCGCCCCAGGTGTCCTCGATCGTCATGGCGACGCCGGCGCTGACGCAGAGATCGCGCATTTGCTTCGCCTTCGTCAGCCCGCCGACCTTGGAGATCTTGAGATTGATCACGTCCATGGCGTGATCGCCGATGGCGCGCAGCAACGTCTCGATGCCGTCGATGTTCTCATCCAGCACGAAGGGGAGGGCCGTGCGGCGGCGGATGGTCAGGCACTCTTCGTAAGTCCGGCAGGGCTGCTCGATATAGACATCGACATCATGCACGGCGTTTACGACGCGGGCCGCTTCGTGCATCGTCCAGCCGGTATTGCTGTCGGCGATCAGCACGTCGCCCGGCTCGAGCACGGCGCGGCAGGCGCGGATGCGCGCCACATCGTCGTCGGCGTTGCCGCCGGCCTTGAGTTGGAACTTCGTGTAGCCCTCATTGCGATAGCCCGAGATCTTCTTGGCCATCGTTTCGGGCGCCTCCTGGCTGATGGCGCGGTAGAGCTTGACGTCCGCCATCTGCTTGCCGCCGAGCAGCGTCACGACCGGCAGCCCGCTCGCCTTGCCGAGGATGTCCCAGCAGGCGATGTCGATCGGCGATTTCACATAGGCATGGCCCCGCAGCGCCGAATCCATTTGACGGTTCAACACCGACAGCTCGCGCGGATCGAGGCCGATGACGCTTGGTCCGATCTCCTGAAGTCCCGTACGCACGCCCTTCGCATAGGCCGGCAGATAAGCCGAGCCCAATGGTGTGCATTCGGCATAACCGGTGATCCCCGCATCCGTCTCGACGGCGACGACGGTCGCATCGAACACGTCGACCGCATTGTCGTTCGACCAGGAGTAGCGGCCTTCCTTGAGCGGCAGGTCGACCTGATAGGCGGTGATGCGCGTGATCTTCATGGCGATACGTAATCCTGATTGAGCGGGGACAAGTTGAAGTTTGGCACGCCAACCGGAGGCGGACCAGTGGGGTGGGCGGCCGGGCCACTCAAGGTTTTAGGATGACCTTGCCGATCGCCTCGCGGCGCTCGATGGCGCCCATCGCATCGGCGATCCGCTCCAGTGGATAGACGCCGTGAATGGCGGGTTTGATGTCTCCCGCGGCCACCCAATCGAGCACCTGGCGCATGTGCGCGGCGTGCCCGCCCGGCACCTGCTTGAGGTACGCACCCCAGAACACGCCGACGGCGGACGCGCTCTTCAATAGCAGCAGATTGAGCGGCAGCTTCGGGATGTCGCCCGCCGCGAAGCCGACGACCAGGAACCGCCCGTTCCAGCCGAGCGCGCGGACGGCGGGCTCGGCATAAGGCCCGCCGACGCAGTCGTAGACGACGTCGATGCCTTTGGCCCCGCCGAGCTCCTTCAGGGCGGCCTTGAGGTCGGTCCTGTCGTAGTCGACCGCTTCGGACGCGCCATGGGCCTTCGCCGCGTCGAGTTTGGCCGCCGAGGAGGCGCAGGCGATGACGCGGGCGCCGAGCCGGGCGCCCACCTCGACGGCGGCGAGACCCGCCCCGCCCGAAGCGCCGAGCACCACGAGGGTTTCGCCGGCCTTGAGCTGGCCCCGGTCGATCAGTCCATGCATCGCCGTGCCGTAGGTCACCGACAACCCCGCGCCGACCTCGGCCGAAACCGCATCCGGCAGCTTGGCCAGGCTCTCGGCCTTGATGACCGCCTTCTCGGCCGCCCCGCCCCAACCGAGATAGCCCATGACCCGTTCGCCCACGGCAAAGCCTGCGACGCCAGGTCCCAGCCGCTCGATGCGACCAGCGATCTCGGCCGCGGGTGCGAAGGGGAGCTTCGGCTTGAACTGGTACTTGTCGCGAATAGTGAGCGTGTCGAAGTAGTTGAGGGCGGCGGCCTCGACCTTGACGAGCACCTCGCCGGGTCCGGGCTCGGGGTCCGGTACCTCGCTCACCTCGATGAGCTCCGCCCCGCCGAAGGTCTTGCAGAGTGCCGCGCGCATGTGAGACCTCCTTGTTCAGCAAGCCTCTTAAGGGGTCCGAGGGGCCGAGGCAAAGGCAGGCAACACACATGCGCGGCTATTTCGCCATCGGCGCCGAGCGGATTTCAAAGCAGCTCAACCTCGGCAATCTCGTACGCTCCGCCCACGGCTTCGGTGCGAGTTTCTTTTTCACCATCGGCTCCCCGCTCGGCCGGGCCGAGGCCTACGCCGATACGTCCAAGGCGGCCGGCCACCTGCCGATCTACAACTATCAGACCTCCGCCGAGCTCGCCCTCCCCAAGGGCTGCAAGCTCGTCGGCGTCGAATTGCTCGACGATGCCATTGATCTGCCGAGCTTCCGCCATCCTCTGCTCGCAGCATACGTGCTGGGCCCCGAGCGGGGCTCGCTTTCGCCGGGCCTGGTCGCGCGTTGCGACTACATCGTCAAAATCCCGACCGCCTTCTGTGTGAATGTTGCCATGGCGGGCGCGATTGTGATGTATGACCGGGTCCGCAGCGTCGGCCGCTTCGCGGAGCGGCCGGTTGGCGAGGGTGGGCCGTCGGATACGCCCAGGGGACGTGCCGGGACGGTTGAATGAGGACGACGATGCTGCTGAGAGCTGCCGCACTTTCTATCGCGCTTGCCGCGCTTATGTCCACCGCCCCTGCCTCGGCGCAGACCGCCGAGCTACTCGAGAAGCACAAGGACTGGTCGGCCTACAAGCACAAGGCCGAAAAGGACACCACCTGCTTTGCTGTCACCCAGCCCAAGGATTCGGAGCCCAAGACCGTCAATCGCGGCGACATCTTCCTCTACATCTCCTTTTGGCCGGCCGACAAGGTGAAGGGCCAGGTGATGATTCGCTTGGGCTATCCGATCAAGGAGGGAACCGAGGTCTCGGCCGCTATCGGCTCGGACGTGTTCAAGCTCTTTCCGAAAGAGGACAAGGCCTTCATCGAGAGCGGCGAAGACGAGCAGAAGTTCGTCGACGCGATCAGGAAGGGCGACAAGCTCGTCGTCAAGGGCACCTCCAAGAAGGGCACCGAGACGACGGATGTCTATTCGCTCTTGGGCGTCAGCGCCGCGCTCAAGCAGGCCGAGGAGGCGTGCGCAGCGAAATCGTAGGGTAGGCTGCGACAACTTCAGCGAGCTACGCCCCCGGCAGCACCAGGAACGCCGCGCCCACCATGGCGATGACACCGGCGAAGCGGCTGGCCACGACCTTCGCGCGCTCGGCCGTCATGAACTGGCCGGCGACCAGGAAGGCGACGCCGAGGCCGACGGCGAGCAGCAGGAACCACATCACCATGGCCGGCGGTAGCCAAAGAGCGGTCGCCGCAATCAGTTTGCCTGCGCCGCCACCCATGAGGCCGAGCGCGAAGAGCGTGATGACCACCGCGAAAGTGATGACGAAGGCCAGCGCATGCCAGCCCATGTCGCCGAAGGACATGCCGCTCCACAGCCCATAGAGCGGGAACGCCGCCAGCATCGGCAGCACCAGCCAGTTCGGCACCGTGCCGCGCCAGAAATTGAAGGCCGCGCCGAGGGCCAAGAGGGCAACCGGGATGAAAATCGATGGTTCGAGCATGGTTTGCCTCCCTTGGGCGCGCAGGCGGATAGGCGGGGACGCTAAGTTGTGTCGGGTTAGCGAAAGGTTAATGGGCAAGAGCCGCAGTCACGGCGTTTT